>JBHHYR010000012.1:0-38345 GCA_046757585.1 Binatia bacterium | reverse complement strand
TGGGGACGGTGGGAGAGCCCATCAACCCGGAAGCATGGATGTGGTATCATGATCAAATTGGTAAGCAACGCTGCCCGATCGTCGATACCTGGTGGCAAACCGAAACGGGGGGGATCCTGATCTCGCCGTTACCCGGCGTGACACCCACCAAGCCGGGATCCGCGACACGCCCGTTTCCGGGCATCACTGCCGACATCATGACACGCGAAGGCACGCCTGTGGCCACCAACCAGGGCGGCTTCTTGGTGATCACACGGCCGTGGCCAGGGATGCTGCGAACCATCTATGGCGAGCCGGACCGCTACGTTCAGCAGTACTGGAGCCAGATTCCCGGCGTCTATTTCACTGGGGACGGGGCACGGCGTGATGAAGACGGATACTTCTGGATCATGGGTCGCGTCGACGATGTGGTCAATGTTGCCGGCCACCGCTTGGGCACGATGGAAGTGGAGAGCGCGCTCGTCAGCCATCCTGCCGTGGCTGAAGCCGCAGTCGTCGGCCGGCCGGACGCCTTGAAGGGACAGGTGATCGCCGCGTTCGTCACGCTCGAGGCCGGCTACCAGCCGACCGAAGACCTACGCCGGAAGCTGCGCCAACACGTTGGCAAGGAAATCGGAGCGTTCGCGCGTCCCGAGGACGTCCGCTTCACCGATACGCTGCCCAAGACTCGCAGCGGCAAGATCATGCGCCGCCTGCTGCGGGACATCGCCGCCGGTAAGCAACGCCTGGGCGACACCACGACGCTGGAGGACCTGTCCGTGCTCGCCAAGCTGCGGGAGGAAGAAGAGTGAGAACAGCTCGGTCGCAACGGTGCCCCGCATTCGCGCCCGGCGGGTCCTGCCCCGCACGACAACCTGAATGCCTGCCATGCCGCTGAAGCTTCACAACACTCTCTCCGGCCGACTCGAGGAGTTTGTGCCCCTGGTGCCGGGCAAGGTCGGTATGTACGTGTGCGGGGTGACCGTGTACGACCGGTCGCACATCGGGCACGCGCGTGCCGTTGTCACCTTTGACGTGCTGTTCCGTTACCTTCGGTTCCTCGGCTACGACGTCACGTTCGTGCGTAACCTGACCGACGTCGACGACAAGATCATCGCGCGCGCACACCAGGCCGGCATTGCGGCTTGGGAGCTGGCGGAAGCCAATATCCGTTGCTTCGCCGAAGACGTGAAGGCCCTCGCGTGCCTGTCCCCGACACTCGAACCGCGGGCGACGGCGCACATCGGCGATATGATCGAGTTGATCGAGGTGTTGGAACGCAAAGGGCTGGCGTACGCGGCCGGGGGCGACGTGTACTACGCTGTCGGCAAGTTCTCCGGTTACGGGAAGCTGTCCAAGCGTAAGCTGGAAGATATGGTTGCCGGCGCCCGGGTCGAGGTGGATGCCCGCAAGCGGCACCCGATGGATTTCGCCTTGTGGAAGGTGAGCAAAGCCGGTGAGCCCTCATGGGACAGTCCGTGGGGCCGAGGACGGCCCGGGTGGCACATCGAATGTTCGGTGATGAGCACCAAGTACCTGGGGCAACCTTTCGACATCCACGGCGGCGGGACCGACCTCATCTTCCCGCACCACGAGAATGAGATTGCACAATCCGAAGGAGCCGCAGGCTGCGCCTTCGCGCGCTACTGGCTGCACAACGGTATGGTGACCATCGCCCAGGAGAAGATGTCGAAGTCGCTGGGGAACTTCATGACGGTGCAGGAGGCGGCTGGTCGGGCGGGCGGTGAAGCGGTGCGTCTGTTTGTCCTCGGCACCCACTATCGCAGCCCGCTCGACTTCTCGCCCGAGCGTTTGGACGAGTCTGGCCGAGCGCTGAACCGGTTGTATGAAGCTTTGGCCCGCGTCGATGCTGCCGTCGATCAGGACAACGTGGCCGAGGTACCCGTCGACGGGCGAGTCATGGAGGAGTTCCAGGCGGCGATGGACGACGATCTGAATACTGCCCGTGCCGTGGGGGTGATCTTCGAGACCGTGCGCGCCATCAACCGCCTGCTCGATGAAAATCAGCCGCGAGCCGCGGCACCGTTACGCCGGGCGCTGGCCGAGATCGCCACCGTGTTGGGCGTGGGTGCTCAGGAACCTCGGTCCGTCCTGGAGCGGGCCAAGCGCCAGCATCTTGCTGGCGCGGCGCTCGACGCCGCCGAGATTGAGCGCCGCATCGCAGCCCGTGACGCAGCGCGCAAAGCCCGCGACTTCAAGGAAGCCGATCGGATTCGGGCTGACCTGAAGGCGAAAGGGATCGTCCTGGAAGACACGCCGTCCGGGACGATCTGGAAGGCGGAGCGGTAAGAACGACAAGCTGAAAGCAGGGTCGGATCGCCATGGCGAATCGCTTTGAAGATCTGCTGGTGTGGCAAAAGGGACGGGAGCTGACGCGGTTGTTCTACCAGTTGACGAAGGGGAAGAGCGCCGTGCGATCGAGGTATCTCTGATGTTGAAGGGATTGACCAAGACCGTGCGCCGGCGGTAGTGATGTGCTCCTCGAGGTGCGGCTCGGAGAGGCCCCTTGTCATTCTCGGAGCTTGCTCCTTGATGCTTGGAACTTGCAGCGTTGAGTTCTGCGCCCGTAGCTCAGCTGGACTAGAGCGACTGGCTTCGAACCAGTAGGTCGGGTGTTCGAATCACCCCGGGCGCGCCTTCCTTCTTCGGCAATCAAGCACCTCGGGCAGAAGCGTGCCGGTCACGCACGTACAGCTCGTCGCAGCGCCACGCCCGCTCCGCCGCCTCCGTGGCGGGTCGGCCCCGCTGGCGCCGGCGTTGCCAAGGATGATCCCCTTATCAATTGCGTGCCGCTGCCGGCTACTGTCCGGGGACGGAAGCAGCCGGGGGCCTCCACGCGGGGATGAGTTCCAGCTGGCTCAGTGCCTCAGGTCGTCGATCAGCCGGGCGGCCGCCCGAGTCGCCAAGGCCATGATGGTGATCTGCGGGTTCACCTTGCACGAGGACGGAAAGAGGCTGGCGTCGGCGACGATCAGGTTGCGCGTACCGTGGTGCCCGCCGTAGGCGTCGGTGACGGCACGCGCGGGATCGTCTCCCATCCGGCACGTGCCCTGTGGGTGAAAGGCCATCATCTCGAAGTCTGTTGCCTTGAAGCCGGCGTCCAGCAGGGCACGGGACTCCTCCGCGCTGTGCAGGACCGGACGGCGGTGGATCCCCGAGAAGACCGCCTGTGCGCCGGCGGCAAAGAAGATCTGCGCCGTGAGACTGATCGCGCGCGTGAGCTTCCGTACATCCTCGGGAACCATGCGGTAGGTTACCAGCGGCCAGCCGTTGCCGCGGGCGCGTACGCGTCCGGCAGACACGTCGGAGATTAGCGCGCCGAACGAGGCCAGATGCCTGAAGCGGCTCATCAGCTCTTTGTGCGCGGCGCCGATGCCCGGCAACACCGGCGCCTCGGTGCTCGGCGGCTGAAACTGCCCCTGAATGAAAATGCCGTCGCGTGTGAACTGGTGGACGTTGTACGCCTGCGGCACTTCTTCCCACCCACGCACCTCTTCGTCGAACAGAGCGCCGACCCGGGTGGCAGGATGGATATGCAGGTTGCGGCCACGGCAGCCTGAGCCGTCTGTGATGCCACTGCGCTGCAGCAGCACCGGGGTGAGCAGGGCCCCCGCGGCAACAACGGTCCGGTCGGCCAACACGCGCAGCTGGCAGCCGTTCTCGCGATCGTTGCTGCCGAGAAAGCTCGCCAGAGCGCCGAAGGCCGAGCCGTGCGCCGCCAGGATCCGGTCGGCGCGACAGCGCGTATACAGCCGCGCTCCAGCGGCCACTGCTTGAGGCACGTAGCTCACATGCATGGCCTGCTTCGCATCCTGCGGGCAGCCGAAGGCACACACACCTGTTCCCAGGCAGCCCTTCGTGTTGCGTGGAATACGAGCACCTGCGAAGCCGAGCGCCCCTGCGCCGCGCTCGAACAGGCGGCTGTTCCTGCCGTAGGTGTCGTCGGGCACCGGGTGCACGTGGAGGGCGTGTTCCACCTGCTCGAAGTACGGCCGCAGGTGTGGCTCATCGATGTCAGACACGCCGTGCTCGCGTTGCCACGACTCGAGGACGTAATCGGGTGTGCGGTAACATGTGCCCGAGTTGATGGTGGTGGTGCCACCCACGCACTTGCCGAGCGGAATGGGAATGGTGAGGCGGCCAACGGTCCCGGTCAGACCACGGTTGCGGTACAGTAAGTCGATCATCTGCCGCGGATCGCCAGTGAAATCCTTGCCGCGATAGTATGGGCCTTCTTCGAGCAGGCACACGTCGATGCCCGCCTCGGCGAGTTCTTTGGCGACGACCGCCCCGCCGGCGCCTGATCCGATGACGCACACCTGCGTGCGCACATTGCAGTCGCGCTCGACCGTCGCCCCGTCGATTATCATGCCATGCGCGCTCGATGGAAGGCGGCGTTCGGTCCGGCGAGCAGCTTCTCGTGCAGGTAGGCGCCATCGTAGCCGATTGCTGCGCACGCGTCGGGGGAGGTGTAAAATTGGAGCATGACGGCGAGCTTGAGCCCGCTCAGCAGTTGCCGGCGTGGTGCCAGCCGTGATGTTTCCCAGCCGGCGAGGTAGGCCTCGCGCTCTCCAGTACTGAGACGGGAGAAGCGCCGACAGCGCGGGCCGAACACAAAAGGGCCGAACTCGATCACGTACAGGATGGCCGCGAGGCCCGCGGCACCCAGCGGATGCAGCTGCCCGAAATACTGCCACACGGCCCGATCCAGCTGTAGGGTGGCGGCACCCGCCCCAAAGGCGCCGCCCTCGGGGATCATCGTGCTCGTGAGGAGCGCCAGCAACTCCCCCAGCCGCCCACGCGGCAACGCCGTGGGTCGAGAGCGGTACTCCTCGGTGCCAAGCCAGACGTAGCATGCAAGGACGATCCCAACGATCGAGCCGTCGACGAGGAAGTTTAGCAGGTAGAGAAACGCCGGCTGGTGCACCGCAAAGAAGATGAGCGACGTGACCGAGGAGGCACACTTACCCGCTGCCAGAATCGGCATCAACGTGCGGTGGGCGTACGGATCCGCGGCGATTCGCCACGCCAGCACTGTGACCAACACCATGTACGCAAAACCCAGGCTGAGCCAGAAACGCAAGTCTGATTCCGCTGCAGGCGGAAACACGCGGAACACTGCCCCCACGGCGTTGATAGTTCGCACCGTCCCGTTCGGGGCGAGCAGGAAGAGGAGACCCACGAAGGCAAACGTGTACGCCAAGAGGCGGTGGATCAGGGCAACGGTGTGACCGGCACTGCGCCGCACGGGGAGGGACGTTACCCCTGGCGGGCCGAAAAGAAAAGGCACCGGCCTACGATCGAGCACCGGCGCGCACCGGTCCCTCGTCCAGGTCGAGCGGAGAACCAGACGTCGCGCCGTTTGGTCGCGACACCGCCCCACCGCCCTGTACGCCAGCAAAGACTCCAGAGTATTGCTCGAAGTTGCACATCTCGATGCTGAACGGCGGGGCGGTGGGGCTGATCACAAACGCCCCGTTGCCCAGCTGCATGGTGCCTGACAGGGGCTGGGAATCGGAGAAGCTGAGATTCGTAGCCCAGTCGGTCAAGGTGACGGCTGTTGCAGAGCTGATGGTGCCGCGGAGGAACGCGGTCGGCTGCGTGCTGATGGCGGCTACCACGCTCTGGTCGATGACCAGCCAGGTGCCAACAAGCTGATCGTGCCCGCAGGCGGGATTCCATCGGCCAGTGTACACACATGCATCCGATGCTGGGCCGGGGTTATTGAAGTCGAACGGACATACCGATGGCGTTGCCGTCGGTGTCCGCGTCGGGGTTGCTGTGCTGGTGCCCGTGGGCGTCGCCGTCCCCGTGGGTGTCGCCGTCGATGACGCGGTCGGTGTTTCAGTGGGCGTTGCAGTATCCGGCGGGGTTCCGGTCGGCAAGCCCGTCGGTGTCGCAGTTGAGGTTGGGGTCTCCGTTGCCGCCGGCGTCGCGCTCGGTGATCGAGACGGTGTGGCCGTGTGGACCGGTGTAAAAGCAACGGTTGGCGTTCGTGTAGGGGTGGCCGCCAAGGTATTCGCTGGCGTCTGCGTCGCCGTCGAGCTCGCTGTCTCGGTGGGCGTCGCAGTCGCGGTGACAGTGAACGTTGGCGCGGTTGTGGCAGCTTCGGTCTGTGTCGCGGCAGGAGACTCAGTAGGCGCGCGGGTTGACGTGCCAGACGGAGTGCGGGTTGGACTGTCAACACGAGTCGCTGGCGGGGTTGCGGTGAGAGTCGTGGTTGCCGTCCCCGTTGACGGTGGGGGGACCGTGCTCGTGCGTGTGGGCTGAGCGGCCCCGGTGTCGGTACGGTGGGGGGTCGCCGTCGCGGTTTCCGTCGGTGTTGCCGTACTGGCTGGGCTCCGGGTGGGTGTGTGCGTCAGACCAAGGTCGGGCGTCTCCGTGGGCACTCGCGTGCGAGTCGGGGGTACACTCTGCGTGGGAGTCACCGTTGCTGTGGCAGTGCGCAGCTCTGCCAGGGTGGCCGTCTCGGTAGGGGCTGCCGTGGCCGTGAGGGTGGGCGTGGCGATGCCGATACTCGCGGACGCTGCGGGTGTGAGCACTCTGGGGCAGCCTTGGAGGGCGTTATCAACGCCGGTGACCAGCTCGTCGATGGTCACTGCGTCGTCCCCGTTCGCGTCCAGCGCAGGACATGTGCTGAGCATCACAGTGCCCAGGGCGATGTTGATGCCAGTGACCAATTCGTCGACGGTTACTACTCCATTGCCATTGCAGTCGCCCGCACATGCCGAGACCCCTGGCGCAGTTTGCGTTACACCCGAGGTCATCCCGGAGCTCGGGGTAGCGGGACCGGCAAGGACCCCCCCGAAGAGAGCGATCAGCACGCTGCGGCACAAATATTGCGGGACCGGTTGACTGGACAGCATGTTCAGTGAGATCTCCCGAGCAGCTAAGGCTGCGGCACGCAGCGCAGGCCAATGATCGGTGACGGCATGTACCATACGAACGGGCCGGCATCCAATGCGGCGATTGTGATGGAGCATGACATCCATATATGGGCCCTAGCCGCGTTGTGAATCTGTCATGGCAAATGGACTAGCTGCGAGACGGACCATCACCGACTCGCTCGGCCAAGCGTACCGCGCCGAAACGCAGCAGCTCATGGCACGGCGGGTGCCCATGGCTGTCCTGATCTTCCTATCCTCCATTGGTGGGGCCAGCGCGCTCGAATGGGTCTACCACCCGCAGCGAACGGGGCCGATCTTGATGGCATACGCGGCGCACGTGCTGACATGCCTGGCGCAGTTGGTGGCGGTGCAGCGCGCGCCGGCACGGAGCGTCACGGCCACAGTGCTTGCCACCAACGTCCTGGCCCTTGCCATGAGTGCGTACTTCGGGACGGTACACGGCAGCGCGGAGGTGCTCGTGCTTCTGCTCCTGCTCTTCCTCACCGGGCTCGTCATTCTCTACCCGTGGGGCCTGCGTGGGCAGGTCTTCGGGAGCCTTGGCGCCTTGGCCGGCTATCCACTGGCGCTCGCCGCCGGCGCGGCACCTGGCGTGCCTGCCCCCTACGACCCGCTGGCCCTGCTTGCCGCCGTTTGCCTGACGGCGCTCGGAGCCTACCTCTTTGATGCCCATCGGTTATCCATCTTCCGTCAGGCCATCGCATTGCGACGTGCCAACGCTGAGCAGCAGCAAGAGCACGAGTTCTCTGCGGCACTGTTGCGGGTGGGACGCGCGCTCAACGCCACGATCACCGACCCCGGTGCCCTCGTCGAGCAGCTGACCGAGCTTACCCGCCTGGCACTAGGGGCGAACTGGGCGTTTCTCTACCAACGTGAGGAGGACGCCCCGTCGTTCCGCATCGCGGCCGTGAGTAACGCGCCGGATATCATCGCCGAAGAGCTCCGAGCGCTCGATTTCTATCCCGCGGGGGCCCCTACCATGTACGATCGCCTCGAACGAATGGGGACGCTGGAACTGGTCGGGCGTGAGGAGCAAGAATTCGGTTTCGGCTTCTTGCTGCAGCGGTGGAATCTCACCGCCGCGCTCCTGCAGGCGGTGCGGCGCAACGAGCGTGTCATTGGCATCTTGGGTTGCTGCTACACCGGTCGGGCCGAAGGGATTGGCGAGCGGCAGCACCGCTTACTGGCGGCGATCGCCAACCAGGCGAGCGTGGCCCTGGAAAATGCCCGCTTGATCGAGGACGTGCGTGCGGCGGACCACATCAAGTCCGAGTTCGTGGCCACCGTCTCGCATGAGCTGCGCACCCCGCTGAATGTGATCCTCGGGTATACCGACCTGCTCCTCGAAGGTGCGTTCGACCCGCCTACTGCGAATCAGCTGGACACGTTACAACGCATCCACCAGCAGTCGATACAGCTGCTCGACTTGATTCAGGCTATGCTCACGCTGAACCGATTGGAAGCGCGGGCCCTACCGTTGGAGGTGGAACCGTTCAGCGTCGGCGAGCTGTTCACCAGCTTGCGTGTGAGCCTTCCGGCTTCCTGGTGCGGCGGCGGGGTGCATGTCAGTTGGAATGCGGCAGACGAGCGGGCCGTTGTCCACACTGATCGCAGAAAGGTGGAAATGATTCTGCGCAACCTCATCCACAACGCGCTCAAGTACACCGAGCAGGGGACGGTCACGATTTCCGCGCAGCGCCAACTTCACGAGCCTGGTATGTGCTTCACGGTTGCGGATACCGGACCCGGGATTGCCTCAGAGGATCTGGCCACGATCTTCGAGATGTTTCGCCAAGGCACTGCACGGCCACCGCGTGGTGGTGGCGTCGGGCTCGGCCTCTACATCGTCAAGCGTCTCACGGAGGCGCTAGGCGGCGACGTCACCGTCGAGAGCCCACCGAGCTCGGGAGCCCGCTTTAGCGTCTCACTGCCGGCACAACCGCCGCGCTGGACGCCCCCAGGGTGATTGCACCGCCGCACGCCCGCGCCGTGCCCGTTGCGGCCCGCGCCGTGTGCTCAAACGAGGCGGATCCGCGTTCCACAGATCATGATGTGGTTGTCGTGGATGGGGACGTGTCGCGCGCGGGCCGAGGCGAGGATCCGCTGGCGATCGACGACTGCGACGTCAAACCCGCCGACGCCTTCGCCGCGACCATCGGCCGCCTTCACGAACCGGATCGCTCCCTGATCGAGCATGATTCGGGCAACCCCCGCCGGGGTCCGAGCGACGGGGCGGTTCAGCACCTGGGACCAGCGGTGCGCCAGGGCCAGTGGTTCGTCGGCCTGGAGTTCCACACAGGTGATTTCACTGACAACATCGGTACGCACCGCCTTTTCCCACTCTGGTCCCGCCCAGCGCCACGACGACGGCGGTACCGCCGCATCAAGTGACAGGATGGCTCCTCCCACGTCACGCGGGTGAAGGTGCGTGCCGCGGATGTCCGGAAGGTCGATGCTCCACACGATGCGGATGCCCAGGGCAGCGACGCGCCGCCGATCGGCGTCGAGATCATCGCATTGGATGAGGATCATGTACCCGCCGTCGCCGCCGCGCCGATCCAGGAAGCGACCCGCCGTAGTGTCCGGTTCGACCGGGGAGACCACCTCGAGGAACGTGTCTCCGATCGGCATCACAGCGTTGTGCAGGCCAAAGGTCTGGACCCCGGGGTCGCGGAAAGCCACCGCGATACCGAGCACGGCACACAACTCTTCGACCACCGGATCGAGGTTGCGTGCCACCAGCGCGACTTGCCGTAAGCGCATCGCGCAGCCTCAATGGGACGACAGGGATTTCACCCCCGCCCGGCAACCCAAGCTGGTTCCCGCGTAAAGGCCGGTAGATGCGAGTGGCATCCTTCCGCTCCCTGGCGCCGACTCTCGTTACAGAAAGCCGCCGCGCTGTGAGACGTGCTGGTGGCGATGCAGTTCGGCGTCCAAGCCCGACCTCCGCTCCGGCCTCGGCTGGGTCGTGCCGTCATCACAAACGTTGGCTAGTTCGGCCAGCACGTCCCCGTGGCAGGGCAGGGGCGGGCAGTGACAGCCGAGAGCCTTTCCACGCAGGGTCCAGACGTCATGCAACAGCCTGGGCCGGCGAATGAGCCAGCGGCGGAACTTTGCAATGACCTCTTCACGGGTGCCGTCTCGCCCGAAGTAGAAGGGGCCAGCCCACTTGGATGGGCGCGCGATGATCAGGTCAGAGGGCTCGCGCCGGCAGTGGACCACGCGGGTCGGCGGCAGGGACCCGAGCCGGCGGTACCGTGTGGCATAGCGCCACGCCGCGTCGAACGCTTCGCCGTGCTCCCGATGCTCCTCCGACCAGGCGAGCGGTAGCTTGCGCCGGTACACCGCTGCCTCGGCTTCTTTGATACTGAAGCGCATGCCGGTGAAGTAGGCCACCGGGGGGTCAAAGGGACTGACGGTAGGTGCGTAGCTCGGATCGACGAGCCGCCCGGCACCCTCACACCAGCCGTGCTCGATGACAAAGGGATCGGCGTGGCTGGTGACGATCCACCCTTCCACGTAGAACGCCCCCGGACCGAGCAGACTGACGGCGAGCGCAGCGTTATGCCAGCAGCGGCGGAACTGTGCCCGAACTCGCCGTGCAACCGTCGCCGACGTTTGACCGTCGAATGCAAGCCGCGCCCTGTTCATAAGCATACGCCACACTAACCAATGCTGCTGCCGTTCGTCAATCTGAAAATGGACGGCAACGCTCAGCTTCGGGCGCGCCCGTCACCCCCCAGTCATCTCTGCTATCCCATTCTTGCCTTCCATCTCCTATCATTGCAGCGTGCGTGCCGGCATGCATGCGGTGATACTGGCAGCGGGTCGCGGTTCTCGCATGGGAGCGCTCACGGCCACGAAGCCGAAGCCAATGCTCCCGTTGAAGGGACGGCCGATCATCGAACACATTCTCCGCGGCCTCACGGCGGCGGGCGTGCGTGACGTTGTGATCGTCACCGGCTACCGTGGCGAGCAGATCGCCGCCCACCTCGGTGACGGCAGCCGCTGCGGAATCCGGCTGGCCTACCGCCACCAACTCAAGCCGGAAGGAACTGCCCGGGCACTCCTGCTGGCGCGGGATGTCGTTGCGCGGCGGCCGTTTCTGCTGACGTGGGGAGACGTTGTGGTCGCACCGGGAAACTACGCCGCGTTGGTGACCGAGTTCCGGCGGCTGCCGTGCGAGGTCCTCCTCATGGTCAATGCAGCCGATGACCCGTGGCGCGGTGCGGCGGTGTACATGGATGGCCAGTGGCGCGTGACGCAGTTGGTCGAGAAGCCGCCGCAGGGCGGGTCGCAGACGCACTGGAACAATGCGGGCATCTTCGTCTGCACACCGCGGATCCTCACGTACGCCGAGCGTGTGCGCCCATCCCCACGCGGGGAATATGAGCTTCCCCAAGCCATCGCGGGACTGATTGCTGCCGGGGGCGTCGTTCGAGCCCATCCGGTCCAAGGTTTCTGGGGCGATCTCGGGACGCCGGAAGACCTGGCCGTGGCCGAACGCGCTTTCACTGCCGAGGACGGCCGATGAGCGGCGATCGCCTTGCCTGCTTGCCAGAAGGAGAACGGCGACGCACTGGGCCGCTGCTGGAACGGTTCCGGCGCGTGACCGGGCGCCCCGCCACCTTCGTGGTCCGCGCCCCGGGCCGGGTCAACCTCTTGGGTGAGCATACCGATTACAACGGTCTCCCCGTCCTGCCGATGGCGATCGACCGCAGCGTGCTCACTGCGGGCAGGCCGCGTGCAGATCAAGAGGTCTGGCTGTTCAATAGCGCACCGGAGTTTTCACCCCGCCACTACCGGCAAGCGGGCAGCATCCCGCCGGGTGCGAACGGCGACTGGGGCAATTATTCCAAGGCTGCGGCGCAAGGGCTGATGCGCAACTGCGGTGAGCAGCTGCGCTACGGGGCCGATCTCGTGGTCCACGGCGACATTCCACGTGGCGCCGGCCTGTCCTCTTCGTCCGCCCTCGTCGTTGCCAACGCGTTGGCGTTGCTCGCGGCGAACGATGTCGAGATGCCGTATGCCGCATTGGCCGAGCTGCTGCCTCAGGCAGAGCAGTACGTCGGCACCCTAAGCGGCGGGATGGACCAAGCAACCAGCCTGCTGGCGCAGGCCGGGTACGCCCTGCGTATTGATTTCTCCCCTCTGCGCGTCCGCACCGTCCCGCTGCCCGGCGGGTACAGCGTTGTCGTGTGCCACAGCCTGGTGCCCGCGGAGAAATCCGGGGCGGCGCGGGAAGCGTATAACCTGCGCGTGATCGAGTGCCGGCTGGCCTGCCGGGTGCTGGAGCGGGCGTTGGGCGGTAGCCTGCCGCGTCCACTGCGGGCGTTCGGTGACCTGTCCCTCCTCTTCCCACACCGACCCCTGCTGGACTTTCTCTCGCATCTCGCTGCCTACATACCGGACCGGCCCCTGCGCCTGGCCGAGGTTGCGGACCTCATCGGTGCGAGCCCTGAGCGGCTACGCAGTGACTGTGGGGTGCAGGCGGCTTTGGGGGATCAGTTCAGTCTGCTGCGCCGTGCCCGTCACGTGCTGACGGAGGCGGTACGCGTCGAGCAGGCTGAGGATGCCTTGCATGCCGCGGATGCGCTGGCGTTTGGGCAGCTCATGGATGCGTCGCACGCCAGTTGCCGCGACGACTATGAGATTAGCTGCACGGAGCTTGAAGAGCTCGTCAAGATTGCCAAGGAAGCGGGGGCCCTGGGCTCGCGCCTCACCGGCGCCGGGTTCGGGGGATGCACGGTCAATCTCGTGGCCGACAGCGTGCTCAGCACGTTTCTCAGGCGCGTCGACCGTCATTTCTACTGCTCCCGCCTCAGCCCTGCCGCACGTGTTGGCGACCACCGCTTCGTGTTCCGGCCCCAAGGGGGCGCAGTCGTCATGCGGCTGTGAAGGCTGGGACAAGCCGAGGATATCGGGTACAGCTGAGGAGCGATGGAGATCCGTGAGATGGAGCACCGCCTGGCCGCCTTCCTTGCACGACAGGCGGGGGTCGAGCGTGTGTCGGTGTGCGGCCTGCGCCGCTTACCCGGCGGGGCTTCACGGGAGACATGGTCGGTTGACATCAGCTACGAAAAGGACGGCGCCAGCGTCCGCCTGCCACTGGTATTGCGCCGTGACCGGTCGGGTGCAGCTGCGGGCCTGCAGCGCCGGCACGAGTTCGAGTTGCTGCGCGCCGCGGCCGCCGTGGGTGTTCCTGTCCCGAAGGTTCACTGGCTCGGTGACGAGGCCGAAACGTTGGGGGCGCCGTTCTTCCTCATGGAGCGGATCGACGGAGAAACAATTCCCCGACGGCTCTTGCGTGACGACGCGTACGCGGTGGCGCGACGGGTGATGACCGCCCAGCTTGGACGCATTCTGGCCGCCGTCCACCGGATCGACCGCGTCAAGCAACAGCTCACCTTCCTTGCCGAACCACCGCCAGGGGAATCACCCGCTCAGGGCGAGCTGGACCGGTACGACCAGATCTTCCGTGCCATCACCCCCGACCCGCATCCCGCGTTCGAGCTCGCCATCCGCTGGTTGCGCGAGCGGTTGCCCGCCGGGAGCGAGCACGTCGTGGTGCACGGCGACTTCCGTATCGGCAACGTCATCTTCGGTCCGGAAGGTGTGCGTAGCATTCTGGACTGGGAGCTGGCGCACGTCGGCGATCCCATGGAAGATCTCGGTTGGATCTGCGTGCGCTCGTGGCGGTTCGGCAACGACGACAAGCCCGTCGGCGGCATCGGCACGCGCGCCGAACTGTTCCGCGCCTACGAGGAGGCGGCCGGCAGGACGGTCGATCCCGAGCGGGTGCGTTTCTGGGAAGTCCTCGGCAATCTCAAATGGGCGATCATCACGATCATGCAGGCCAAGACCTATCTGGATGGGCTCGTCCGGAGCGTCGAGCTCGCCAGCTTGGGCCGCCGCACGGCGGAAATGGAGATCGAGCTGTTGAATCTCATCGAGGCGTAGGAGGAACCGATCCATGCAGGACCGACCGACCTATAGTGAGCTGATCGAGGCCGTGCGGCATTTTCTCGCCGTCGATGTGATGCCGGTGCTCGATGGCCCGAAAAAATTTCACGCCCGTGTGGCGGCGAACGTGTTAGCCGTCGTACAGCGCGAGCTGCAGGCCGAGCGCGCGCAGTTCCAGGCCGAGTGGCAGCGCCTCGGGGCGCTGCTCGGTCGCACGGAAGCGGCGCCTGCGGACCGCGACAGCCTCGTGCGTGGGCTACGAGCGGGGACCGAGGAGTTGTGCGAGCGCATTCGCCGGGGTGATGCCGACGCGGGGCCCTGGCGGCAGGCGGTCGTGGCACACGTGCGGCAGACGGTCACGGAGAAGCTCGTGGTCACCAACCCGACGATGCTCGGCATGGCGGAAGCCTCGGCGTCGTGAAGTGGTGCAAAGGTTGACGGGCTCGGTGAAAACGCGACACACTGCCAGCTAGGCAGATCCACTTCGCCACGGGAGGCTCGCGATGAAGACACTGCGCGAGATTATGCGGGAAGGGTTCCTGTTCGCCGTCCGTAAGGACGCTACTGTGGCCGAAGCGGCGCAGACGATGACCGAGAAGAACGTCGGCATCGTGGTGGTCCTCGAGCGGGAACGGCTCATCGGCGTTTTCTCCGAGCGCGACGTGGTGCGCCGGGTCATTAATAAAGGCCTCGATCCGGCCAGTACCATGGTGGAACAGGTCATGACCACGGATCTGGTGATCGCTGACGAGAACCAAGACTACCAGACGGCGATGCGCTCCATGGATCAGGCCAACATCCGCCACCTGCCGATCGTGCGCGGCACGCAGGTGGTGTCGATGCTGTCGATCCGTGACCTCATGCGAGTCGACTTGGCACGCATGGGGGAGGAGCTCCGCTTCTTGAATGAATACCTGTACACCGTGCCCCCTGATGTGACACCGCGGAAGTAGTCTCCGGGCGCGGGGGTGAGCCGGCCGGTCTCAGGTTCCCCATTCGTCGCGCCCGCGCAGCGTGTCCCTGCGAGCACCGGGAGCAGGCATCTCGTTGCCGGCGTGAAGTGTGCGTTGGATTCGGATGGATTCCCGCATTGGCGGGATTGACGAAGGACGCTAGGCTGCTTTCGTCTGCGCGCGGTCCGCGCTCACGGAGGCGTACTGCTGGAACAGCTTGCCCCACGGGGTTACGCTGAGCCAGTTTTCGAAGGTGTGACGGTCCCGGAGCGGCCAGCGGAAGTAGTCGTGGTAGGCTTCGGATCCGAAGATGAACACGTTCACCAGCGGCGTGCGGAAGAAGAAGTTCTGCAAGCGCTTCAGGGGGCTGAACCACAACAGGTCGCCAACGCGGCTCGCCAGATTGTCGCCGACGTGGAAGTGCCAGTTCTCCTGCGAGACGTCGTGACCGACCAGCTCGATTTCGTCCGGCTTGCCCACACCGAGGCCAGCCTCGTGCGCCAGGTTGATGTACTTGATACGCATCGGGTCGAAGCCCATCATTTTGGCCGCCACCGCATCGATCGCCACCTGATCGGCACTCGCCAGGATCAAGTTCTTGATCACGGGGAACATCGTCCGCGGTCCCGGTCCATTGCCACACGTCGTCCCATCCATCACCGCGAAGATTCCCGTGTGTAGCTCCTTCTGGATAGCCAGCAGATCGACTAGCGTTTCGTGGATCCAGCTGTGCGTGTAGTGGCGCAACGTGTTCAGCAGGCCCCCGAAGGCGTTCTTCATGGCACCCGTAGTTGTCGTGTAGATGTGGCACTTCACCGTCGGCAAATGGACCACGTTCTTGCCGAAGAAGTAATCCGGTACCTGAATGCCCCCGTGGTCGCGGAAGATTGAATCGAGCACCAGCATCTTGGCCTTCGGCTGGTACGGGATCCATTTCATGTCGTCGCCCTTGAAATTGTACAGGACGGGAACGTCGTAGCGGCGGAAAATGGGAAGGTACTTATTGAGGTCCTCGCCCTTGAAGGCGTCGGTGACGACGGTTTTGTTCTGCACGCAGACGAGATCGTGAAAACCGTGCTTGCGCAAGCCCCGAATCGTCCCTTCCAGCTGCCATGGCGTGGTGTTGGCACCCGGAAACGGGAAGTGCCAGGAAATGTTGTCTTTCAAGATCGTCGTGCTCGACGCGTCGAGGTGGCGGTCGCAGCCTGCCATTTCCAGGAGACGTTCGTAGTCGTCGAGAACCGTCTCCGGCCGCGTCTGCAGTACTGCTACTTTCGCTTCGCCCATACCACACCCCAATGGACCTCATGGTATCACAGCACCGAGCGGGGACAACTCCGCGCCTTTCCCGTGGGGCCGAAGAGGGACCTTGCCGGGGTTTTTCTTCCCCGGGGTCACGCGACCCTGGCGCGCTGGGTGTCGTAACGCCTGTAGCGCCCGTTCGGCGACGGCGCGGCGTGCTGCCTCACCGGCCGTGCTCGCGTAGGTCTGCAGCAAAGCCGGATCGATATGGTAGCGTTCGCAGAAGCGGCCGGCCATCTGGCGCAGCGTGGGGTCTGTCGGCATCAGCACGAGGGCATCGAGGTAGGCGTGCAGCGCCGCGCGGAGCTGTCCGTCCTGTTCCAGCGCAAGGGCCAGGTGAATCCAGCCGATCGTATCCTGTGGATTGCCGGCCAGGCCCTGGCGCAGGTGGTGCACCGCCGCGCTGAGATGCCCTGCCTCCCGCTCGAGCGCGCCCGTGTTCACGCTGATCTCCGGGATCCGATACGTGCGCACGTCGTAGAAGTTGCCCCACGCACCCACCAGTCCGAGTGCCACCCCGAGCACCGCAGCCCCGAGCGCGGCCCCCTGTTGGCGCCATGCCGGGAGGATGCGGCGCATCTGCTCGACGCCTGCCCCGGCAAGGATCAGAAGGGCGGGTACCATGATCAGTCGAAAGCGCCCGTTGGTGAAAAAAAGCAGGGAGGTGCCGGTGCCGACGGCAAGTAACGACCCGAGCAGCGTCAGCTCGCGGCAGCGCCGGCCGAAGAGCAGCGCCCCGGCCAAGGCGAGCGGGAGCACGGCGCCGAAGCTGAGCGGGAACAACGGTAGCCGAAACAGCCAGCTGTGCGCTGTCCGCCAGTCGATGTCGCTGCTGTTCGGCAATTCCCGATCCGTCCAGGTCCAGACGAATTTCTTCCACAGCAGGCGCGCAGCCTGGCTGGGGTGCTGACGCCAGAATGCAACCGCTCGCTTCCTGAACATGCGGTCCGCCTCTGCGGCGTCGGCGGCCCGCGCCCGTACGGCACGTTCGGTGGCTACTAAGGGCCCAGAGATGAACGGGTTCACCCCGTCGGCGTACGGGTTGTTGCCGAGCCAAAGGTTCACGCCCCCACTCGTGGTGAGCAGCACCAGCTTGTGGGCGGATGTGGCATTGATGGCAACGAACGCCGCCACGACGAGCAGGAGGGGCACCGCAGTGCGCGACAGACCGCGGCGGCGGCCGCGCTGCCAGGCGTCGAGCAACACGAACGGCCAGGCCAAGACCGTTTCCGCACGCACGATGAAAGCTAGACCCCACAACCACGCCGCCAAGTGCCACGGCACCGGGACGCTTCGCTGTGCACGGTGGACTGCCGTTCGGCACCGGGAGGCCGTGAGCGCCAGCATGGCGACGAAGACGAAGAGCGTCGAGGGCAGCATCTCCCCCGCAAAATAGATGAATGGGCCGTACGCGGCTGCGAACAGCCCCGCCACGAGCCCCGCCAGTGGGCCGAACCACGCTCGGCTGGCGACGGCGATCAGCACGCACGTGCCGGCATCGAGGACCGCTTGCACCAGGGCGACTGCCGTAACGCTGCGCCCGAAAAGCCCGTACACCGCCGCAACGAAGTACGGATAACCGGGCGCCTGCTCGAAGGGCGGGGATGGCGCGATTGGCCCGTCGAGGATGAGCGTTGCCCACCGGTGATAGTGGAGCGGCTCGGTTTGCAGATGCTGGAAAAACGGTGCGTTGCGGATCGACAAGATATACAGCACGCGCAGCGCGAGCGCGGCTATGAAGATCACGGCCAAGGCCAAGGTTCCGCCGCTGGTGGGAGAAACCGCAGTCCGCGCGGAGGCGAGGGGGCGGTACTGGCCGCGCTTCGCCATCGTGTGCCCCTGTAATACGGCAAATCCTAGAGGTGCAAACAGACTGGAGCACAGGCTTTCGAAGTCCCAGTTTGTCATGCCCGCGAAAACGGGGGCAGGATCGATGTCGCCAGTCGCAGCCTGGACGCTACCGGCGGCGGCGAGATCCCCTCGTAGGTGCCGGTGACAGCCCCTTCTTCCGGCGGGCCTTGGAGCACGCCGCCAACTTGGTGGTTTTGGTCTTGGCGGTCTTGCGTGAGCCTGCCCTCTGTTTCCACCCCGCTGCCGGCGCGGCTTTCTCGGTCGCACCCTTCTTCGCCATCGCCAGGTTCGCCTTCATGCGGGCGGACGCCCGTACCGGCTCGTTGTCGTCCGGGTCGGCTTCCCCGAACGTCTCTCGCTCGGCGAGTGCCAACCGCCGCGCCGCTTCGGCCGCAGCGCGGAGAGTGGGCGCGAGCATCTCGACGGGCGAGGTGTCATTGGACCAGGCTGCCGGTGTTCCGAGTTGCCTCAGCACCACAGCGGAAGCCGGCGGCGTCTCGAAGCTCAGGTGCAACGCCGGCATCGGCTCGCGCAGTGTGTCGTAGTCGGCGACCGCAACCTCGCCCAGGGAGACGCTCGGCACCTCGTCCTCGTCTGCCGCGATCTCCTTGCCGTTGCTGGCGCGCGGCGGCGCCGCGGCGGCGCCCGCACCGGCTCGCGCGGCACGCAGCGCTTCGAGCACTTGGTTCTTGGCTCGCCCGCGCAGCTCGAAGAGCAGGAACGGATCGCGATCGAGCGCTTCGCCGAGCACGTAGTGCGTGGCCGCCACGTGCTTGCAGGGGTTGGCCCAGTCCGGACAGCTGCAGCTGGTCCGGAGATCGGACTCCTTCGCCGGAAATAGGCTCCCCCCCGCTTCGTTGAACGCTGCGTCGATCTCCTGCGGCATCTGTCCGGCGAGCAGCTCGGCTGGAAACTGAGCCTTGCCCGCCATCGCGGCAATCGCCTTGGTCCACACCGCTGCGGGCAGCTTCGCCAAGGTGATGCGGACCTTGTACGGCGTCGCGCGCGAGCCAGTCACCTGCGCCGTGACCTCACCGGCCTTTGCCACCAGGTCGTGGGGACGACCCGCTCGGGCGTAGGTCCGCCCACGGGCAAGCCGATTCGAGTAGCCGCGCGACATCCGCTCCAAGGCCTCGATCCAGCGCTGGCCCCACCAGGTCGCGCCGGTCTTCTTCATCTTGATGCCGCGCTTGGGCGGCGTGCGCTTCGGGAGCGGTCCCGCCTCGCCCAGGTACTGCGCCGGGTGGTTGCAGATCTGTTTGAGGAACGTCAGGAGCGCCAGCACGCGTCCGCGGCGCTCGATGCCGTCGGCCGACTCGATGCGGCGCATCTCCTCGTCGACGACCGCTTGGTACAGGCTCGCCTGCTCACGCGTCAGCGTGCAGATCACCTTCATCTCGTTCTTGGGCGGCAGGTCGGCGATGATTGTCGGGTCGCTCTTCAGCCGCCGCAAGAGGAACGGGCTCACGACCTTGCGCAGGCGCTCGGCAAAGCCTTCGGTTGCAAACGTGGTGTCGCTTCCCTCCAAGGCCGAGCGCCAGCGCTGCTCCCACGGCGTGTAGTCGTCGTCTGCCGCCTTGCGTCGGCGCGAGAGCTTTGGCGCCGGCAGCTCCGGCGCGCCGCGCGCGGCTCGAACCAGCGCGTCGATGGCTGCGTCCAGAAACGCACGCAGGAGGGCCTCGGGAGCCCAGACCTCACCGTTCCTGTCCCCAGGCGCCCGCACCGCGTGAGCCGAAGGCGGCATGCTGCGGGCGAGGGCGGCAACCTGGGAGGCGTCCTCGGAGGCCGACAGGGCCGCGCTCCATCGCGCCTGCATCTTGCCGCCGTGGCGCACCACGGTCGGCACCACGCGCACGCCGTTCACCCCTCGCCCGCCGGTGTTTGTACCCAGAGCCATCGTGCCAGGTCAACGTGCCTGATCGCGCGGAGCAGTCTTCCACGTTTGCGTTGCACGCCCGCTTCCTCAGAATCTTGACGTATCGACGCAAATCAGCCGGCACCGCCGGGCACGTGTGAGCATGCGGAGCACTGGCGGTCCTCTTGCGCGAGGCTCACTCACCCCTCTCTTCCACGTGGAGAACGACAATCCGATTCCCGGAGAAGTGAGTCGCATAAACACGGATGCCATCCGGCGACACCGCGACGTGCTCGGCCCAGTAGACCTTGGGGGTCGCATCGGGCAGCTTCAGTCGCCCAGGTATCGGCCTTCCGGGGAGCGCATGACGACTCGATGGTTGGCGTTGTCCGCGACGTGAATCAGGCCGTCTCGTTCGACTACCACGCCTGTTGGAACGTTGAAGCCGCCGCACCCCGAACGGATGGCAAACAATCCGGCCGCTGCGCTGGTTTCGATCGGGATCTACGTCTTCTCTACCGGCATATTGATCCGCGAAGTCAGCGACGCCGCGGGCAGCTCCAGCAATCACGATTTCGGCAGAGACATTTCCATTTCGCGATCCCAACAGTGGCACGGTCAACTACTGGTGGCGCGGCGTCGGGCTTATCATGGTCGGCAGTGAGTTCCTGATGTTCAGTAAAGCCCGACGCCGGTCCTGCCGGGTCCTGTGTCATGGCGCGAATTGCAGCTGACCGCGAATTTCACCCTCCGGATTGAGCCCGCTGACCATGTTCACGTAGGCGTCACCAGCCTCAAGCGCGCCGACAAAGTCGTCGAGCGTTTCGATTCCTGATTCTGGCGCTGCGATGAGGTCGGCAGCCGAGAGCTGCCACCGGAGAAAGCCCGTGACCGGGTCGCCCGGGAGGTTGAACACGATCGGACCGTTCATTCCCGGCGGCGCGACGTGAACATGTACCCGCATATTCGGGCAGCGCGAGACCGCGAGCCGCGCCTCAAACGCGAGTCGCAGTGCCGTGCGCTCGCTGTTGACGACCAGGAGTGCGCGTCCGTCGTCCGGCGAGTTTACCGGCGGTACCTCCTGGTCGCCGGAGAGCACGGCCTGCAGCTGCAAGGGGGCCTTGACCTGCCCGCGAATGAGACCGTCCGGGTGGCTTGCGGTCTGCACAGTAACATACACACGACCTGCCTTGAGGGCGGAGACGAAATCCGGGAGGGCGCTGGCGACCAGGTCCACGGTGCCGCGCAGCGGGTTTTCGAATGATCCCGGTGCCGGGACGGCCAGCAACGACCCGTTGGAGCCCGGCGACCCGATGGCTAGTCGCGCTCCCCTGATCGCTGTCGGATCGAGGTTGGAAACGCGCAGCTCAAACGTCACGCTGGATTCGTCCGGCGCCAGAACGAAGGTGACCTCGCCGCTCGCGCCGGTCTCGACCGGGGGGACGTGCTGATCGCCGTTCAAGCGGGCGACGAACCGTGTAGGGGCGCGGATCTGCCCGCGAATGGCGCTGGGGTTTTGGGCGACACGGACGGTCACATACGCGTCCCCGTCCTTCAGTGCGCCCGCGACGTCGGCAAAGGTGGCCACATTCACATTGGAGTCGCGACGCAGGTCGGCTTCGGTGCGGGTGCCGCGGACCGGACTCTGCAGCGGCTGTGCTGATGCCTGAGCGAGCGTGAACACCGCGGGACCGTCGAAGCCCCGCGGTGCCACGTGAAGTTCCGCCTTCAGGATGGTTGATGCCTCGCCGGAGATCGTGACCTCGAATGCCAGTATCGTCTCGTCAGAATTCACCACCAGCATGGCCTCGCCGGTCGTGCCGCTGACAGGTTGCTCCTCGGTCAGCGAAGCGCGGAAGGTTGTCCCGACGATCCGCGTCTCGCTTGGCGTTGCCGTCTGCGTGCGAGTCGGGGTGGACTCCACGGTGCTCGTCGGTGTCGCCGTTGTTGTTCGTGTCAGCGTTCGTGTCGCCCTGGGCGGCAACGTGAGCGTTTTTGCCGGCGTCCCCGTGGGCACGGTTGCGGCTGTGGCGGTTGCAGGCAGCATGCGTGCCAGCGTTGGTGTGACGACCGGGGTGTGGCTTGCGGTCGGCCTTCTCTCCGTTGGGCTCGGGGCTGGCGCTGTGGGCGTCATGGTCGGCGGGAGCGTGGGAACCATCGAGGGGGTAGGGGTTGCAGCCACGATGGCGGTCGTCGTCGGCACCGCTTCCTGAGCGGCGATCTCGACGACGAGATCGGTGGCGACCACCGCCAGATCCGCGCCGAAGTCCGCGAGGAGGTTCACGGTGTCCTCGTGACGAGGCGGCTCTCCCCCGGGCGGATACAACAGCATTGCGACACGCACCCGCGTACCCGAGCGCAGAGCGATTGGCCCGCCGCGACGCAGCACCACCTGCAGACTTGTGTTGGCCTTCAACCCCTCGGGTGCGTACAGCGCATCGTTGCCCGGTACCCATCCCTGAGGCGGCGCGATCGGTCCTACCGCCAGCAACACGGTGCTGGCGGCCTGCAGGCGTCCTTGCCCGCCAGGGAGCAAGCCCCCTGAGAGGTTGACGGTGGCGGTACACTCTTCTTCGCTGCCCACGCAGCGCAGCACCTCTCCGGCGTCGGGCGTGAGCAGCACCGGATCCGACAGGAGAGGGCGCGAGCTCATGGGCAGATCCTGAGCAGCGCAAACCAGGATGCCCTCTAGCCGGTCGCAACGGCGATCGCGCACGACCTCGTCGATCAGTTGCTGCTCTTGGCGCTGGGCATTCGACAGATCGAACCCGCTGGAGCCCCCGTCGGATGAACATGCCGCGACGCAGCACAGAATTAGAAGTCCCAACGTCGCTTGCACGGTCCGGACGAGGAGGCTCCTGGTGCCACCACGAATGCGGTTGGAATGCACGTCTCGCATTTCAGCTTTCCTCCTCGAACGGTGTCGATGTGACGAGCACTTTGACGAAACGGGTGCTGCGTGATTGCGCCGTAGCGAATCGCTCGATGAGCCCGCGGAGCGCCGTATCGAGCGCGCGTTGGAACTCAGGGAGCGCGTCCGCCGGGAGATCCAGGTAGTGATTGCGCACGTACGTGCGCCCATCCGCGAGCACGAGTTTGTCGAGCAGTCCTTTTGCGAAGATGGCGGCGTATTCCATCGCCAGGGCGTGTCGTTCGTCCGGAGTCGCGGCTACAAAGTGCTGGCCCTTGCGGCGCACCTGGCCGCCGCGCTCCTCGATCAGCCCTTGATCGGCAAGCGCCTGCACCACCGTGTCGAGAAGCGAACGCGTGGCGCCCAACGTGCGCCGGAGCTTCGCGCGCCAGGTGGCAGTTTTCACCCACGTCCCGCCGGCCGGCAGGGCCGCCATCGAGCGCGAAACGGCATGCGTGAACAGCGCCGCGCCTTCTTCTCCCTTGCCGCCTTTCAGGATGACACCCAGCTCACGTTCGAACGCCCGCAGCCACCGATCTCGCGCGAGAATGGCAAGCAGCGCGTCGGGCCTCTGTCGCCGTGCCTCGGCCAAGCGGCGCACGACCGCAGCACTGGGCAAACGTTGTCCCTTCTCGATGTAGCCGAGCATCACCGGATCGATGAGGTCCTCCAGCACCTCGGCAACGAACCGCTTAAGGGTGAACTGCCGGCCCATCATCACCCGGGTTTCGTAGAAGACATCTCCGATTGTCTTCAGCGGACGGCTCGGGTCGCTCGTCCGCCCACTAGCAGCCCGTTGAAAAACAGGACTCCTACTGCGGGCGGCTATTTTCCGCCAGCTCTGCGTTGCCGAATCCTCAACAAAATCATCGGATTTGCCTCCGGTTCGGCGCCTTGATCTGACGGAAAATCGCTCGCCCTCGCTACGGCGCCTGTTTTCCAACGGACTGCTAGGTCGCGGCATCGTGTCAGCCTCGCTTGCCAAACATGTCGGTTATGATAGCTAACTATTCCGGTTATTACAACAGCGGGGCGGCACCTTGTGCCCGTCAGATCATGGAAACCCCGCCATATGCAGGTTTGGTGGCCGCGCGCCCGGAAGCCCGATCGAAGAGAGCAGCAACGAGCGGGCTTACGCACAATCGGTCATAGCGGGGTCATAGGACGGCCTTGTACTGGCGGCGGCCGTGGACGACGCGGTAGATCCGGACGTGCGAGCGGAGCACTTTGTAGAAGATCAGGTACTCTCCGTGGACCAAATAGCGATACCCCATCCGCCGCAGACGCGCATCCCTGGGCACGGCGCCGCGGTCCGGAAACCTCCTGAGGGTGCCCAGCAGATCGAGAATATCGGCAACGATGGAATCGGCGGCCGCGGGCCGGTCGCGAGCGATGTACGCCCGAATTTCGAGCAGGTCAGCTTGGGCGCGGCGCAGGACGCGAATGGACCGCGTCACCCGCGCGTCTCGCGCAGCAGAGAGGCCATGCGTTGCAGCGTGACGCCGCGGTCGCCCCTGCGGACGTCATCCTCGGCGGCATCAAGAAGCTCGTATAGCCGCAGGCGAGCCTGATCACGCTCGTACGCCGCCGCGCTCATCACGACCAGATCGCTCCCACCATTTCTCGTGATGAACACCGGCTCACCCGACTCATGGCAGATCTTCGAGATCTCACTCGCCTTGTTGCGCAGGTCAGATATCGCCCGGATTATCGGCATCTGGCTCCATGTATATCAGAATTCTGATACTCGGCAACCCCTCGGTCGCTTCGCGCCGAGCGTCATTTGCATGGCCCGCTCCCCGTTGGGTCGCTGCAGGCTGCCACGCCCGCCACGCTCCAGTCGCCGACTTGGAAGCGTTGTACGCAACGGCTTCCCGGCGGCTCTGATTTTGCGAAGTAGCGGCGTTTGCGTTTGGCTGGTAAGTTCGCGATAAGCAGCCCCCTCAGCGGAAACGGGGGCACAGCCGGAAGGAAACGGGGCACAGCGATGCAGCAAGTCGGACGCGCCATCAGCCAGCACGGGTTGGAGCATTGCGGTATCTGCAACGTCGACACCGCGTACTGGAACCTGCCGACGCCGGCGCTGTACGAACAGGCGATCCGCCGCCGCGAGGCGGCAATTGCCCACCTCGGGTCCCTGGTGGTGCGCACGGGCCATCACACCGGTCGCGCGCCGCAGGACCGCTTCATCGTGCGCGAACCATCCAGTGAAGGCCGCATCTGGTGGGGCAGGGTGAACCAGCCCTTCGACGCGGGTCACTTCGACGCCATGCATCGCCGATTGCTGGCCTATCTCCAGGGGGCCGACGTCTTCGTTCAGGATTGTTACGTGGGCGCGGATCCGCGCTATCGCCACCGCGTTCGAATCGTCACTGAGAGCGCATGGCACAGCTTGTTTACGCGCAACATGTTCGTCCGTCCGGACCTCGGGGAGTTGACCACGATCGTCCCGGACTTCACCATTCTGCATGCGCCGCACTTCCATGCCGATCCGGCCGCGGACGGTACCCGCTCCGAAGCCTTCGTCCTCTTGCACTTCGGGCGTTGCCTCGTGCTCATCGGCGGCACCGCGTACGCGGGCGAGATCAAGAAATCGGTGTTTACGATCATGAACTACGTGTTGCCCCAACAAGGCGTTCTCCCCATGCATTGCTCCGCCAACGTGGGACGCGCGGGGGATACGGCGATCTTCTTCGGCCTGTCGGGGACCGGGAAGACGACGCTATCGGCCGATCCACAACGGACCTTGATCGGCGACGACGAGCATGGCTGGAGCGACACGGGCGTGTTCAATTTTGAGGGCGGCTGCTACGCGAAAGTGATTCGCTTGTCAGCTGAAAACGAGCCGGAAATTTACGAGACGACCCGTCGCTTTGGAACGATCCTGGAAAACGTGGCAATGGACCCTCTGACACGCCGGCTTGACCTCGACGATCAATCGCTGACCGAGAACACCCGGGCCGCGTATCCGATCAGCCACATCGCGAACGCGTCGGCGACCGGCACCGGCGGGCATCCGCGCCATATCATCATGCTGACGTGCGATGCGTTCGGTGTGCTGCCACCGATCTCTCGACTCGACCCGGCGCAGGCCATGTATCACTTTCTATCCGGGTACACAGCAAAAGTTGCCGGGACGGAGCAGGGCGTTACAGAGCCGGAAGCGACGTTCAGCGCCTGCTTCGGCGCCCCGTTCATGCCGTTGCCGCCGGGGGCGTACGCCACGCTGCTGGGTGAGAAGATCACTCGCCACGAGGCGCGGGTGTGGCTGGTGAATACGGGATGGAGCGGTGGCCCGTACGGGGTCGGCTCGCGCCTGAAGCTGGCGTATACCCGTGCGATGCTGCACGCGGCGCTCGAAGGCAAGCTCGATGGCGTGCGGTACAGCCGCGACACGGTGTTCGGGGTCGAGGTTGCGACCGAATGCCCCGGTGTGCCCGAAGACGTGCTGGTGCCGCGGAAGGCCTGGCAGGATCCAAAGCGATACGACAGCAAGGCTCGTGAACTGGCTGGGCGCTTCCGGCAGAACTTTACCGAGTTCGATAAGGATGTGCCTGCGGCGGTGCGCAACGCAGCCCCGGCGGACATGTGAGCCCGTTCGGACTCTCGTGGTGGTGGGGCAGGGGCCTCGGGTCCTGCAGGAGGAGGCCGGCACGAAGAGAGGGCATCGGTGAAGCGCGTTCTCATCGCCGGGGCCGGAGCGCTCGGTTCCGTGTTCGGCGGCTTTCTGCGCCTCGCGGAGCACCGTGTCACGCTGCTCGGTCGCGCGGCGCACATCGAAGCCATTGCGGGGGACGGTCTGTGGATCGAGGGCCTATGGGGGACGCGTCATGCCACCGCGCTGGAGCTTGCCACCGAAGCACGACAGCTGCGCGGCCCGTTCGATGCCGTCCTCGTTACGGTGAAGTCGTACGACACGCGGGCGATAGCGCCTGCAGTCGCGCCCCTGCTGGCAGCCGATGGGGTGATGATCTCGCTCCAAAACGGTCTCGGAAACGCTGATGCGCTCGCCGCGGCCGTTGGCGCGGGGCGCGTGCTTGCCGGACGCGTCATTTTCGGTGCCGAGACGGTCGCACCGGGGCGTGTGCGTGTGACCGTCTGTGCCGACTCCGTGTTGATTGGAGCGTGGTGCGCCGGGGGTGACGCCCGGCTCGATGCGCAAGCACGAGAGTGGGCTGAGCGCTTCGCGGCCGCAGGCATTCCGAGCGTGTATTGCGATGATATCTGCGCCGCCCTCTGGGGTAAGGTGCTGTACAACGCTGCCCTGAATCCGCTCGGTGCTTTGCTCGGCGTTCATTACGGTGCGTTGGGCGAAAACGCTGATACGCGCGCCATCATGGATGCGGTCATCGATGAAGCGTTCGCCGTCGCGCGCGGCGAAGGCGTGACACTCCCGTGGGATTCCGCCGCCGGCTATCGTGCCGTGTTCTACGATCGACTGGTGCCGTCCACGTTCCATCACCGGTCGTCGATGCTGCAGGATATCGAGCACGGCCGGCCGACGGAGATCGACGCCATCAATGGAGAGGTCTGGAAGCGCGGTGCCGCGCGCGGTATCGTCACCCCGGTCAACGAACTCCTCACACGCCTCGTGCGTGCACGGCAAGCAGTGAGGAGCGAAACGCGGCAATGAGCTTGACGATCACGAAAGCTAGCCTCGGGGTGGTGCACGCGCACGCTGTCGACACGTACCCCGACGAATGCTGTGGCATGATCATCGATCGCAACGGCCACGAGGAAGTCATCCGCGTAACGAACCTGCAGAACGAGCTGCATGCCAAGGATCCGGAGCAGTTTCCGCGCACGGCGCGGATTGCTTACACCATGGGGCCCGAAGCGGCGCCGGTGCTCATTGGCTCGGAGCGCGGCGAGGTGCAGTTGCGGGCGTTCTATCACTCGCATCCGGAACACGACGCCTACTTCTCGGCGGAAGACCGCAAGCAGGCCCTGGGGGGATGGGATGAGCCCAGTTACCCGCATGCTGCGCAGATCGTAGTCTCGGTCCGTGAGCGCACAGTGCGTGCGACTAAGGTGTTCGCCTGGGATCCGGCGGTACGCGATTTCACCGAAGTGCCCCTGATTGTCGATCCGAACGAAGGACCACCGGCGGGTTCCTTCCCCCGGGCGGGAGAAGGTCAGGATGAGGGGGATTGAGCGGGTGTGGCGGCGGTGACGAACAAGTTGCGCCGCACCGCCGTTGCAGGCAGCATTGGCCGCCAGTGGCTCGCTCCTGGCTAATCATTGTTGCGGCGTTTGCCGTCACGCTGCCAGCCATAGTTGCCCATCTGGGTGGCGGCCCGGCCCATCTGGCTCCTGGCCTTGCAGCTCTTGCATTCGGTGTCGCAATTCTCGGTGGCGCGTTTCTCCTTACCTGGGCCGCCGAGGTTGCAGAGATGGACGTCTCGCAGGGCCTCGCCCTGGCATTCCTGGCCCTGGTGGCAGTGTTACCCGAGTATGCGGTCGACCTCTATTTCGCCTGGAGTGCAGCGGCAGATCCCAGTTACACGGCTTACGCTACGGCGAACATGACCGGGGCCAACCGCCTGCTCATTGGGATCGCCTGGCCCCTGATCGTGGCCCTCTTTTGGCTGCGCACTCGCCACGCAGAGCTCAAGTTGCCGCCGGACCGTGCCGTCGAGTTGGTCTTCTTGAGCCTGGCCACGGTGTACTCGTTTGTCATTCCCCTCAAGGGGACGCTGTCCCTCGTAGATACCGTGGTACTCAGCAGCCTGTTCGTCGCTTACATGTGGCGCATCGCGCGCGGCGGTGCTGCGGAGCCGGAGCTGGTCGGTCCGGCCGTGGTCCTGGCTGCCTTCCGGCCGTGGATCCGCCGCGCGGTCGTGGCCGGCCTGTTCGTGTTCTCCGCGGCGGTGATCCTCGCCTCCGCCGAGCCGTTTGCCGAGGCGCTGGTGGATTTGGGGCGGCACACGGGTATCGATGAGTTCCTGCTCGTCCAGTGGGTTGCACCGCTGGCTTCCGAGGCGCCGGAGATCGTGATCGCATGCATCCTCACCCTGAGAGGCGAAGCCCAAGCTGGCATGGGCGCGGTGGTGTCGTCGAAGGTCAATCAGTGGACCCTGCTCATCGGGACCTTACCGCTCGTCTACAGCGTTGCCCTCGGGCATCCGGGTGCATTGCACCTGGATGCCCGGCAGGTCGAGGAAATCCTCCTGACTGCGGCACAATCACTGTTTGCTGTCGTCGTGCTGTCCAACTTGCGCCTGTCCGTGCTCGAAGCGACAGTGCTAATGGTGCTGTTTCTGTCACAGCTGCTTCTTCCGAGTACGGAGGTGCGTTATGGCTTCGCGTTTGCCTACGTCGCGCTGGCGGCCGTGATGCTCGTGCGCCGGCGTAACGATCTGGCCACCTTCCTCCGCGCCGGACTATTTGGTCGACCGCGGCGCTGGTGAGTGATGCAGTGACGAGACTTGGCGCGCGGCAGTTTCCTCGGCAAGCCCGAAAGACTGACCGGCCGAGGCGAGCGTAGCTCTGCTGCAGTAGGTTACCTTGACTTGGTGGACCTCATCACATAAGGGCGTGTGGATGTCGTTCGCTCCGGGCCGCGCGTCCTAAGAGGACGTGGCCTGTGGGAGCGGCGCGCCATCAGCCATGACTGAGCAATACCTTCCGATCGTTGTGAGCTTTTGCTTCACCGGGGTTCTCGTGGTGGCGATGGTCATGATGGGCCAGCTCCTCGGCCCGAAAAGGCCCAGCGCCACCAAGGGAGCGCCCTTCGAGTGTGGAAATCCCCCCAGCGGTCCCGCGTGGGGACGTTTCGCCGTGAAGTTCTACATGACGGCGATTCTGTTCATTGTGTTTGATGTGGAAGTCGTTTTTCTCTACCCGTGGGCGGTGGTTTTCCGCCAGCTCGGCTGGTTCGGTCTTGCCGAGATGCTCCTGTTCGTGGCGGTGCTCGGCGTCGCCTTGCTCTACGTATGGCGGAAGGGGGCGCTCGAGTGGGACTGAGCCCCAGGGTGCTGCGGTCGGGGCGGGTGGTGCCAAGCGGCGGTCTGCGGTGGCTCCGCGGTGCAGCGCTGTCCGCCTAGGTTCAGAGAGTTCAAGTAAAAGGCGAAATCCGGCAGTCAACCTGAGACGGTTCCGGACATGTGGATTGAAATAGGCATCGCCGCAGTCAAGGCGATCATTGTGATCGTCATGGTGTTGAACCTGGCGGGCATCCTCGGATGGGTCGAACGTAAGGGGAGCGCTCTGATCCAGGACCGGATCGGTGCCAACCGTGCCAGCGTGTTCGGCTTTGCGGGGGCGGGGCTGGTGAACACGCTCATGGCGGACCCGCTCAAGTTCTTGACCAAAGAGGATATCATCCCGGCGCGTGCCGACCGTTTTCTCCACACCCTGGCGCCCTGCGTCAATCTGTTCCCGGTCATGGTTGCTTTCGCTGCCATTCCGTTCGGGGATGTGCTCGCGGCGGGTGGGCGGGTCATCAATCTGCAGGCGGTACAGATCAACGTGGGCGTTCTCTACGTGCTCGCGATGCTGTCGCTCAGTGTGTACGGCGTTGTCCTCGGTGGCTGGGCCTCGAACGATCGCTTTTCCCTGCTCGGAGGGATTCGCGGTTCGGCGCAGATGATCTCGTACGAAATTGGCATGGGCCTCTCGATTGTGGCGGTGGTGATGACGTTCGGCACGCTCGATCTGCAGGAAATGGCGCGCGCTCAAGGGCACCTGATCGGGGGCTGGTTGCCGGCTTGGGGCATCCTGTATCAACCGGGCGCGTTCCTCATTTTTCTGTGCGCCGGCATCGCGGAGAGTAAGCGCGTGCCCTTTGACCTGCCGGAAGGGGAGTCGGAGCTGGTCAGCGGCTACTTCACCGAGTACTCGGGGATGAAGTATCTGATGTTCTTCATGACGGACTTCGTCGAGATCGCGCTCGTGGCGGGCTTGGTCACGACCATGTTCTTCGGTGGCTGGCAGGTGCCCTACCTCCTGCGCGATGGTTTTCATTTCCCCTGGGGCACTGTGGTGCTGCTCCCGCAGGCGGCGGTGATCATACTCCAGGTCGGCGCGTTCATGGTGAAGGTGCTCTTCTTTTGTTGGTTCCAGATTCTGGTGCGCTGGACGCTGCTGCGCTTTCGTTACGATCAGGTGATGCAACTCGGCTGGTTGGGGCTCCTCCCCCTGGCACTGATCAACGTATTGGTGACGGCGGCGGTGGTGTTGGCGGTGCAGGGCACACTATGAACCCGGTCGTGTTCGGCGTGTTCGCCGTGCTGCTGATTGCATCCGCCCTCGGCGTGGTGCTGCAGCGAAGCCCGATCCGGAGCGCTTTGTCCCTGGTGATGACCCTCTTCTTGCTTGCCGTGGTGTTCCTGTTCCTGCATGCGCAGCTAGTGGCGGCGCTGCAGGTGATCGTCTACGCCGGGGCCATCATGGTGCTGTTTCTGTTCGTCATCATGTTGCTGAATCTCCAAGCGGACGTACAAGCTCTGGCACGCGTGGGCACCCGGTTCGCCGCGGTGCTGGTGGGCTCGCTGTTTCTGCTCGCTGTGTTGCGTTTCTTCGTGACGCCGCCGCCACCGACAGCGGCCACCGGCATGAGCGCCGCCGTCCCTGCCGCCTTTGGCAGCACGGCGCTGCTCGCCGAACACCTCTTTACGCGCTATCTGCTGGCGTTTGAAATCACCTCCGTCTTGTTGCTGGTTGCGGTCATCGGCGCGGTGGTCCTGGCCAAGCGGAAGCTCGCATGACGGTGGCGCCGATCAACTGGTATCTGATCCTCGGAGCAGTCCTGTTTACCATCGGGGCGGTCGGGGTGCTGGTGCGCCGCAACGTGATCGTCATCTTCATGTCGATCGAGATCATGCTCAACGCGGTGAACCTGGTGTTCGTGGCCTTGTCGCGCCACTTGCACTCGATGGACGGTCAGGTGGTGGTGTTCTTCGTCATGACCGTCGCGGCAGCGGAGGCGGCGGTTGGACTGGCGATCATCATCGCGGCGTTTCGGAATCGCGAGACGGTGAACGCGGACGAGTTGAACCTGTTGCGGTGGTAGGCTGATGCACGGGGCTGCGACACCTGTGAGCTTCCTGTGGCTCATTCCGGCGCTGCCGGCACTGGGCGTGCTGTTCAACGCCTTCGTTGGTGCGCGGGCCGGGCGGCGCGTAGTCGGCATGGTCGCGCCCGCGGTCGTCGGCGGAGCGTTCGTCGTCAGCAGCTACGCCTTCGTGCGACTGCTCGGTTTACCCGCCGGGGACGCGCTCACCGAGCAACTCTACCCGTGGATCACCGCGGGGACGCTGCACGTCGACATCGCTTTCCGGATCGATGCGCTCTCGGCCGTGATGGCGCTCGTGGTGAGCGGCGTCGCCTTTTGGATCCACGTGTACTCCAACGGCTACATGCACGACGATCCTGGCTATGCACGGTACTTTACCTATCTGAACCTATTCACCTTCGCGATGCTGCTCCTGGTGATGGCGGACAACCTGCCCCTGCTCTTCGTTGGCTGGGAGGGTGTCGGCCTGTGCTCGTATCTGCTCATCGGCTTCTGGTTCAACAATGAGGCCTTCGCCAGCGCCGGCAAGAAGGCCTTCGTGGTCAACCGTATCGGTGATGCGGGCTTCCTACTGGGTATCTTCCTGCTGTTCTGGAACCTCGGTGGGGGATCGCATGGATTGAGCTTCCAGGAGATCGCCGCGCACGCCAAGGACATACCGCCGGGCACGGTGACGATCATCACCTTGTTGCTGTTCATCGGGGCGACCGGGAAGTCGGCGCAGCTGCCCTTGTACGTCTGGCTGCCGGATGCGATGGCGGGCCCCACGCCAGTCAGCGCCCTGATCCACGCGGCGACCATGGTGACCGCGGGCGTGTACATGATCGCACGCCTCAATTTCCTGTACAGTCTCGCACCCGTGACACTGGCCGTTGTCGCGGCTGTTGGAGCGCTGACGGCGCTCTTCGCGGCGACCATCGGCTTGATGCAAAACGACATCAAGAAGGTGCTGGCGTACTCGACGATCAGCCAGCTGGGCTACATGTTCCTGGCGGTGGGTGTCGGGGCGTTTGGCGCCGGCATCTTTCATCTGATGACGCACGCCTTCTTCAAGGGGCTCTTGTTCCTCTGCGCCGGCAGCGTGATTCACGGGATGGGCGGCGAGCAGGACATGCGGAAGATGGGCGGCCTGCGGGCGTATCAGCCGATCACCTTTTGGACCTTCTTGATGGCCACGCTTGCGATCTCGGGCATCCCCGGTTTCTCGGGGTTCTTCAGCAAGGACGAGATCCTGGCCCAGGTCGTGGCCAGCCCGTACGGTGGCTGGTGGCTGTGGGCGGTTGGCGTGATCGCGGCGGGCTTGACGGCGTTCTATATGTTTCGGCTTGTGTTCCTGACGTTCTTCGGGGAATGCCGGGCCGACGCGCACGCCCGGCAGCACCTGCATGAATCACCACCGAGCATGACCGTACCGCTGATCGTGCTGGCGGTGCTGTCGGTCGTGGGCGGGTACGTCGGGCTGCCGGGTCATTGGCTCTGGGGCAATCGCTTCGCGGCGTTTCTCGCGCCGGTGTTCGGCGCAAGCCAGGCGACCGGATCGCTGAGTGTTGGGACCGAGTCCCTGTTGATGAGTGCCTCGGTGCTGGTAGCGCTGCTCGGCCTGGGCGTAGCGTACGTCATGTACATCGCCCAGCCCAGTGTGCCGGACATCCTCGCGCGGCGGGCACCGGGCATCTACGCCGTCGTGTCCAACAAGTACTACGTGGACGAGCTGTACGACCTGCTGTTCGTGCGGCCAACGGTCGCGATGTCGAATTGGTTGTGGCGGGTGTGGGACACGGACGTGATCGATGGCCTGGTGAATGGTACGGCTGGGGTGGTGGGCGCCAACGGCCGGCTCTGGCGCCGCTTCCAGACGGGCAACGTGCAGCAGTACGCCGTGTCGATGCTGCTCGGTGCCATGGCCATTCTCGGCTACTTCGTGTTGCGGTGATGCAAGGCGATCCAGGCTCAGCGCGCAGCGTGCGACGATGACGCATCTCCCTCTGCTGTCGCTCATCATTTTCACTCCGCTCGCCGGTGCTCTCGTCCTGATCCTGACACCGCGGGAGCAGGAAGGCGCGCTGCGGCGCGGCGCGTTCATTTTCTCGTTGTTACCCTTCGCGCTGTCGGTGGCGTTGCTCGTCGCCTTCAATGCCGGGGAGGCGGGCTTTCAGTTTACCGAGAAAGCGTCATGGATTCCGCGCTTCGGTATTGCTTACAGTCTGGGCGTTGACGGTATCAGCCTGTTCCTCGTCTTGTTGACCGCTTTCCTGACGCCGCTTGTCATTCTCGCCGGCTGGGGTGACATCCATAAGCGGGTCAAAGAGTACATGGTGCTCTTGCTGGTGATGGAGACGGGCATGCTCGGCGCGTTCATGGCGCTCGATCTGTTCCTGTTCTACGTCTTCTGGGAAGTGATGCTGGTACCGATGTACTTCCTCATCGGGGTGTGGGGGAGTGAGCGGCGCGTCTACGCCGCGATCAAGCTCATTCTCTATACCATGGCCGGCAGCGTGCTGATGCTGGTAGCGATCCTCTACCTGGCGGTCATGCACCACCAGCAGTTCGGGCAGTTCAGCTTCGACCTGGTGCGTCTCCATGACTTCTCGTTGCCGCTGAGCACGCAGCGGTGGCTGTTCGCGGCCTTTGCCCTGGCCTTTGCCATCAAGGTACCGATGTTTCCGCTGCATACCTGGCTGCCGGACGCGCATACGGAAGCGCCCACAGGCGGCTCGGTCATCCTGGCGGGCATTCTCCTCAAGATGGGGACGTACGGGTTTCTGCGGTTTGCCATCCCACTCTTTCCGCTGGCGGCGCAGGAAGCGTTGCCGGTGATTGCCGTGCTGGCGGTGATCGGCATCGTCTACGGTGCGCTGGTGTGCATGGTGCAGCCCGATCTCAAACGGCTCGTCGCCTACTCCTCGGTGAGTCACCTGGGCTTCGTCATGCTGGGTATGGTTGCGCTGAACACGCAGGGGGTCGAAGGCAGCATCTATCAGATGCTCAACCACGGCCTCTCGACCGGCGCCCTGTTCCTGGCTGTTGGCATCCTCTACGAGCGCCGGCACACGCGACTGATCCGCGACTTCGGCGGCTTGTGGCAGCAGCTGCCGTTGTACGGGGCGATCTTCATGATCGTCATGCTGTCTTCCATCGGCTTGCCCGGCTTGAACGGGTTTGTCGGCGAGTTTCTGATCTTGCTGGGGGCGTTTGAAGCCTACCCGGTGCTGGCCGTCGTCGCCGTGAGCGGGGTGGTGCTCGGTGCCGTGTACATGCTGTGGATGTACCAGCGCGTGATGTTCGGCCCCTTGGACAACCCGGCGAACCGGGTTCTCCACGATCTGTCGCTGCGTGAGATCGTCGTGTTCGTCCCCATTCTCGTCATGCTCTTTGTGATGGGGCTCTATCCGCGTCCATTTTTGAGTCGGATGGAGCCGTCGGTGCAGGCGTACCTGAGCCGCATGCATGAGAAGATCGCCGCTGCGGCGCCGGCGCCTTCCGGCGTGCAGCACACAGCGGCCGGCATACATACTGGGACACCCCCTGTGCCGCAAGAGCGCCGAGTGTTGGCGGCGGCTCGGTGAGTGCGGTGCAATCATGATTGCTACACCGCCCGTATCCTGGCTCGCTGTTCTGCCACTGCTTATCGTCACCGGCACGGCGCTGCTTGTCATGGTCACGGATCTGTGGACCGAGGGGCCGGACCGGGAGGGACTCGGGTGGTTGGGTTTAACGGGCCTGGTCATCGCGGGCATCGCGGCCATGGCGCTGTGGAACACGCGCCTGAGCGGCTTCTCCGATGCCATCGTGGTAGACCGCTACGGGCTCTTCTTCACCATCCTGTTCTGTACCGCCTCCGGGCTGACGTTGCTCATGTCCATGAACTACCTGGAGCTGACGGACATCCGCACCGGCGATTACTATTCCTTGATCCTGTTTTCGACCGTGGGCATGGTGCTGATGGCGGTCGCCACGGACCTGATCGTGATCTTTCTCGGCCTCGAGGTTATGTCGATTGCCGCGTACACGTTGGCTGGGATCTGGAAAAGCCAATTGCGCTCGAACGAGGCGGCGTTGAAATACTTTCTGCTGGGCGCATTTGCCACGGGCTTTCTGCTGTTCGGGATCGCCTTGCTCTACGGTGCAACCGGGAGCACGACGCTGGGACCGATTGGGCGCGCGGTTGCGGCCGGTGCAGGGGCGGGCCACCATGCCTGGCTGATTGCGGGTATGGTGCTGCTGCTCGTGGGATTCGGTTTCAAGGTGGCTGCAGTGCCCTTCCACTTCTGGGCCCCCGACGTGTACGAAGGGGCGCCGACGGCGGTGACCGCCTTGATGGCGGTGGGCGTCAAGGCCGCAGCCTTCGCGGCATTTGCGCGGGTGTTCATGCACACGTTGGCGCAGCTCTCCGCCGATTGGACCGCCGTGCTGTGGGTCCTGGCGGTGCTGACCATGACAGTGGGCAACGTCACCGCATTGCTGCAGAAGAACATCAAGCGGATGCTCGCCTACTCGAGCATAGCGCACGCCGGGTATCTGCTGGTGGGCATGGTTGCCGGCGGCGAGTTTGGGGGCAGCGCGGTGTTGTTCTACCTGATTGCCTACACGGTGATGACGCTGGGCGCATTTGCCGTCGTCATCGCCCTCGGCCATCGCGGGGCGCCCAACGAGAATCTGGACGACTACGCCGGCGTCGGGTTCCGGTCGCCGTTTCTGGGCGTGGCCATGGTGATTTTCATGCTCTCCCTCGCCGGCATCCCGCCGCTCGCCGGCTTCATCGGCAAGGTCTACATTTTCAGCGCGGCGGTGAAATCGGGTTACGTCGGGCTGGCCGTCATCGGGGTCCTCAATAGTGTGGTGTCGGTGTACTACTACGTGGGCGTGCTGGTGCGCATGTATATGGTCGAGGGTGGGGTGGAAGTCGTCCGCCCCGGCAGCCGCCCGTATCTCTTTGCGACGCTCTTGTTCACCGGCGTCGCCACGGTCGCCCTCGGCCTGTTTCCCTCGACCCTCTTCGAGCTCGCCCGCCAGTCATTCCTGGCCCTCGGTTGAGCGCCGGGCCGTTCGGGAGGGCCGTGCGCGGACACATCACGCTGCCGATAGGCGCTCAACGTGAAGACGGCCCAGCTTCTGTTCCGCGTGCCAGAGATCGTATTGTTGAGCCTGCTGAGTGAGCCAACTCTCCGCCGTCGTGTTGAAAGCGATCGACAAGCGGAGCGCCATCTCGGGACTGATTCCGGCGCGTCCGTTCAGGATGCCGGACAGGGTCTTGCGGCTCACCCCGAGCGCCCTTGCTGCTTCCGTCACGCTCAGGCCCAAAGGCTCAAGGCACAGCGCCCGCAGGACCTCACCAGGGTGCGGGGGATTATGCATCTTCATCGTTGCAGATTCTGTGCACCCGTGCCTGAAGATGACACAGGCAGCCCGTTCCCCAGCGTTCAGGCGGAGCGGAAGATGAGGAAGTACTGGTAGGGGAGGAGAGCTGGCTCGGCGACGAGCTGGTAGCCCGCAGCTTCCATTTCTTCCACTACCTGCGCACGGGGAATTTTGTGCGGCGGGGGCGGGCCCACGGGCAGCTCGCGTTTCTGCCAGTCGATGATCGCTACCCGCCCGCCCGGCTTGAGCAAGCGCCGCAGCCGCGCAAAGTACTTGAGGCGGGCGTCGATGTGGTGAAACGTATCGACGATCAGAACCAGATCGGTGCTGCGAACGGGCAGCCGCGGGTTGTCAGGCGACGCCAAGATCGGCACGAGGTTCGCGGTGTGTTCCTTGTCCGACCGCTCGCGGAGGTACGTGACCAGGTTGGGCTCCGTGTCGACGGCAAACACGGTTCCATCGTCGCCGACGGCTGCCGACAGGTAGCGGCTGAAGTACCCGGTGCCAGCCCCCAGATCCGCCACGCGCATGCCCGGACGGAGATCCAACGCCTGCACCACCTCCGCAGGTTTCTGCCATGCGTCGCGCGAGGGGTCATCGAAGATTGCAGTCCAATGTGTGACGTTGTCGAAGGGATGATGGACTGTCGCATCGTGTTCGCCGTGGGGTTTGGCGTGCACGTGCGGCGGTGACATCACGGGATGCTGCGCGCGCGCAGCGCAGGAGGAAGCCCCGAAAACTGCGGCCGTGCTGGCAGCCAAGATGATACGGGTTATTGTCGGCCGGAGGTGCGTCACGTGTGGTGTGCCGTATATCCTCTGCTAGCGGTGCATACAACCTCCTGCCCCGGGGGGCCCTTGCGCCAGGCCGCGCCTTCTGAAACACGGCACTACGTGATCAGGCTGCTGTGCTACATTTCCGGTCATGGCTTCGGCCACGCGGTACGCGTCATGGAGGTGGTGCGTGCACTGCGGCGGCGGCGTCCGGACGTGGCGGTGGCCATCCGGACGCCTGTCCCACGCTGGTTCTTCGAGCTCGGTGATGGGGCTCCATGCAGCTATGCGTCCAGCCGTCTCGATGTTGGTGCCGTCCAGAGCGACAGCCTCTCGGTAGACCCGGAGGCATCCCTGCGTGCCTATGCGGAGATCGTGGCCCACAGGGAGCAGTTGCTGCGCGCGGAGGTTGCAGCCGTCGAAGCGCTGCGCCCAACGTTGATCTTCGCCGATATTCC
>JBHHYR010000011.1:0-39847 GCA_046757585.1 Binatia bacterium | reverse complement strand
GGATACAGCGGTGACGATTACGACGCAGACGCCGGCGGTGTGTGCGGTGGCCGCGGCGGGCAACGTGGCTGGGGGCCCGACAACCACGGTGACGCTGGCGGCCTCGAGCACGGTGTCAACGACCTTCTGGGTCCAAGGCGTGGAAGGCGCCGTGGGGCAGTGTACGCTGGTGGCGACGGCCATCGGATACAGCGACGGGAGCGGCTCGGTGGACGTCGTCACGGCAGGGGTGCGGATCATCAACTTGGACGCGGCTCCCTTGGACAACGCCGCTGACGATCCGTTTGACGTGGAAGTCGGGGTTCCAAGCGCCGACCAGGCCACACTGGCGGTCGTTCAGCAGGTTCGGGCAGGCAGCGCCGGGCTAGTGGTGACGGTGACCAACGCGAACGCGACGGTGGCGCAGCTCAAGTCGGCGACGCCACCGTCACCGGCTCAACAGGTGACGGTGACCGTGGCGGCCGGGAGTGCCACCAGTGCAGGCTCGGGCCTCGCCTTTGATCCGCTGGTGCCTGGTGGGACAACCGTCGAGGCCGTCAGCCCGGGCCTGCTGTCCACCGACGAGGCCACGCAGACGATCGTTGTCCAGGATTCGTCGGGCGTCGGTTGCTCGTGAGCGGAATTGGAGGGTTTCGCCAGGCGGTGATCTTCGCTATACAGGGCCAGCGGTAAGGAGAAACCCATGGCCCGGATCACTGTTGAAGACTGCCTGCAGAAGGTGCCGAATCGATTTGAACTGGTATTGCTGGGTGCACGGCGTGCCAAGCAGCTGCTGAAGGGTGCGCGCCCCTTGGTGGAGAGTGACAACAAGGAGGTCGTCACCGCGTTGCGCGAGATCGCCGAAGGCAAGGTGGCCATGAAATATCCCGAGGAGTAGCGCGTTCGGAGTTCCATGAAGTTCTGAGTTCCGAGTCCCGAGTCCGGACACGGTGTTCAGAACTTGTAAGCAGTGAAGTGCTGAGGCGTGCCACGGACTCGGGAGGACCACGCGGCCTCAGAGCCCGGAACCGAGAACTCGGAACTCAGAACTTGCGACCCGGAACCCAGTTCTGCTCCCCGTCTAGCCGATGGCTGCGAAAGACCTGTACGCCGCGCTCGGGGTGGAACGAAGCGCGAGTGCGGAGGAAATCAAGAAAGCCTATCGCAAGCTTGCGCGCCGGTACCATCCCGACGTGAATCCCGGCGACAAGCGGGCCGAGGAACGTTTCAAGGAAATCTCGCAGGCACATGATATCCTCAGTGACCCTGAGAAGCGGAAGCTGTACGACGAGTTCGGCATGGAAGGTTTGCAAGCGGGCTTCGACGCGACTCGTGCGCGTGCGTACAGCGGCTGGGCCGGCCGGCAGCAGGCTGGGCCGCAGGCCGAGGGGTTCGCCCGAGGCGGGTTTGGTCGGTACACCAGTTTCGAGGATATTTTCGGCGACATCTTCGGTGCCGGTACCGGACGTCCCGGCCCACAGCCCGGAGCGGATGCTGATGCAGTGCTCGAGATCGGCCTGCTCGATGCGGTGCGTGGCGTCTCGACGCAGATTGCCGTCGATCGTTCCGACCGCTGCCCGGCTTGTGGGGGATCGGGCAACGAGCCCGGCTCTGAGATAGTTTGCCCGCACTGCCACGGACGCGGGCAGGTGCAAGTGGGACGGGGCCCCGTTTCCTTCGGACGCACGTGCCCGCGCTGCCACGGAACAGGACGCACCGGTGGACGTTCCTGCCGTACATGTGGCGGGCGCGGCCAGGTCGCGCGTCGCGAGCGACTGAAAGTGCACATTCCCGCGGGTGTCGATAGCGGTTCGCGTATTCGGATCGCGGGCAAAGGCAGCCCGGGGCGTGCGGGCGGGCCACCGGGCGACTTGTACATTGTCGTCCGGGTGCGCCCGCACCCGCTCCTGGAACGGCGCGGAAACGATCTGTATCTTGACGTGCCGGTCACCGTGGGCGAGGCAGTGCTGGGGGCGGCTGTGACTGTTCCGACCCCCGACGGAGAGGTGCGGGTCAAGGTTCCACCGGGTAGCCAGAGCGGCAAGCTGCTCCGGATCCGCGGCCACGGCGTGCCCGCCCTGAAGGGCGGCCAGCGGGGTGACCTGTTCATCCGCCTCATGGTGCACGTGCCCACCAACGGGGGCGAGAAGGTGCGCAGTGCGGTGCAAGCACTCGATACCGCTTATGGCAGAAATCTGCGCGGTGGCTTGCTACTGTAGCGGCAGTCCAGAGTCGAGAGTTCCGTTGGTGGCGAGATCGGCCACCGGCCGGCGCTGAGGTGCTTTGACCATGCCGCAGTACGTGAAGGTCTCTGATATCATCGCCCAACTGCATGTCGACTCGGAGCTCTGGCACTTCCTCGAGACCGAGGAGCTGATTCACCCAAAACGGTCCTCTGAGGGAGAACTGGTTCTTTCGTCCGCCGACGCCGACCGGGTACGGGTCGCACTCCTGCTGGCGGGTGAACTCGACGTCAACTGGCCGGGTGTGGAGGTCATCATACACATGCGGGACTCGATGCTCGCCATGCAGCGGCAGTTCGCCGAGATTCTCGACGCCCTGGTCGAAGAAATGCGCCGCCGCGTGCGGACGTGACGCTTGCACAGATCGGAGCGTTACGCACGAAGCGCCGTAGCTGGCCCGCCGCCCTCCCTGCCAACTTGCTGCACCTCCCGAAAGGGGTTACAGACCGTAGGAAGATCGCAGTGAGCTCATGGCCGACGAGGTCCCGATAGACGAGCAGGCAGAAGCCGACGAAGAGGTGCTGCCGGAGATCGAGCCGGAGGACGCGGAAGCACCGGCCGAGACGGGCGCGCTTGTCCGCTACGACCCCCTGCAACGCTACCTCGCGGAGATTCGACGATACCCTCTCCTGTCGCGCGAGGAAGAGCAGCGTCTGGCGATTCGCTACAAGGAGAACAAGGACATTCAGGCGGCGTACCGCCTGGTGACGAGCAACCTGCGGCTGGTGGTGATGATCGCGCGCGAATATCAACGCGCGTTTCGAAACCTGCTCGACCTGATCCAGGAGGGGAACATCGGTCTGATGGAGGCGGTCAAGAAATTCGATCCTTATCGAGGTATCCGCTTCCCCTCATACGCGGTGTGGTGGGTCCGTGCCTACGTCATTCGTTATGTCATCAACAACTGGCGCCTAGTGAAAATCGGCACGACGCAGGCACAGCGCAAGCTGTTCTTCAATCTGCAAAAGGAGCGCGAACGGCTCACGGCGGAGGGCTTTACGCCGGGGCCGAAGCTGCTGGCGCAACGTCTGGACGTCAAGGAGTCGGAGGTGGTGGAGATGGAACAGCGCCTGGCGGCGCGCGATCTGTCAGTCGATGCACCGCTTGACGCCGGGAACGACGCGACGATGCTCGACCTGCTCCCCAGCCAAGGGGCGACGGTGGAAGACCAGGTCGCCAACGCAGAGTCGCGCGAGGTCCTGTCGCAGAAGGTCAAGGAATTCGGCGCAACGCTCACCGGCAAGGACCGGCTGATCTTCGATCGCCGCCTGATGTCGGAAGAGCCACTCACGTTGCAGGAAATCGCGGACCGGTACGGAATCAGCCGCGAACGCGTACGCCAGGTCGAAGAACGCATCAAAAAGAAACTGAAGGCGTATCTGCTGGCCGCGCACCCGGACCTGAAGGAGAGCGCCATCGACATCATCGGTTGAGTCTGTTGCGGCCCCCCGATTCCGTAAACGGCCTTCGGGACGGCCGCGCGCGCCGAGGCGTACTGCTCCAATCTAAGCCGCCGTGAGCGGCTTGCGGCTCCGAATGCCGGATTATATAGTCAGCGCGCTGGAAGAGGATCGACAGCAGATGGCTCACATCCATGGCGGGCGGGTGGTTGCGAAAGCGCTCAAGGCGGAGGACGTTCCTTATCTCTTCACGTTGTGCGGCGGGCATGTCATGCCCATCTACGATGGCTGCATCGACGAAGGAATCCGGGTCGTCGACGTCCGCCACGAGCAGACGGCTGCCCATGCCGCCGATGGCTGGGCACGGGTGACCGGGAGGCCAGGCGTCGCTGTGGTGACCGCCGGGCCCGGGCTGACCGACGCGGTCACTGGCGTGGCCAGCGCGTACCGTGCCGGCATTCCGATGCTCATCTTCGGCGGGCAGGGGCCGCGGCCGTTCGCTGACATGGGTTCGCTGCAGGACATGAACCATGTGGAGCTGATGCGGCCGATCACGAAGTGGGCCGCCTCGGTACCCGAAGGACAACGCCTCGCTGAATACGTCAGTATGGCCTTTCGGCAGGCAACCACCGGCGTGCCGGGCCCCGTCTATCTGGAGATGCCGATCGACCAGCTGTTCAATACGTATGAGGAGGAACGGCTGCAGTTCCCAACCCACTATCGAACCGAGGCTGGCGTCGCCGGGGATCCCCGCTACGTCGAGCGCGCCTTCGAGCTGCTACAGCGGGCGCAGCGGCCCGTAGCGCTGGTTGGAAGCCAACTCCGCTGGTCGAAACGCCGTGAGGCCTATCCGACCTTCGTCGAGACCTTCCAGATGCCCATCTATGTCAACGGCTTGGGGCGCGGCTCCCTGCCGCCGGACCACCCCTATTTCTTCTCGCAGACGCGCAAGGATGCTTTGAAGCAAGCCGATGTCGTACTCATCTTCGGGACCCCGCTCGATTTCCGTCTGGGGTACGGGCGTGAATCCCACTTCAATCCGTCTGCCGCTGTCATTCAGGTGGACCTTGACGGGGCTGAGATCGGGCGCAACCGACCCATCGACGTCGGCATCGTCGGGGACACCGGCCTGGTGATGGCGCAGCTCACGGCGCTGGCAACCTCCGAAGGCTTGAGCGCCACCCTCGTGAAGCCCTGGCTCGACGGGATGCGCCAGCGGGAAGAGCAGAAGCGGGCACGCATGCGCCAGGAAATGGAATCTGATGCGGTTCCAATCAACCCCTTACGCGCCTGCAAAGAGATTGCTGACGCCCTGGGGGCCGACGCCATCGTGGTCGGCGACGGCGGCGACTTCGTCGCCACGGCCGCCTCGATTCTGCGAATCCACGAGCAGGGACACTGGCTCGATCCGGGACCGCTGGGCACGCTGGGCGTGGGACCGGGCTACGCCATGGCGGCCAAGCTGGCGAAACCCAGCAGCCCGGTGGTCATTATCTACGGCGACGGGTCGTTCGGCCTGCACGGCTTGGAGTTTGAAGCCATGGTGCGCCAGAAGATCAACGTGGTCGGGGTGATCGGCAACGACGCTGCCTGGCAGCAGATCCGCCGTGGCCAGGTGCAGCTCTATGGCCAAGAACGCGCGGTGGCCACGCGTTTGAGCTTCACGCACTACGAACGCGTCGTGGAAGCGGTGGGCGGTCACGGTGAGTATGTCGAACGACCGGAAGAGATTCGTCCTGCATTCGAACGTGCGCTGGGCGCCGGCAAGCCGGCGCTGGTGAACATCAAGCTCGGCACCAGTGAGTTTCGTAAGGATGCGATTTCCATCTGACCTGATTGTTGCTCCGCGTGGGCCGCAGGCGGTTGTCGCCGGCCGCTGAGCCATTGCCCATGCGTGAAAAGACTGCGGCGGTTATCGTCATCGGGAACGAGATCCTCTCGGGCAAGGTGGTGGATACCAATGCCGCCTTCCTCACGCGGGAGTTGCGCGCTCTGGGGGTGAGCCTGCGCCGTATTCTCGTCATCCCTGACGAGGTCGACACCATCGCCGCGGCGGTGCGGGAATTTCACCCCGCTTTCGACGTCGTGTTCACCTCTGGTGGCGTGGGTCCGACGCATGACGATGTCACCATCGAAGGCGTGGCGCGGGGCCTGCGCCGTCGCGTGATCCGCCACCCGCTGCTGGAAGAGAAAATCCGCCAGTTCTCCGGCGACCAGATCAGTAGCGCGCGCCTCAAGATGGCGGACATCCCAGAGGGGGCGGAGCTCGTGTTCGCAGGCAACCTGCACTTTCCCACCATCCAGGTGGAAAACCTCTATGTCCTGCCTGGCATCCCAGAGATTTTCCGGGAGAAATTTCTCGCCCTGAAGGCGCGCTTTGCGGTCGACCCGTACTTCATGCGGGTCGTGTACACCCGGGCGCTGGAGAGCACGATTGCGTGCTACCTGAACGAGACCCTGAAGGCCTTTCCGCTCGTACAGCTCGGCTCCTATCCGAAGCTGAGCGATCCCGACTACCGAGTGCGCGTCACTCTGGAGTCGAAAGATCAGGCATACGTGGATCAGGCCTTCGAGCATTTGCTGAAACGGCTGCCGGCGGGTATCGTCGTGCGGACCGAATGACACTGGGGAAGGGAGGACACCATGGTGCGGAGGATGGTGTTGGGGGTACTGGCGGTATGTCTGCTGGCGCAAGTGGCTGCAGCTGCCACCGGCCGGCAAGGGAACGACTATTGGAGCGATGCCGGGTACGGGACCCTGGCGGTGGTCACGAATCTCATCTACATGCCGGCGAAATTGCTGTACGCTGGGGTCGGCACGCTGACCGGCGGGCTGGCGTATCTCGTGACGGTGGGTGATACGGACGCTGCGAACAGGGTCTGGAGCCCGTCGGTCGGCGGCACGTATATCGTCACGCCGGCGATGCTGCGCGGCGACGAACCGATCTTGTTCAGCGGAGCCAGCTACTCCGGCTACTAGCACCCAACGCGTTTCGGGGGAAACCTGATGAACAAGAAAGCTGTGATCGGTGGTATCGTAGCAGTGCTGGTGGTGGTGGTTGGCTTCGGCGTCTACAAAGCCGTCAGCCTGCGATCCGAAGCCGCCAAGTGGTCCGGCCCCGTAAAGGAAATCGTCGAGGAGGATGTCACGCACGACAACAACGTGACCCATACACGCTTCGTGTCGCTCGTCGATGCACCCATCGCCAAGGTCCAGAAGGTTCTCTGGGATGTGGAAAACAGCCAGAAGACCGTAAAAAACATCAAGCTGTCGAAGCTGCTGGAGAGCAAGGGCAACACCAAGTTGGTGGAAATCAACCTCCAAGCCCTGACGCTGCCGCTCCAGAACTTCACGATGCGGTGGACGCTGTACCCGAACGAGCATCGGATCACCTTCAAGACCGTCAAGTCGCAAGTGCAGGAAATCGACGGGCAGTACCAGCTGGAACCCTCGCCCGACGGCAACAAGACGCGGATCGTCTACACGACGACTTCGAAGGATAAGATCGCAGTGCCGTTCCCGCAGTCGGTTCTGGACAGCGCCAGCCGCGAGACGTATGTCAACACCGTGCGCGGCATCGAGAAAGCCATCAAGCAGGGGTAAGCGGCGCCGGCCGGTGGCCACGTTCGGCTGCTCGTCATGCCGCCACCGGAACTCCGAACGCAGAACGCAGAGCATGGACCAACCATGGGGTCGCACACCGCGCGTTTTCTGGCCGCTGCCGCGGATCCGGTCTTGCTGCCCGGGTTGCTGCCGAAGTTGAGCTATCCGGAGATCGCGTTTGCAGGTCGTTCCAACGTCGGCAAGTCCTCGCTGCTCAATCGACTCGTCGGACACCGGCGCCTGGCGCGTGTGAGCAAGACACCCGGGCGTACCCAGCAAATCAACTTCTTTCTGATCGACGAACGGGTGACGTTCGTCGATTTACCCGGCTACGGATTCGCCCGCGTGCCGCCCCGGGTGCGGGACGGGTGGAAGCGGCTGGTGGAAGGGTATCTGACACGCAGCGCCAACCTGCGTGCCGTTGTTGTGATCATCGACATGCGCCGCGGCCTCGAGTCGGCCGACGTTCAGCTGCTGCAGTACCTCGAGACGCGATGCTTGCGGCCGATTGTGGTGGCCACCAAGGCTGACAAGCTGGGCGCCAGCGAGCGCGGCCGTCGCGCCCACGCACTGGCCCGAGTACTGCCGCAGGACGCCCCGGGCGTGGTCGTGTGCTCGGCCGTCAGCGGCGCAGGCATACCGGCCTTGTGGCAGGCGATCACTCGGACTCTCGCGGCCGCCCGGCGCCACACGGCGCCGCGGTGATCCGGCATCTCACGCCGGGCGCTCCCCGCGGCCACAGTTGTTCTGCGACGGAAGCTCATGCTAGAGACAGCAGTATGACCAGCTTCTGGATCGGAAGCTCCGGGTATAATTACAAGGAGTGGCGGGGAACGTTCTACCCGGCTGATCTGCCCGAGCAGCAGATGCTGAAGTACTACGCCCAGCGGCTTTCCTCCGTGGAGATCAACTATACCTTCTACCGCATGCCGAACGTCCGCATGCTGCAAGGGTGGGCCAAGGAGACGCCCCAGGAGTTCAGTTTCACGCTCAAAGCCCCCCGCCGCATTACCCACGACCTGCGGCTGCGTGACGCGGGAGACGCGTTGACGTACTTCTGCGAGACTGCCAAGGCGTTGCAAAGGAAGCTGGGTGCGTTGCTCTTCCAGTTGCCGCCGTTTTTGAAAAAGGACGTGGCCCGGCTCGAGGACTTCCTGCACCAAATGCCAGCCGGGTTTCGCCCGGTCTTCGAGTTTCGAAATCCCACCTGGTTCGGTGACGATACCTATGAGTGCCTGCGGCGCTTTGATGCTGCGCTCTGCATCGCCGAACACGAGGATCGCAGCGTGCCGTTCGAACAGACCGCGAAGTTCGGTTACTTTCGCTTGCGCAAGCTCGACTATTCCGACGCAGACCTGGCGCGGTGGGCGCAGCGCATCGAGGACGGCGCGGCGGGGTGGGCCGACGTCTTCGTTTACTTCAAGCATGAGGAGGCCGGGAAAGCCCCACGCTGCGCCGCCCGGCTCGCCAGCTTGCTCCGGCGGTCTGCTCCGGCGGCGAGCGATCAGCGTTGAACGCGCTTCACGGAGCGCATCCCCAGCGGCTCTTCCCTCGTGTGCTGATTCGTTGATGGAGTGGCTCACTGCTCGTGTGGGAACGGCGGGCCGTGCCGGTCTGTGTGCCGTGCTGGCGCTGGCAGCGGCCTGTAACCCGCCGATCCGACAATACGATCTGGAGAATCGGCGGTTGACTTGCGCCCAGGCGAACGCCTACGTCTTCCGCACGCTGCACGCGATGGGGTTTAGAATCACCAGCTTCGAGCCCGCTGCCGCTGCCCGTGCGGGTGCGGTGCACGCCGTCCGCGCAGACGGCAGGACGCAGCGGGTGACGGTGGCCGTCCGGTGCACCGGAAACACCGCCGACATCGATGCGCGCGAGGACGGCAAGTGGCTCGGCCAGCTGGAGCTGAAGCGTGGCTTTTATCTCTCGTTTACCGCTGTTGCGGCGCAAGCCGCGGCTGCCGAGGCGGCGGCGCGCCAGGAAGCTCAACGCCCGCTGCCACACAGGACAGAGCAGGGGCTGCATGTTCTGGTCGAGCCCCGACGTGGCTTCGCGGCAAAACTGGACTTCGGCCTGGATCTCGCAGCTGCGGGAGTCCTGCCGATCCGCATCACCATCAACAACGTTACCTCGCGCACCTATGACTTCGATCCGCACGATATCGCGTTGATCCGCAAAGACGGAGCGCGTGTTCATCCCATGGCCGTGGCAGACGCTGCGGCACGCGTCGCCGCTTCCGCGCGCCCCGACGAAGCCACGCCTAACGCCCCCCCGGTCGATCCTGCAGCCGTTGCGCAACGACTGCACGAACACCTCCTCAAGGGCCACTCCGTGACCGCCAATCAGCAGATCAGAGGCTACCTCTTCTTTCCCCTCGCACAGTACGTCAAAGGGCGTGTCCTCCTGGAAGACCGGGCAACTGAGGAGACGGAAGGATTCGTCGTCGAGTTCTAACCTGGCCCGCGTTCGGGGCCGTCCGGTGAGCTGCACCCTCTCCCACCCGTTCTCACGGTGAGCAAAGACGCAGGCAGGGAGCCTGGCGACGCGGCCTCTGTCTCGTGATGGTGAAAAACTCGACGGGCGCTGCCAGTGTCACCGGTGCCGGGCCGAGCCGCGGGCGTGGCCGGCCAGCCGCCTGGCGCGGGCGTCCACCACGCGGCGAAAGGCCGCAGCCAATTCGGGATCAGCCATCGGTGGCAGGGGAACCAGCCGGTGCCCCGCCGGAAGCCGCCCCGCTGCGCGGGGCGCCGGTACCCCCGCTGGCGGCCCCAGGCGACCGGGCACCAAGTAGATATCCCGCACCAGATCGCCCCCGAGCCGCCTGTTCAGGCGGTCGCGGATGGTGTTTTTCATGAACTGCAGCTCTTGCATCCAACTTTGCGTGGCGACGCTGATGAACAGGATCCCGTTGCGAAACTGCGCCGGCTGCGCGCGCCGCGCGATCATGTCGCCTACCTCGTCGTTCCAAAACGTCCAGATGCTGTAAGCGCGCATCTCGTGCTCCGGGTCGACGCGCTCCAACACGTCGCGCAGAACACTCCCGACCCGGCTCGGCGGACCTCCCGCACGGCGCATGGAGGCATTCTACCCCGAATGCGAGCGAGGAACGCAACCCGTCCTGAGTGTGGATTTGCTTATGGATCCTCGCCGAGCATGAAAAAGCCTCATGAGACGGTGAAGCCGCTTGACAAAGGTACTATATATTGTGGTAGTGGTATGGACACACACAAGGCACGGGGGAGAGGCGATGGGTGAGCCGGCGCGCGTGGGTAAGAAGGATGGGGGGCAGGGCGGAACGCTCGAGGGCTCACGGAAACGGCGGCTGGCTGGGCCGGGCAGCGGCCTGACCATTCCCCGGCGCTTTACGACTTGCAAGACGGAGCCTTTCGATGCGGTGGAGTGGGAACGCCGCAGCGCCGTCATTACCGGCGAGCACGGTGAAGTCGTCTTCGAGCAGCACGATGTCGAGATCCCCAAAGCCTGGTCGCAGCTGGCGACCAGCGTCGTCGTGTCCAAGTACTTCCGCGGGCCGCTGGGCAGCCCGCAGCGGGAGCACAGTGTGCGGCAGCTCATCGGTCGCGTGGTGGAGACCGTCCGCGGCTGGGGGGAGCGTCAGGGCTATTTCGCCACGCCTGCCGACGCCGGGAATTTTGCCGCCGAGCTGACCCATTTGCTCGTCGAGCAGAAAGCATCCTTCAACAGTCCGGTGTGGTTCAACGTCGGTATCGAGCCGCGCCCGCAGTGCTCAGCCTGCTTCATCCTGTCGGTCGACGACACGATGGAATCGATTCTGACTTGGTATCGTAATGAAGGGATCATTTTCAAAGGGGGATCCGGCTCCGGGGTCAACCTGTCGCGTATCCGCTCGGCGAAGGAAAAACTCGCCGGCGGTGGCACGGCATCGGGACCGGTCTCGTTCATGAAGGCCGCCGACGCGTCGGCCGGCGTCATCAAGTCGGGTGGCAAGACGCGCCGGGCGGCGAAGATGGTAGTGCTCAACGCCGATCACCCGGACATCATCGAGTTCATCCGTTGCAAGGAGGAGGAGGAGAAAAAGGCCTGGGCGCTGATCGACGCCGGCTACGATGGCTCCCTTGATGGGCCCGCCTACGGCTCGGTGTTCTTCCAGAACGCCAACAATTCGGTGCGTGTCACCGACGCCTTCATGCGTGCCGTGGAGGAGAACGGCGAGTGGCAGACCCGTTACGTGCTCTCGGGAGAAGTCGCCGCGACCTGCAAGGCGCGCGATCTCCTGCACATGATCGCGACCGCGACGCACCTGTGCGGTGACCCTGGGATGCAGTTCGACACGACGATCAACGCCTGGCACACGTGCCCGGCGAGCGGCCGGATCAATGCGTCGAACCCGTGTTCCGAGTACATGCATCTCGATGATTCGGCCTGCAACCTCGCCTCGCTGAACCTGATGAAGTTCGCTAGTGACGGCGGAGAGTTCGATGCCGGTGCCTTCCGTCACGCCGTGGACATTATGATCACGGCCCAGGACATCCTCGTCGACAACGCGAGCTACCCGACCCCGCAGATCACGGCGAACGCCAAGGCGTATCGTGAGCTCGGGCTGGGCTACGCGAATCTCGGTGCCGTGTTGATGGCACTCGGACTGCCGTACGACTCGGAGGCAGGCCGGCAGTATGCCGCGGCGCTGACCTCGCTCATGTGCGGTGAGGCCTACGCCCAGTCGGCGCGAATCGCAGAACAAATGGGCCCCTTCGCGGGGCACGCGCCCAATGCTGCCCCGATGCTCGGCGTGATCGGCAAACACCGGAGCAACGCGTACAAGATCGATGCGACCTATGTCCCGCTCGATCTGCTCAGCGCGGCGCGGGCTGTGTGGGACGATGCGTATAACCTCGGCGCGCGAGTGGGTTTCCGCAACTCGCAGGCCACGGTGCTGGCACCCACCGGTACCATTGCCTTCATGATGGATTGCGATACCACGGGCGTCGAACCCGACATTGCGCTGGTGAAGTACAAGAAGCTCGTTGGTGGCGGCATGCTCAAGATCGTCAACAACACCGTGCCGCGCGCGCTCAAGCGGCTCGGCTATGAATCAAAGGATATCCAGGCGATCGTCGAGCACATCGATGAACACGACACCATCGAAGGCGCACCGCAGTTGGATGAAAAAGACCTGCCCGTCTTCGACTGCGCCTTCCGAGCCGCCCAGGGGACCCGCGCGATTCATCACCTCGGCCATCTGCGGATGATGGGGGCCGTACAACCCTTCATCTCCGGGGCCATTTCGAAGACGATCAACATGCCGAACGCTGCGACGGCAGACGACATCATGGAGGCGTATATCGACGCCTGGCGCCTCGGCGTGAAAGCTGTGGCCATCTACCGTGATGGCTGCAAGCGCACGCAGCCCCTGAATACCGCGCGCCAGCGGACAGCTGCGCCTGCACCAGTCGAATTCCGCCCGGTGCGGCGCCGCTTGCCGCGGGACTGCCGGTCCCTGCGCCACAAGTTCGATATCGCCGGTCATGAAGGATACATCCACGTCGGACAGTACGATGATGGAACGCCAGGAGAGCTGTTCATCAAGATCGCGAAGGAAGGCAGCACTGTTGCGGGCCTGATGGACACCATCGGCATCCTGACCTCCATGGCCCTGCAGTATGGGGTCCCTCTGGACGTGCTGGTCAGCAAGTTCAGCCACGTCCGCTTCGAGCCCTCAGGATTCACGAAGAACCCCGATATCCCGATGGCCAAGTCTCTGATCGACTACATCTTCCGGTTCCTCGGTGCGCGCTTCCTGAGTCCCGAGCAGCGCACCGATGTTGGACTGGGCGGCGCTGAGGTGCCCGCCCTGGAATCGGCGCCGAGTCGGCCTCCCAGCGGCTCGAGCAAACGGGCGCCGGCAGTTGGAGCTCTCGGGTTCAGCCCGCAATCGGATGCGCCGAGCTGTGCCGATTGTGGGGCCATCATGGTGCGCAACGGCAGTTGCTACAAGTGCCTCAATTGCGGAGCCACCAGCGGGTGCTCATGAGCGGCATCCGTGGGGCAGGTGAGAATGCTGGTGTGGAGGGGAGAGGCGGTGACGTGAGGCTGGCGGTGTGGGCCTCTCCGATGGTTGGGGGTGGCGGCCGAGGGTGACTCGGGCGGGGCGCCTACGGGCGCCCCGCGGTGGCACTTCCTGCGGCCGAGACGGCGAGCCGCTGGAAGAGGGTGGTCTTGAGGTGCTCGATGAGATCCTTCGGGTCGTGCGACTCCTCATCGCCCACGAACTGCTGAATCAGAATCCCGCCGAGCGCTGCCATGATCAACGCGGCGTCTCGCTGTGCATCAATGTCCGCACGCAGCACACCGCGGGCGCGGCCGCTCTCGATGATATCGGCGAGCGAAGTGCGAAAGACTCGATAAAGTTCTTTAACGCGGCTCAGTACTTCCGCCGGCTGCCCCTCCGACTGGAGGGCTAGGTGCAGGAAGAACCGCACCGAGTACACGTTCTCGCGTACGAAGTCGTAAAACTGGTCGATGAGCGACTCGATCTGCTCACGCTCGCCCAACCCCTCCAGATCGTCAACGTCGATGAAATACGGTTCAAGCGTCTTGCGCAGCGCGCTCCGATACAGCTGCTCCTTACAGTCAAAATGCCAGAAAATCAGCGCCTTGCTGACTTTCGCCTCGCGAGCAACCTGTGCCAGTGACGTACTGTCATATCCCCGCTCGGAGAACAGTCGCGCCGCGGTAGCCAGGATCTTGTCGCGCGCCTCAAGGGCGTCGAAAGACTGCTGGGTGGTCATCACCGTCGCTCTGCCTCCCTTCAAGCTAGAGGAAAACCGCGGAGTCTGTCAACGCGATTCTTCAGTCCCGTTCTCATGGGATAGTGCCGATTCGTCTCGGTGGTTGCACGGGCGCTGCCAGTGGGGCAGACTCGTGCGGATGTCCCAGGGTCCCGGTGTCGTGGGCGTGGTGGTTCGCCTGCTGGTGATAGGAGTGAGCGCGACGGCAGTCACGATGGTGCTGCGGTCCGGGCGGCCTGGCCGGACCGGAGAAGCGGTCCTGGAACCGGCGGCCCCTGGGGCTGTGGTGCGGCGAGCAGAGATTGGTGCGCGACGGTCCTGGCTGCTGCGGGCTGGGGGCTGGTATATCCGTGTCGACGGCGCCGACATTGCCATCCCGTCGCTGCGCGAGCAAACGGCCTCGCGGCCGCGCGCCAGCCTAGCGCTGTCGATATCGCCCTTTGATCATCTGATCGTCCATCACGCCAGAGCGGAAGGATTCGATTGGCGGCTCATCGCGGCGTTGATCTTCGAGGAGTCCCGCTTCGATCCCACCAGCCGAAGTGAGCGGGGCGCGGTGGGCCTCATGCAAGTGCGGCCAATTGCGGCGGCAGCAGTGGGGGCGCAGCGCTTCCAGACGCCGGACGATAACGTGAAGGTGGGTGTCCGCTACCTGCGGCAGCTCCAGGAAATGTTTCCCGCGGCAGAGGGACGTGACCGCCTCAGTCTGGTGCTAGCCGCCTACAATATGGGACCCGGCCATGTCCGTGATGCTCAGACGCTGGCCCGACGGTACGGTTACGACCCCAATCGCTGGCTCGATGCGATGGCGCTCATGCTGCCGCTCTTGGAGCAGCCTGCTATCTACACGCATCTCCCGGCTGGCTACGGCAAGGGACGTGAGACTGTGAAGTATGTCGAGCGCATTCTCAGACGCTACGAACAGTACAAGCAGCAAACGGTCGATGCACCAGCCGTGAATGCGGATGCGTTGTCCTCTTCCCAAGGTGCTGCAGCGAACGGCTAGCTAGGACCGGCGCCGTGCTCCGTCGACTGCACGCAGGCGGATGAGGGGCAATCATGGCAAGAGATACGTTGACAGTAACTGATAATCGTACGGGGAAGCAGTACGAAATTCCCATCGAGCATGGAGCAGTCCGCAGCGCCGATCTGCGTCGAATCACGCTCTCGCCGGAGGACCAGGGCCTGCTGGCCTATGACCCCGCGCTCACCAACACCGCCACCTGCAAGAGCAAAATCACGTACGTCGACGGCGTCAACGGTATCCTGCGATACCGGGGCTACCCCATCGAAGCGCTGGTCGAGAAGAGCAACTACCTCGAGACCGCCTACTTGATCGTGAAGGGCGAGTTGCCTGACGAGAAACACTTCGCGATGTGGAGGCACAACGTCACGATCCACTCGATGGTGCACGAGAACATCAAGAAGTTCTTCGACGGGTTCCGTCACGACGCCCATCCGATGGGGATGCTCGTGAGCACGATCGGGGCGCTGTCGACCTTCTACCCGGACGCCATTCACGTCTCTGACCTCGAGTCCCGCAGGCTGCAGACGCGCCGACTGATCGGCAAGCTGCCGACGCTGGCTGCCTTCGCGTATCGCCGCACCGTCGGCTTGCCCTATGTCAACCCGGACGATGACCTGAGCTACACGGGCAACTTTCTCTCCATGCTCTTCAAGATGACGGAACTGCAGTATGAGCCGAATCCGGTGCTCGAACGGGCCCTCGATGTGCTCTTCATCTTGCATGCGGACCACGAACAGAACTGCTCGACGAATGCCCTACGGGCGGTGGCCAGCTCCCGGGTCGATCCGTACGCTGCGGTGGCGGCCGCCGTCGCGGCGCTGTCCGGCCCCCTGCACGGCGGCGCCAACGAAAGCGTGATCCGCATGCTCGCCGAGATCGGATCGGTCGATCGCGTGCCGGCAGCCATCAAGAAATTCAAATCCGGTAAAGGGCGACTGATGGGTTTCGGCCATCGTGTCTACAAGAACTACGACCCGCGCGCCAAGATCATCAAGCAGATCGCCTATCAGGTGTTCGAAGTGACCGGCAAGAATCCGTTGATTGATATTGCCTTGGAACTCGAGCGGATCGCGCTGGAAGACGAGTATTTCGTCTCGCGCAAGCTCTATCCGAACGTCGATTTCTATTCGGGTATCATCTACCAAGCTATGGGCTTTCCCGTCACGCTGTTCCCTGCGCTCTTCGCGATTCCCCGCACGTCGGGCTGGATGGCACAGTGGGCCGAGATGATTCGCGATCCGGAGCAGCGGATCACCCGTCCCCGCCAGCTTTACGTCGGGGAGGGAGCGCGCGAGTTCGTCTCGATCGAACAGCGGCCCGAACCGGCCCTGCGCGAAGACGCGGTGAGTGCGCCCATCTGACGGGTTCTATGAGTGGGGCGTTGCGGTCGTCGAGGGGCGCAGTGAGGCGAACGCGAGCGCGACACAGGTGCGGGTGATGCGGGCGATCTCGTAGCGGCTGAGATTGGGTCCCCCGAGGCGGATCCGCAGGCCGTCCTGTTCGACCGCCCAGCGTACGCCGCCGGCCTCGTCCAACAGTTGATATTCTGCGCTGACGACGGCGACACCGCCGGCGGCTGTGGCGTTATTTACGTCCCAGCCCAGGAGCCGAATACGGAGCGTCAGGCCGGCCGGCACTGCGACGCCGATCTGCATCTTGGTCAAGTGCTCGGTGGCTGCATCTACGAAGGCATCGACGATGCTGGACTCAGGCGGTGGTTGCTGGGTGACAACCCGCACCGCTTCCTCGATCAGCCCGGGCCGCGGCAGGGGCAACGCGTGCCCCGTCGCGTTCACGGCCTCGAGCGCGACGTTGTCCGGTGGCTGTGCCCCCTCGTACGCGACCAGCACACGCGTGTGCGACGTGGCGACGCAGCCAGTTGCGACCGCCAGCACGATGACAAGCAGGCGTTTCATGTGGATTGCGCGACCCGCAGTCGTCCTAGCAGTTTCATGCCCGCGCTCAGGAGGAGCAGAACGGTCAGGGTGGCTACGATCGTCGGGCCGGTTGGGAGGTCCCATTGGTACGACAGGGCCACGCCCCCGATTCCAGCGACCACGGCAACCGCGAGCGCGACCAGGAAGGTGGCATGCATGCCGACATCCCAGACCAGCGCGACCGTGGCTGGAATGACCAGGTAGGCGAAGATCACCAGGACGCCGGCCACGCTGACACTCAAGGAAAAAGCGACGCCGAGGATCAGATAGAAACCAAACTCCCATGCTTGGATTCGGTACCCCATCGTCTGCGCCATGTCCGGGTCGAAGGCGGTGAAGAGCAATTCCTTGTAGAATAACCAATGCAGCACGCAGATCGCCGCGGCGAGGGCGCTGAGGGCGTACAGCTGGCTTTCGGTCACGCCGAGCACGTTGCCGAACACGAGGCTGAGCACGTCCATTTCACCCAGGGGATTTTTGGCGACGCAGATGATCGTGAACGCCGCGGCCGCGGCGTAGGCGACGCCGATCGCGCTTTCACGCGGGATGCGCCCCCCCTGCCGCTGCAGGGCAAAGAAGGAGACACCCACGAGACTCATGCCGAAAGCCGCCTCCGCCTGGTGCAGGCCGAGCAGGTGCCCGACTGCCACCCCCAGTGTGGCAATCTGTGCCAGGGCGATGCCCACGAACACGATCCGGCGCAGCAGGACATACACGCCCAGGTACGCTGACACACCACCCGCCAACACGCTGGCGATGGCCGCGTAGAGGACGAAGCTTTGCGAGAACATCTCGATCATGCGCCCCCCGCAGGCAGGACGACGGCACGCCCGTCGATCCGGTCGACCAGCACCGCTGTGCCGTACAACGCGCTCAGCTTCTCTGCGGTGAGCATCGTGTCGACGGGACCCACCTCGAGCTGGCCGTCTCCCACGATCGCGAGCCGCTCGACGTACGAGGCAACGACGTTGAGCAGGTGACTCACCATGATCACGGTGAGATGGTCGTTGACATGGAGGTGGCGCACCAGATCCATGATCGCCTTCTCGGCTGGCAGGTCCATCCCGTTGGTGGGCTCATCGAGCACGAGCACCCTGGGTGCCGTGGCCAACGCGCGTGCAATCAACGTGCGCTGCTTCTGGCCGCCGGAGAGGGTGCGATAGCGGCGGTGGAGCAGTGTCGCGATACCAACGTGCTCTGCAGCCGCAACGACCCGCGCGTGATCCACCGCTTGCGGCCGCCGTAGCAGCCCAATGCGTGCGAACCGCCCCATCAGAATCATTTCCCGGACCGTCAAGGGAAAGGTTTCATCGACTACTTCCCGCTGCGGGACATAGCCAAACAGCCCCGCCGCGGTGGCAACGGTCAGCCGGCCCGCGCGTGGGGCCATAGTGCCCAGCAGGGCTTTGAGCAAGGTCGTCTTGCCGGCGCCGTTCGGACCCACGATGCCCAGGAAGTCACCCGGCTGTACGGTCAGGTTCACGCCCGCCAGCACGACGTGGCGCCCGTAGCCTAAAGTCACATGGTCGAACTGGATCAGCGGCTCCATCACGTGCTCTTCGCGGCTAGCGCAGTGGCAAGCTGTCTGACGCAGTAGTCGATGAACGAAAAGTAGTCATCAGTGCCGGGGACTCCGCCAGGCGATTCTGGCAAGACGAGCACCGTGGCCCCTGTTTTTTTCGCCACGACGCGCGTCAGATTCTCAGGGTAGTACGGAGACTTGATGATCACGTGACAGTGCGCTGCGCGCATCAGGGTGATCAGACGCGCCAAGTGGGCCGGAGACGGCGACACACCCGGCTTCGATTCCATGGTGCCGATGATATCTAAGCCGAAACGCTGGGCGAAGTAGTCCCAGCTCACGTGGTACGTAACGACCTTGGCGCCACGGTAAGGTGCCAGCATCTGAACCCATTTCGCCAAGCGCTTGTCGATCCGTGCGTCGAAGTCCTGCAGGCGGCCTTCGTAATACGCACGGTGGGCGGGATCGAGCCGCGCGAGACCGGTGACGATGTTGCGGGCGATGATTTTCCCGTTGGCAGGGTCCAGCTGGTAGTGTGGGCTTCCATACGGATGGACGTCGCCGAGGGCCCGGCTGAAGGCGCCCGTCGGGATGTCGAGTGGGACCACGCCGGCCGACGCGTCCACGTAACCCGGGGCTTCGTACAGAATGTTGGCGTTGCGTGCCGCGTTCTCGAGGACGGGCGCCCACCCGACTTCCAGGGCGAGCCCGCGCTTGACGTAGAGATTGGCCCGGTTGAGCTTGATGATGAAGCTGGGCTTGGGGTCGACGAAATGGGGATCCTGAGTACCGAGGGCCAACGATTCGACCTTCACGCGGTCGCCGCCTACCGCGCGCGCGATCGCCGCCAGGTCGGGCGTCGTCGTGACAACGTTGAGCGTCGCGGCAGCTGGCGTGGCCGCGCCGAGCACCACCGCCAGGAGCACAACCCCAGCGCCGTGCCACCTCCCGAGTCCGTGGAACCTCTTCATGCTCATGTGCCTCCTGAACGCTCTCTAGAACGCGTGCGCTGCGTGCGGGCCCAGGGAGAAGTTATACTGGAGCCACACCCGGTTCGAGTGCTTCTGCTGCAATTGATCCGATCTGGCGTGCTGGTACGCGAGCCGAAAAAAGCCGAACTCCGTCGGCGCGAAGGTGACGTAGGGTTCCACCCCCCACTCGGTTTGTCCCCGTCGCCCCGGGATTTCCGTCCAATCGAAACGGGTGCCTGCCCACAGGCGCTGCGTTAGGCGGTAGACGCCGTACGTGTAGAAGCCGGCGGTGTTGAAGGTGTTATTGCCATCCGAAGCGGTGCCGGCCACGCTGAAGCGCGCGGGTAGGACCGTCGCGTCGTTCCCCCGCAGCTGCTTCTGGGTAAAGTAGGCCTCCGAGCGCCATCGGAACTGGCGGTAGCCCGCTTGGCGCACTGGCCGCCAGCGATAGGTGAGATCCACACCATAGATCTTGGTCTGCGTGCCGCTTTTCGGCAGATTGACCAGCAATGATCCACCCAGCTCGACATTGTTGTCCGGGTTGAGGTCGAAAAAGCTCTGCATGTGTCCGAGAAAGGCGAAGTCGCGGAACGTCCGTGCGGCGGGACGCCGCTCCAACGGGATGCCTTGCGGGCCCTCGGGCGGCCCACTGATGTCGTTGACGACCTCCCCCGTCAGCAGGACGTACTGATCCCATGGATTGGGTACGAGGTAACTGACGCCGCCCCCGCTGGCCATGAGTCCCTCTTCGCCGAAGTTGTCAACGACGACAAACGGCCGATCGGTTTGCGGCAGCGCGTGCCGGTGCAGCAAGTTGTTCTTGCCGAAGGACACACGGAACTTGCCGGTTCGGGCCTGGAGGTTGAACGGCAACGTCAAAAAGGTTGCATACGCTTCCTCGATATCGGGGGTCCCATTTTCGTCGAAGTTGATGAACGCATCGGCGCGGGCGAACGGATCGATGGCAGCCTGAAATCCAATCTCGGCTTCGCGGAAGCTGAAGCGGTTGGCTTTGCTGAGCTGGTTGTTGTCGGTGCCGAGGAAGGTAAAATCCCCGTTGAAGCTGATGTCCGGATTCTGGATCGCCGAGCTCTTGCTGACCAGAGGCCGGGGGGCGGCTGGGACGCGCGCGACAGGGGCAGGTGCTGGTGGAGCGGGAACAGCCGGCGTCGCTGCCGGCATGGCCGCCCGCAGTTCCGCTTCGAGCGCTTTTTCCTCTTCGCTTGGCGCTACGGCCGCGGCCGGCGAGGGGGCCTGCAGCTCCTGCACGGTCTTCTGCAGCGAGCGTACCGCCGCGCGCAGTGCTTCGACTTCTCTTCGCAGCTCCTTGATTTGTTGCGCCTGTTCCTGCGCTTGGGCCGCGACCGCCAGTGGAAACAAGACGACCGCAAGCCCGAGCGATAGATTTCTCCAATACCACATCGCTGCTCCTTCCTCGGTTCCACAACTGGTAACCTGGCAGCGCGTGGCGAGGGGGGATCCACCCGCGCACCCGACCTGTGGAGTGGTCACCGCCTCGACGGCGGAACTAGCGGACTGGAGGGGCGCGCTGGGACGGCTGGTCTGGCGAGTGGCGCAGCGGCGCACGGACTAGCGACTGCGGCTTGAGCCAAGCGATTAATGCTAGTCCGAACAGAACGGGCCCGGCGCTCTCGATATCGACGCGCGCGTGACCCACGGCGCACAGGGGACACTCCGCTCCAAGGGCGTTGCTTGTGGCACCTCCGTGGACGTGGCCCGCAGAGACGAAGACGAGCGAAATGAAGCACGCAGCTGTGATGCCAACAACGACCCTGGCTAATGCGGAACGGCGTCTCATCGGTTCGAATTCGTAGTTAGCTGCGTGTGTCGAGGCTGTCAAACATTGGGCGGCGGGCGCCTGCCCCACCTTTTGGCGCTGTCGCTGCACCGCTGCCCGGCGGACTTGCGTCATGCCCTCAGGGTGAGTAGCGTTGCGAGCTTGGATGGGACGCAAGGTAGTCAAGTCCGACGACGAGTGGCGCCAGCTGCTCACGCCGGAGCAGTTCGCCGTCTGCCGGAAGAAGGGAACCGAACGGGCGTTTAGCGGCCGATACTGGAACCATCACGGATCCGGTATCTACCGATGCGTGGGTTGTGGAACCCCGCTGTTCAGTTCCGCTCATAAGTTCGATTCCGGCAGCGGCTGGCCGAGCTTCTGGGAACCGATCGATCAGAACCGGATTCGCACCGCCGCGGACACGAGCCTGCTCATACCCCGCATCGAGGTGCTCTGTGCGGTGTGCGACGCCCACCTCGGCCACGTGTTTGGCGACGGTCCGCCACCCACCGGGCTCCGCTATTGCCTCAACTCGCTCTGCCTGGATTTTGTGCCGGCCGAGTAGCCAATGTGCGGAGCACGTCAGAAGGGGCCCTGTTCTTCAACGGGCTGGTAGGTGTATGAACGGGCGTGCAATGCGGCGACTCCGCTTCTTGATGGCTCTAGGGTTCGTGCTGGTGTCCCCGCGGCCGGCGGGTGCTGGTGAGGTACAGCTGGTGTCGGCGGCTCTCTTCGGGCGGCTCAACCGGACGGCCACGTTCGATGTGAACGCCGACGGCGACATCAGCGCTGCCGATATAGTCGCGCGGGTTCACCGGGGCGTGCCACGTAGCGAGGGGTGCGGCGGCCCAGCGCCGCCGGCCGGGCGCCAGACGATCCAAGTCGGCACGCAGCAGCGTCAACGTCAATACGTGGTGCGCCTGCCAGCGGAGTTCGACAACACGCGCCCCCGACCGGTCGTGTTCGGCTTCCACGGGTTCGGCGGCGACGCCGCCTCGCAGGAACGGACGACGGAGCTTGCGGCCAATTGGCCCGATGCGATCGGGGTGTACGGGGAAGGCCTGCTGCGAACTTTCCCGACCTTCCCCGGCGCCATGGGTCAAGGATGGCAGATCTTTCCCGGCGAATTCGATGACCGCGACGTCCTGTTCTTCGACGCTGTGCTGGCACGACTGAAGGCACAGTACTGTATCAACCCGCGCCGGGTCTACGCCACCGGGTTTTCGAATGGCGCGTTCTTCTCGCACGTGCTTGGTTGCGTCCGTGGTGCTGTGATTGCAGCCATTGGGCCGCGTGCGGGGGGCGTCCTGAACTGCCCGGGCAGAGTGCGGGTTGCGGTGGTTATTAGCCATGGCACGGCGGACAACGTGGTCCCGTTCAGCTTCGGCACAGGCGCGCGTAACCTCTGGCTCCGGCGCAACGGCTGCAGCGCCGGCGCTGTGCCGTACGCCGCGGGGTGCGAGATCAGCCGCGAGTGCGCCTCCGACCGGCAGGTCGCCTTCTGTCAGTGGCCTGGGACACACACCCCGGATCCAAAGTTTCCTCCCAATCTGTTCCGGTTCTTCCGCGAGCACGCACTGTGAAGGTAGTCCGGTTCGCAGCCGTAAGGCCGCGGCAGAACCGGTCCGCGCGCGGCCCTCTGATCTCGTGCCGTACAAGCGCCGGCACTTGACAGGGCCCCCACCCAAGCATACGAGAGTAAGTACGCTTAGCGACGTATCGGGTCTCGACAGCGGCGACCATGGGGGGTTCGGATGGGTAAGCTTGCTGTTGGTGTTGTTTTGCTCGCGGGAACTGCCGTACTTCCAGTGGCGCTGCGGGCTGCTGTGCAGCCGGCTTGCGTTGGAAATTGTAACGGCGACGCGGAAGTCACCATTGATGAGCTTGTCACGCTGGTGAACGTCGCGCTCGGTACGTTTCTCCTGTCGAGCTGTCCCGCCGGCGATCAGAACGGAGACGGCCAGGTGACTGTCGACGAGGTCCTGACAGCAGTCAACAACGCCCTCCTCGGTTGCCGCGGGCGAACGCCTAGCCCGACGCGGCCAACCCCACCCTCCCCTACGTCGAGCAGCACTGCTACGCGCACGTCTACCCAAACAGGCACGCCCATGCCAACTCGGACGCGCACCGCCACCACAACCACAACGCCGACGCCAACGCCGGCGATGGTTACTATTGACGGCTTGTGCGAGCGCGGCCTGGAGCGCTGCCCGCTCGGGACAATGGTGCGGGTGCTTCGCTGCAAGAACCGTAATCGGGCCGGATGTCTGACAACAGAGGCGGACTTGCTTGGTGTAGCCGAAGTGTCCGGGCCAAACGGGGAGTTTTCCGTTAGCCTCGAGAGCGTCGAGGTGGGAGCGGCAACACTGGTGTTCGAGGCCGAGGTGGATCCTGCCACGACGTACAGGCTGATAGATTTCGGCCAAGTGGGGCCAGGCGGTGGCGGGGGAGGCGTCGGGGTCAATGGGCCAATCAGAATCGGGCCGGATTCCGAGGCCGCGGTCAGGTTGTTGGATGAGGCTGGACTGGAAACGTTCGATGAAAACGCGATCGAAAACGTCATTCAAACCGTGGGAGGCGAAACGGCCGCACTCCCTCCGGCTTTGTTGGGCCTGAACATTGAAACGCCAATCGAGGTCGCTGCAGCGTACACGGGCCAAGCCGAAGCAAGTGTAGCCGTGCGCACCCTGCTGAGGCTGCCGACTGCTGCGTACCTGGCGGTCCGGTTCACAACCATGGGTGGATGCGTGGAGACCGGTCAGAATCAGCGCATCGTGCACGGCGGCTTTCAGCCCTTTTCCTTCATCTTCACGGATTCCCTCGAAGGAAGAGTGGCAGGCCAAGCGCTCACTCAGGTCGACGAGTTTTTCGTGATCGGCCAGCGCAGGAACGACGGGAGCCTCCGGGTGTTCGCGCGGTCAAACGGGTTTGCCAGGACCCGCACTGGCCCGTTCAGGGATCAGTTATCCGTCGGAAGCTTCAACGGTACGGGTACCCTCAACCTCGAAATTCAGATTCATATCAAGCGCACAGATGTGGGCCCCGTGCCAGCACCGAGCGGTGCGACGTGTGTCTCGGGTGGCGCGACCCAAACCTGCGTCAAGTGCACCGTGCCGCTTCTGCTCGTCCGCTGAGTCTGGGGAGCAACCCCTGCCGCCGCCGAGGCGTGAGGCCCGCCCCCGTGCGGATGCACTGCGCCGGATGCCCCCTTTATCCAGCCCGGGAACGTAATCTCCCGCACCCAGGTGCGTAAATTCAACATAACCTACTGTTCCAACGGGGTTTTTCCATCAAATATTTTTGGCTTGAAATACCATTATGATGGGTATAGAAGCCAATAAAGAATGATTCTTCCCATCGACAGCTCCCGTGCCCCACCTCGAACCGCTCCGGCTGACCTGCTCACATTCACTCGCAGCAAGAACAAGAAGAGGAGAACAAGCAAATGACAAGAGCGCAGAAACTGTTACTGGTGATCGGCGTGGCGGGCACGGGGATCGCCTTGGCTATGCCGGCTGGAGCCCGGGGGTTTCACGGACGTCCCTCGTACGGACCGCACGGTCACCGGGGAGGGATCCTGGGGTATCACCCTGCTGGTGCCAAGAAGGACAACGCATGCCGCCGTATGTGCCGCCAGAGTATTCGAACCTGCCACGCGGCAGCTCGAACGGATGCGCGGTTGTGCAGCACAGCAACCTGTAGCGATCAATTTCAGGCGGTGCGGGAGGCGTGCGGGGCCGATCGGGGCTCCGATGCGTGTCACAGCGCTCGCGCTGCTCTGCACCAATGCCTGCAGCCGTGTGCCGAGGACTTGCGGTCCGCGCTGGGCATGTGTCGGAGCGACGGCAAAGACTGCGTCGCCTCCTGTCCCGACCGGGTGCCACCACGACCGGGACAGAAAGACCCCGGGTGTGTGGCGGCGTGCCGGGAGACGCTGCAGGACTGTCAGATGCCTCCGCGTGACGGGGCACGCACGTGTCGTGACGGCTGCACCGGCCTCGTCGATGACGCGCGCCAAGCCTGCTCCGAGGACAGAGCCTCGGGCGCGTGCCAAGACGCACGACAGGCCGCATATGATTGCCTGCAACCGTGCACACAAACACTGCGTGAGGCGGTGGAAGCGTGCCTGCGGGATGCGCGCAGCTGCGTTGGCAACTGCCCCGATCGCGATGCGCCGTGACGCCTGCGCTCTGGCGGCAGCAGCCTGACTGGCTTCGCGCTGCTAGGCTGTTTGCTCTAGCGACCCTGGCCAAGCGGTGGCAGGCGGTGCCGTGTGCGATTCGGGTTGCCGCTCGGCCAGGGTCGGTGTAGTTGGGCAAGGCGCGTCCACGTGTGTCCGCCGAGTATGCTGTCCCGCCCGCTGAAGGAGCAGTTCGCCACTGCCATCGAACGGTTGCTGCGCGTAGTCGTGCGCCAGTTGATTGCATATGGAATCACCTATCCTGCGCTCGACAAAATGGTGAAACAGGTCTACGTCGACGTTGCGGAGCAGGAGTTTCCGCTCCCGTTCAAGCGCCAGACCGACAGCCGGCTCGCGCTGGTGACCGGCTTGAACCGCAAAGAGGTCGCGCGGCTGCGAGGGCGCCGGCGGGCAGGACCGCAGCCAGTGGAAGTCGAGGAGACGCTCGTCACCCATGTGATTGGTCGGTGGATGGCGGGTCCGCCCTACGCCACGGCCGACGGTATACCACGGCGCCTCCCGTATGAAGCCGATCGCCCAACAGCAGCGAGCTTCGCGCGTTTAGTGCGAGGCCTGGGAGCCGATATCCCGGTGCGGTCGGTCCTGGACGAATTGCTTCGGGTGGGGATTGTCGAGCTGCTGCCTGATGGGGAAGTTCAACTGCGGCGTGAAGCCAACATTCCGGGGGAAGGGGAAGATGTGGCTGGGAAACTGACGCTGCTCGGTTCCGATCCGGCCGAGCTGTTCGCCACGATCATGCACAACATCGAGCACGGGGACGCGCCACATCTGCAACGCAAAGTCGTTTACGACAACATCGGCTCGGGGGCCCTGACGGAACTGCGTGCGGCGGCACGCCGCATCGGAGAGGAGTTCATCCGGCATGCGAACGCGCTCCTGGCCCTGTATGATCGCGATCGCAATCCCGATGCCCCGAAGGGCACGCGCACGCGCGTCGTGCTGGGCGCCTATTACTTCGACGAGGAGGCGGCGCCGCCGCCCTCGCCTGCAGGGCGGCGGCGGTCCGCGCCACCGGGTCGTATCCGGAGGTCACGATGAAACGGTTCCGCATCGCATGGCTCATCCTGCTGGCGGCGGCGCTTGGCTGCGCGGGAGCGGACGGCGGGCCGGTTGGCACGGGGATCTCCGCGTCCATCAGTGGCAACGTCATTGACGTGCAGGCGGCCTCCACGACTGACACGGCAGGTGGCGCGGCGATGCTGCCGCCGGTCCAGGTGTCAATCGATGAGCAGCCCGGCGTGGGCACCACGACTGATGATAATGGGAATTTCGAGCTCAGTGGCGACTTCGCCGGCGCGCTCACGCTGCGCTTTGCGGTACCGGATTTCCAGGTGACTCAGCCGCTCGACGTTCCCGCCGGGTCCGCCATCGTGCTGCAGGACATCGAGTTGCGGCCCAGCGGCGTGGAAGCGCAGGCCGTTCGCCAGCTGGGGCTCCGTGGCCGTGTCGATCTCGTCGACTGCACCGACGGCACACTCTTGGTTCACGATCGACGCGATCCGGACACCCAATTCCTGATCCGGCTCTTGCCCGACACCAGCCTCACGCGCGGGAGAGGAGAGAGCGTCACGTGTGCGGACATTCGCCGCGGCGACAACGTCGTGATCGAAGGCGCCATCCGATTCCGGACCGACCGCACCATCGCCGCGCTCACGGTGGCACTGGCGCCGCCCCCGCCGCCGAGCGGCCGGCGGCCGATTCGAGACGTGCCGTTCGTCGGTGACGTTGCGGCGATCAACTGTGACGCGGGCTTCATCGTGATCGATGATTCGTCGCAGCGTTCGCGGCTGCGACTGTCTCGGACAACGCTCGTCACACGCCCGGATGGGACGCCGCTCCGATGCGGCGACCTCGGGCTGGGTGATCGCGTCGAGGGGCGCGGGCAGATCATGCTGAGAATGCCAGGCGTGATCGAAGCCACGCGCATCATTGCCAGGCCGTCCCCAGCGCCCGGTGCGCTGCTCCGCTTTTTCGGCTTCGTGGCCGCCATTGACTGCGGGTCGGGTGTACTGCAGCTCGATGACGTCACCAACACAGTACGCCTCCGCCTGTTGCCAGCCACCGTGATCGTGCGCAGCAACCAGCAGCCCGCGGCGTGTGCAGACATCCGCCTGGGCGACCGTGTAACGGGTGCCGGCCACGTGAGTGGGGATGGCTCAGGGAGCATCGAGGCCGTCCGGGTCATCCTGACGCGGCGAGGCCCTGCAGCAGGGCGAAGGTGATTTCCCGCCGCGCCAGCGACACGTTGGTGGCTTCAACCAGCACGCGATCGCCCAAGCGAAACCGCGCGCCGCGCCGCATCCCTTTGAGCGCGTGCTCGGCCTCGATGAAACGGTAGCGGTCACCGCGCAGATCGCTGGCCCGTACCAAGCCCTCGATCGGGAAGGCATCCAGCTCAACGAAAAAGCCCCAGGAAACCACGGATACGATAGTTCCACGCTGTGGTTCGAGCAGATGCTCCAGCATGAACTCGGCCTTCTTGAGGTCCAGCATGGCGCGTTCGGCATCCACGGCTTCACGCTCACGCTGTGAGCTCTGCACGCATGCGGCCTCAATGGTTTCCGCGGCGGCGCGTGCCTCGTCGACCTCGCCGTCGAACAGCCGGCTGAGCTGCCGGTGCACGAGCAGGTCAGGGTAGCGGCGGATGGGGGAAGTGAAATGGCAGTACACCGGGAACGCCAAGCCGAAGTGCCCCGCATTCCGGGTCGTGTACCGCGCCTGCTTCAGCGACCGTAGGACAAGACGCGCAAGCAGCCGGGCAAGGCGGTGGCCTTCGATTTGCCGCAGGAGATGCTGGACCTGACGCGGCTGGACCGATTCCTTGTCGTCCACAAAGAAACCGAATGCCTGGAGCAGCTCGTTGAGCTCCTCGATGTCGGTCCGGTCGGGCGGTTCATGGATACGATACGGCAGGGGTACCTGGTGCTCGCGCAAGAAGGTGGCGACGGCTCGATTCGCCTCGAGCATGAATTCCTCGATAAGCCGGTGCGCATCGTTGCGCTGTAGGAGCCGGACGCCCACGCTGCGTCCAGCGTCGGACAGGTCGATGAGCGCCTCGGGTAAGTCGAGATCCAGGGAGCCCGCCTCCCTACGAGCGCGGTTGAGCTGGCGCATGAGAGCGAGCATGCGCCGCAGCTGCGGCAGCAACTCACCGAGTTCACCGCGCCAGCCGCGGATCTCTGGGGTGTCGGCAGCTGAGAGCACGGCGGCAACCGTCGTGTAGGTGAGGCGCGCGCGGCTTCTGATCACGCTGCGGTAGAACCGTGCGTCCCGCCGGCGGCCTTGGCGGTCGTATCGCATCTCGGCGACGAGGACGAGCCGATCGCACCCCGGATTGAGCGAGCACACGTGGTGGGACAGCCGTGCGGGAAGCATGGGAATGGCCCGGTCAGGGAAGTACACGCTCGTGCCGCGCCGGGCGGCTTCATCTTCGAGGGCGGACCCCGCTCGCACGTAGTGCGAGACGTCAGCGATGGCGACCCGCAACCGGACGCTCCCCCCCGGCTGCGCTTCCAGGCATACCGCGTCATCGAAATCCCGGGCCGTCTCGCCGTCTATGGTTACGAAGGGTAGTCGGCGCAGATCAACCCTGTCTGCGAACTCATGTGCGGGCGGATCCCGGGGTAGGCGCTCCGCTTCGGCCAGGACGGTAGGTGGAAACTCGACGCGCAGGCCGTGCTCGAAGGCGATGCTCAGGAACTGGACCTCGGGGTCGTCGGGAGCGCCCAGTACCTGTTCGAGGTGCCCGCCAGGCACCCGCGCCGGCGTCGGCGCCCGCGTGAGACGCACCACGGCCACCTGTCCGGCGTCCTGCCGCCGCAGGGTCCTATCCGCGACAACCTCGACCGGGGGTAGCCGGTCGCTCTGCGGTACCAGCAGCCACCCCGTGCGGGTGCGTTCGAGCGAACCGATGATCCGCTCGTGGGCGGGGCCCGTCACCGACACCACGCGTCCCACGAGGCGCCCGGTCCGCCTATCCCGTCGCAGAATCTCCACGACGGTCCGGTCACCGTGTAGTGCAGCTCCCTGCATGCCCGCCGGGATCAGGATATCGTGGGGAATGGACGTGGCACGATCGCCAGCCACTTCGACGAAGCCGTAGCCGGCGCGGACCCGGGAATAGCGTCCTTCTACGACCCCTTGTGAGGGAGTGCGCGGCCTGCTGTCTGCGCGTGTACGCGGCGGCACACTCGTGCGCCGGCGCTCGCGTTCGCGGATCCACTGGTAGCGGGTCTTCCCGATACGGCGCAGCGTGTGACTAGCCACCCGGGCTTCGAGCGCGGCCTTGAACCGCTTGCTGTCGTACCGACCCAGCTCGAGCATACGTGCCATCTCCGCGATGGACAGCGGCCGCGGTGCGCGCTGCTCGAGCAGCGCGAGGAGGGCCTCTATGGGTACGGCCAACGTCCGAGGCACGGCACAGACTCCACCGCCGCTGCGGCTGTGGAAACGGCGCTCGAGGGGGTCGCCGGCCCGCGCTATTTCTTGCCCGCCACCTCTTCGTACGTCTTGATCACTGGCTGCCCGTCAAGCAGCGTGCCCACGGCGCCGAAGAACTCCTGCATTGCTGCGCTCGCCCCATGGGCCGTAAAGGCAGCCTCGTCGGCGTAGACCTCGTAGAACGCGAACTCGGTAGGGTCACTTCTCGAACGGTTCAGAACGTACGTCAAGGTGCCGGGCTCATGCGCCTTCACGTGGGCGATCATCTTGTCCGCCGCCTGCTGAAACGCGGCCTCACTTCCCGCTTGCACCTTCAAAGTAGCGATCACAGTCATGACTGGACCTTCCTCCTTTTCCGTGTCATTGTCGGCGCTCAGTTGCGGCCGCCGCCGTCCGCCAGGGTACGACACTATACCGAGTCCGACCTTGCGGGCGCGATAGGCACCCCCCGGGACGTTTGGGAGCGTCGCTCGTGCTCGATCACGCGTACGATCGTCTCGTCCAACCTGGTTCGTGCCTCGAAGCCGATGAGGTCACGAATGCGTGCCAGGGCCGGCACGCGCCGCTGCATGTCTTCGAACTGGTCATCCCACGCCTCCTGATATGGAATCCTGACGATCTCGGAAGTGCTGTGCGCCAGCGCCTTGACCCGTGCGGCCAGCTCGCCGATGGCAATTTCTTCATCGCTGCCGATGTTGAACACCTTGCCAGGCGCCTCTGGATGCTCGATCACCTTGACGAGTGCGCCGACCACGTCCGCGACGTCGCAGAAGCAGCGCCGCTGGGTCCCATCGCCGAAGACGGTAATGGGACGGTTGGCGAGCGCCTGCCGGACGAAGGTCGGGAGGACCATGCCGTAGCGGCCGGTCTGGCGTGGACCGGTGGTGTTGAACAGCCTGACGACAATGGCCGGCAACTGCCGCTCACGCCAGTACGCCAGCGCAAGAAATTCGTCCAGCGCCTTGCTGCAGGCGTACGACCAGCGGCCCGTCCTGGTGTTGCCGAGCACCAGATCGTCATCTTCCGCGAAAGGGACCGTTGTGCCCTTGCCGTACACTTCCGATGACGAAGTGAGCACGACCCGCTTGCGGTCGCTGCTGGCAAGATCCAAAACGAGCTCCGTGCCCTTGACGTTGGTCTCGATCGTTCGCACCGGGCTTTCGACGATCAGTCGAACCCCGACCGCTGCGGCCAAATGGAAAATCGCATCAGCACGTGCAACCAGTTCGGCCAGCAGGGAGCGGTTGAAAATCGTGTCGGTGAACGACTCAAAGCGCGGGTGTACGTCCAGGTGGGCGATGTTGTTCGCGCTGCCGGTGGACAGGTCGTCGAGCGCCAGGACACGGTGCCCCGCGGCCAGGAGCGCATCCGCGAGATGGCTGCCGATGAACCCTGCGCCGCCGGTGAGCAGGTAGGTCTTCCTCATCGTCAGTTCGCCGCGCGCTCCGCCGCCGTCCTCTCAGCTCCGAAGCTACTACCGGCCAGCAGTGCCGGCAGATCGGTCAGCTGTCTGATGACGTGCTCTGGCGGGAGCATGCCCGGTGGTAGGGGCTCGCCCCTGCTGTTGAGCCACACGACCGGCATCCGAGCGTTGTGTGCACCCAGGACGTCGTCGCACGCGCTGTCGCCGATGAACAGCGCCTCTGCGGTGCTGGCGCCAAGATTCCGGAGGGCGGCTTGGAAGATCGCGGCGTGTGGTTTGCGGCGCCCGAATTCCTCGGAGATCACGACGGTGGCAAACAACGGTGCGATACCATGGCGGGCGAGAACCCGCCGTGCCGTGGCAGCGTGGTCGAAGTTCGAGACCAGGCCGAGCCGATACCGCACGGCGAGCCCGCGGAGCAGCGCCGCGTGCTCCGGCGGCAGGACGGTCATCGACGCAAGGTGCTCCATGTGTGTCAGCGACAAGCGCTCTGCCAGCGCGGGTGCGCGCCCGGCCTCGACGCCGAGACGCATGAGGGCGCGGCGAAAGCGCTCGCGCGACGGGACCTCGCGGTACTCCGGGGGCCGCTGGCGGACGATCTCTTGTGTGACGTGCATCAGGGCCGACAGCAGATCCGCAAAACGCACCGCCGGGAGCTCCCGCTCGGCCGCCTCCCGTAGCCACCCCAGCGTGGTGCGCTGCGCAGTGCCCGCCACCGCCACCGTCGGCACCTGAGCGACGAACTGGACAACCGTGCCGAAGAGATCGAACAGGAGCACATGGCCCGTCGACTGCGGTGCTGCAGGCGGCATGTACAGGCGCGGTTCGCTATGGTCGCCAGGCCCGTGCCGCCACCACGCTGATGATGACGCCGCAGACCAACACGACACCGTTGAGCTGCACCGCAAGCCGGTGGCGTCGATCGAACTGCCGCTGCACCGCTTCCGGTGCTCCGGCTTGGTGCAACTGGGGGCGCAGCGCTGCAGCCGCCGGCTGGATGACCGTCCCGGCGTACAACGTCGCCGCCAGCATGACCGCGGCGAGCAGCGTGCTCACACCCCACCGCAGGCGCGAGGCAGTACCACCGAGAAAGACCAGGCTCGCGAGCAGGAGTACGCCGCCGCACACATACCCGACGCGGTAATACGTGGGGAAGATCGCGCCAACCGCGCGCCCTGCCACGGCCGTGGGGAGAGCCCGGAAGATGCTTGGTGCAACCACGAACGAGAAGAAGACAATCTCTCCGAGCCACACTATGAGCGCCAGCAGGTACAGCCACTTTGTCAATGCATACATCGTGTGCCTGCACGGCGATGCAGGAGACCGCGCCGGACGCTGCCCGACACAGCCCGCTCGTTCACCACCGACGTGCGTCCTGCTCCTAACTGCTCCCCATGGGCTTGTCAAATCATGGTGTGCGTCTGCTGCCTGCACGGAGGGGGTCGCCGTGCAGCCTCTGTGCGGTTGGGTGCCGCACCCTTCGTGCTACGCCGCGTGTGCTCCCACACTCACTACACCGCACGTGTCGCGGGTCGAGCGCGGGACAATCGTCATCGCCCCCCTTGTCGGCGCTGGGGTGCTGTATTACATTCCGGCGTGATGAGCGCGTCAGAACGAGAGCCCGAGAAAGAGCAGCGCGTTCTTGCTTTTGAAGAAGACCTGAGCGACATCAGCATCCCGACCGAGCTGCCGATGTTGCCGCTGCGCGGCGTGGTCGTCTTCCCGGCTGCCATCGTCCCGTTGCTGATCTCTCGGCGCAGTTCCCTCAAGGTCGTCGAGGAGGCACTGGCGGGTGACCGAATGCTCGGTGTCGTGGCGCAGAAGAATCCGGAGGAAGAGGCGCCGGACACCAACGGGCTGTACACGCGTGGCACGGCGGGCCGTATCCTCAAGATGTTGAAATACCCCGACGACAGCGTGCGCATTCTCGTGCAGGGGCTGCGGCGCATCGAGATCCTCGAATACCTCCAGCGGGACCCCTGCTGCCGGGCCCGCGTGCGCCATCTCTCCGACGTGCAAGAAACGTCGAAGGATCTGGACGCCGTGCAGGCGCACATGGTGAACCAGTTTGCCAAGTTCGTGTCGATGATCCCCTATCTGCCCGATGAGTTGCAGATGGTGGTCATGAACATCAAGGACCCGGGCAGAGTCACGGACCTCATCGCCTCGAACTTGAACATTTCGCTCGAGGAGAAGCAGGACCTGTTGAGCACTCTGAACGTGCGGCTGCGACTGGAGAAGCTTTCGACCATCTTGAACCGTGAAATCGAACTGCTTGAGCTGGGGCAGAAGATTCAGTCGCAGGTGCAGACGGAGCTGTCGAAAAACCAGAAGGAGTTCTACCTGCGGCAGCAGATGCGGGCGATTCAGAAGGAACTTGGCGAAGGCGATTTGCGGGCGGGTGAGATCGAGGAGCTTCGCAGCAAGATGGAAAAAGCCGAGCTCCCAGCCGAGGCGCGCAAGGCCGCGGAGGCAGAGCTGGATCGACTGCGCATCATTCCGCCCGAATCTGCCGAGCATACGGTGGTGCGCACGTACCTGGAGTGGTTGGTGAACCTGCCGTGGGCGGTGTCAACCGAAGACAACCTCGACATTCCTCATGCCCGGGCGGTGCTTGATGAGGACCACTACGATCTGGACAAGATCAAAGACCGCATCCTCGAGTACCTGGCGGTCCGCCAGCTCAAGAAGGATACCAAGGGGCCCATTCTCTGCTTTGTGGGACCGCCGGGTACCGGCAAGACGTCGCTGGGCCGGTCGATTGCGCGTGCCATGGGACGCAAGTTCGTGCGCATGTCGCTGGGTGGGATCCGCGACGAAGCCGAGATTCGCGGCCACCGCCGCACCTACATTGGCTCGTTGCCGGGACGCATCATTCAGAACCTCCGCAACGCCGGCTCCAACAACCCGCTGTTCATGCTCGACGAAATTGACAAGCTTGGGGCCGACTTCCGCGGCGATCCTGCTTCGGCCTTGCTGGAAGTCCTCGATCCGGAACAGAACAATACGTTCGTCGATCATTACCTCGACGTGCCCGTGGATCTGTCCAAGGTGATGTTCATCACCACCGGCAACCTCCTGGATCCCATCCCGCCGCCCTTGCGCGATCGGATGGAGGTCATCGAGCTGGCCGGATATACCGAGGAAGACAAGCTCGAGATTGCACGCCGGCATCTGATTCCCAAGCAACTCAAGGAAAACGGCCTGCAGGAGGGGCAGATCACTTTCACCACCGAAGGTCTCGTGCACCTCATTCGCCACTACACGCGCGAGGCGGGTTTGCGGAACCTCGAACGCGAAATCGGCAGCCTGTGTCGTAAGGTGGCCCGGGGCATCACGGAAGGCAAAACGGCGCCGACCACCATGGATCCCGCCAAGGTGCACGAGTTGCTCGGGCCCGAGCGTTTCTTTTCGGAGATCGCCGAACGCGCGCAGGATCCCGGGGTGGCCATCGGACTCGTGTGGACCCCGATGGGTGGCGACATCGTCTTTATCGAGTCCACGAAGATGGGCGGCAAGAAGGGGTTGGCACTGACCGGCCACCTCGGGGAAGTCATGAAGGAGTCCGCGCAGGCCGCCTTGAGCTATATCCGGTCGCGCGCCGAGCGCCTCGGTATTGCCCCGGATTTCTTCGAAACTCTGGACCTCCACGTCCATGTTCCCGCTGGCGCTGTGCCCAAGGACGGTCCGTCCGCCGGGGTCACGATAGCGACCTCGCTGGCCTCGCTGCTGGCCGGCCGCCCCGTCCGCCACGACGTGGCTATGACGGGCGAGATCACGTTGCGGGGTAAGGTGCTCGCGGTCGGCGGCATCAAGGAGAAGGTCCTGGGAGCGCGGCGCGCGGGCATCACGACGGTGATTCTACCGAAACGCAACAAGCAGGACCTGGAAGACGTGCCGGACAAGGTGCGCGCCGAGATGCACTTCATCTTCGTCGATACGCTGGATGAGGCACTGGAGCACGCGCTCGCGCCGCCACCCGGGCAGTCGCAACAGCTGCGCGCGGCCGTCCGCTCCTGACGCAGGCGTTTCAGCCTGCGCGTAGGCGGGCGGCGAGGGCGAACGGCGCCTGCGGGTGGTGATGGGGCATTGGAGGTCGCGCCGTACGCCGAGACCGAAGTCCCCGGGGCGAGGGGTTTCTGCGTATCTGAACGCCCTCATGTTCACTCTCATCCCTCGTGAGCTGGACCGGCGTGTCTTGGTGTTCTCGCTGGCGTCGACCGTCATCATGCTCGGCGCGGGTATAATCTCCCCGGTGCTGCCGCTGTATGCCGCCGCCTTCGGTGCATCGATCACCGGTGCAGGCGCCTTGGTGTCGGCGTTTGCGGTCGGCCGCTTCCTGTTCGACTACATCGGCGGTACGCTGGCCGACCGCGTTTCGGCGCGCTGGATGGCTGGGGGCGGGGCCGCCCTCACGGCGCTTGCCGCACTCCTGTGCGGGCTGGCCCGGAGCTTCCCGATGCTGATCCTGTATCGCGGCCTGGAGGGCATCGGCTCAGCCTTTTACGTCACCACGGCCATGGCGTTCATTACGCGCACGGTGACGCCTGAGAAGATGGGTCGGGTCATGGGTTTCTACCAAGGCATGATCCTCCTCGGCGTGTCGCTGGGACCGGCCGTCGGTGGCTACCTCGCCCACGTCGCCGGCCTGCGCGCGCCATTCTTCGCCTACGCGTTGCTCAGTGCTGTGGTGGCCGCGACGGCGGGAAAGGTGGTTGCGGAGATGCCGCCGCCTCAGCCAGGCAAGGGGGGGGAGACGCGAGGCGGCGTTCACACCGTGGTCCGCGACCGCGCTTTCGTCTTTGCCATCGTGCTGACGATGCTGATCTTCGCGACGCGTGCCGGCCTGCGCCTCAACCTGATCCCTCTGTTTGCTGACGCGGTGGTACGGCTGAACGAGTTCTGGATCGGCATCATCCTGACGGTAGCATCGTTCGTCAATTTCCTGGTGCTGTGGCATGCCGGCGCGCTGATCGATCGGCAAGGGCGGCGCCGCGTCGTGCTCCCGGTGCTCGCCGCGACGACGGTAGTCGTTGTGGGCTTCGCCTGGGCGCGGAGTTTCGGCCTGCTGCTGCTCGAGACCGCGTTGCTCGGTGCAATGCTCGGCTACCTCGCCCCCGTGCCGGCAGCGATCATTGCCGATGTCACACCCGCAGCGGTCAGCGGCCAGGCCATGGGTGTCTACCGCATGGCGGGCGACCTGGGTCTCTTCCTCGGACCGCTCACGTTCGGCTACGTGGCGAACGGGTTCGGCTTCAGCACGGGATTCTGGTTCAGTGCGTCTCTGGTGGCCACTGTCTGGCTGCTCGGCGTGCGCACCCGCGAGACCCTACGGCCCGTCACGACCCGCGTGGCGGGGCAACGGATCATCGTGTCGTAACGCCCGGCGCGGCGGAGCCGGACCCAAACGGGCGGCGGGCTGGCGAGCAGGACGTCATCACTCGTGCCGTGCTCCTCGCGCCTGAGACCGCGGCCGCGGCGCTTCGATTTTGTCCGGTGATTCTGGTATCCGTCAGGCCAGCATGAAGGAACGGACCAAAAGGAAATTGCGGCGGTCGGGGACGCCGCGCGAGGCGCTCTTCGCCAGCATGCGCGACATGAAGGCACGCGACGCGGACTGGAGAGGCGGGCGCACCTGGAGCCTGGTGTATCCCGCCAGCGAAGACGTTGACGAGGTGCTGCGTGACGCGATCAATCTGTACTTGTTCGAAAACGCGTTGAACCCGTTTCGCTTCCCGAGCCTGCGCCGCATGGAAGCCGACGTCGTATCGATGACGACCACGCTGTTGCACGGTGGCGATAGCGCCGCCGGTGCGATGACCTCCGGGGGTACGGAGAGTATTCTGCTGGCGGTCAAGACGGCACGGGACCGGGCCCGGCAGGAGAGGGGTATTACGCGTCCCGAGATGGTCGTTCCACGGTCGGCACACCCCGCGTTCGCCAAGGCGGCGCAGTATCTCTGCGTCGACCTGAAGCAGGTGCCGCTGCGGGATGATCTCCGTGCCGACGTGAAAGCTGCCGCGGCCCTGATCACCGCGCAGACGGTCCTGCTCGTCGGTTCGGCACCAAGCTACCCGCACGGGGTGATCGATCCGATTCCCGAACTGGCCGCCCTCGCTGCCGCGCGCGACATCGCGTTTCACACCGACGCCTGTGTCGGCGGCTTCTTGCTCCCCTTCCTGGAACAGCTCGGCTATGCGGTGCCAGGTTTTGATTTCCGAGTGCCTGGCGTGACGACGATTTCCGCCGATGTTCACAAGTACGGGTACTGCACGAAAGGCGCATCGGTGATCGCCCACCGGACCCACACCACGCTGCAGCACCAGATGTTCCTGTACGACCAGTGGCCCGGCGGACTGTACGGCTCCGCGGCAATGGCGGGTACACGCCCTGCTGCACCGATCGCTGCAGCGTGGGCGGTGATGAACTACCTGGGGGAGGCCGGGTACCTGCGCCTGCAGTCGGTGGTGATGGAGACGACGCGGAAGCTACGCGCCGGGATCGAAGCGATTGCCGGTTTGCATATCTGGGGGGATCCGGATGCCAGCCTCTTGGCGTTCGGCTCCGACCAGTTCGACATCAGAGCCGTCGCGGATGTCATGGATGATCGGGGTTGGCACCTCGACCGCCAGGAGAACCCCGCTGCGCTGCATATGATGGTGACGCCGAACCATGCCAAGATTATCGATGCATTCCTGGCCGACTTGCGAGACGCGGTGACTCACCACGGGATGTCCCATGGTGTCGAGGCGCGGTACAGCTGACCGGCCCGGACGATCCGTGGGAGACCAAACGGCAACGGCGTCGAGGAAAGCCGTCGGACGCCAGAGCGGCGCCGGCGCTGGACGCGAGCGCGGGGCATGAAGATGGCAGCCGTGCGGGCAGTCCTGTTTGATTTCGGTGGCACCCTGTACGACTACGCGACGCTGGCGGCCGCTGAAGGCGAGAGCCTCATCGAGCTGGCACGCTGGGCGGGTGTAGAGGCGGAGCCGCAGCAAATCGTGCGCGCCCACCGCGATGCCCTGCGCCGCGTCTTTCATGCGTACTTGCCACGGCGCTTCTATCTGCACCGCGACCTGTTCCGTGCCAGCGCCGCGGGCATGCTCGAAGACCTGGGCGCTCCGGTGGTCGCCGAGCACCTCGACCGCTACCGGGTGCGGCGCTGGGAACGCCACGCCCGCGACTTCACGCTCCGCGAAGGGGTGCACGACACGCTCATTGCCCTGCGGGAGCGCCGCGTACACGTTGGTATGGTGAGCAATATCGACGAGGACCAACTGGCGCACTTGCTCGCCGTGAGCGACGTGGGGCGTTACTTCGACTCCATTCTGTCCAGCGAAGCCGCGCGGTCCTGCAAGCCGGACACGGCCATCTACGAGGAAGCCCTGCGGCGAGCGCGTTGTCGTCCCATCGAGGCGCTGTTCGTCGGCGATTCGCTCCAGCAAGACGTTGCGGGAGCCAAGCGCGCCGGCCTGCGCTCGGTGCTCCTCTGGCATCATCCCGAGCGCGAGCCGCCTGATGGCGAGCCTCGCCCGCATCACGTCATCCGGCGCATCCCCGAAGTACTCACGCTGCTGTAAAGGCGAACCGTGCCGGATACACCTCCGAGCCAGGCGCACGCGCTTATCTCTTCACGCAGTACAGCAAGCCGACGTATGGCGGAAAGTGATCGAGCCACGGTCCTTGCCGCCACAGTAAATCCTCCTTCGTTCCTCGCGCCTCCGTCTTCCCTTCGTCTTCCCACTCGACGCGCACGCCCTCGATGCTATTGTCGCCCCGCTTGCGCGCATTCTGGTTCTCCAGCACGCTCACCCGCATCTTATGCGACCCGCCCGACTCCCCGAGACTGATCTCCCCACCCCCTTGCGGCCAGGGACCGACGCCGACGATGGTCCGCCCCTCGAGGTTGAGCTTGTGGTGGCTGCCATCCGCCTCGGCCCAGCCCCGCGGACATTCGGCTCTGTAGAAGCCCGCCACCAAGCCGCGCGGCGTGCAACCGATGAGTGAGCCGGTCGCGACCAGCATCCCGAGCGCCAAGAACTCCCGAGCTTTCATGCAATCCTCCTTTTCGTGTATCACGGCGCCCGCTGCGCCACGTCCATTCGGCTGTCTTCCTCCCCCCCGCGCTTCGCGTAGCACGGTGGTTCGGCGGGCTTCAAGACTCGCGCCTGCCAGACCCCCCCACCCCAGATGGCCGCCAGGGCCTGCGTGCCGTCCCTTGACCGAGTCAGGCGCCGGGCTAGGATCGTGCGGTCGTGCGAAGCGATATCGCATGCGGTTCATGCGTTGGAGGTTACGGTGGAAACGATCGTCGAGACGGGTTACGGAAAGTTGCAAGGGATCGAGAAAAACGGCATCCATGTATTTCGTGGCATCCCGTACGCACGGGCCCCGGTCGGCCAACGGCGCTTCCATGCCGCGGAACCGCCCGAGCGCTGGCCCGGTGTCCGCGATGCCACTCGGTTCGCTCCCGCTGCGCTGCAGAACGTCGGCGTGCTCGGTCCCATGCTCGGTCTGGACATGGGCGCCCTGGCCG
>JBHHYR010000010.1:0-41421 GCA_046757585.1 Binatia bacterium | reverse complement strand
TCGGGCATCGACTGCACGGGCGGCTACGTACAGGCGCATACCCATCACGGTGCGGTCAAGGCGGCGAACTCATGCTCCGTCCTCGGGCGATGTGCCCGACGGATCCGCGGCACCCGGCAGTCCGTAGCGCTCAAGCTTGCGATACAGGTTCCGCAAGCTGATACCGAGAATGCGCGCGGCCCGGCGCTTGTTGCCGCTTACCGCCGCGAGTACATGCTCGATGTGGGCGCGCTCGATGTTGCTCAGGGGTTGCAGCCCCTCGGTGGGTCCGGCCGCCGGGCCCGTGACCGGACGTGGCGTGAGAAGGAGGTGCTCTGGGCGAATCGGCTCGCCGTGGGAGGCAATGATGGCGCGTTCGACGACGTTGGCCAGCTCACGCACGTTTCCAGGCCACTGATGGTCAAGGAGGACCTCGAGTGCCTGCGGCGTGACGGTGCGCGCCGCCCCGCGATGCAAGCTGGAGCGTGACAGAAAGTACTCGACCAACAGGGGAATGTCCTCTCTCCGCTCGCGCAGGGGTGGCAGCTCGATGCGGTAGACATTGAGGCGATAGAAGAGGTCTTCGCGGAACCGGCCTTTTTCCACCTCGCGCTCGAGATGACGATTGGTTGCGGCAACAACCCGCAAGTTCACCGTGAGCGTTCTGGTCGAGCCCACGCGGCGCAGCTCGCCGGACTCGAGTACGCGCAGGAAGCGGCTCTGACTCCCGAGGCTCATCTCCGCCACCTCGTCGACGAAAAGCGTGCCGCCATCCGCGACTTCCACCAAGCCTGTCTTGGGCGAGGTGGCACCGGTGAATGCGCCCTTCTCATGGCCAAACAGATCGCTTTCCAGCAACGAGTCCGTGAGGGTACCGCAGTTCAGAACCACAAACGGCCGCTCCCCACGCGCACTGCGGCGATGAATCGCCTTGGCGACCAGTTCCTTGCCGGTGCCGCTTTCGCCTTCGACCAGCACGGATGCATCGCTGGCCGCGACGCTTTCGATATGTTCGAACACCGCCCGCATGCGTTTGCTGTGGCCCACGATTTCCTCGAAACCTTGCTGATGGCGCAGGCCAGCCCGCAGCCGTTGGGTCTCTCGGCGCAACTGCCGCACTTCCAGGGCCTTATTCAGCGTGATCTCCAACTCTGAGAGGCGCACCGGTTTGGACAGGTAGTCCAGGGCGCCGAGCTTGATCGCTTGCACCGCGGTGTCCACGCTGGCGTGGGCCGTGAGCATCACCACCTCGATCGAAGGATCGAGCTCTTTCAGGGCCCGCAGCAGCTCCAGGCCATTGAGGCCAGCCATCTTGAGATCGAGCAGCGCCACGTCGAAATCTTGCTCCCCGGCCACACGCAGAGCCTCGTGGCCGCTGCCGAAGCTAGCCACCCCGTACCCCCGGTCCCTCAGCTCATCACAGATCACTGCGCGGAAGTCAGGCTCGTCATCGACGAGGAGGACACGTGAGGCGGGTGGGGGGCTCATGCAGACACCACTTGGGGGTTCATAGGGAGGGGCAGTGTGACGGTAAACGTGGTTCCGGCTCCGGAGGCGCTACGCACAGTCAACTGCCCGCCCAGCCGGCTCACGATGCGCATGCAGATCGGAAGCCCAAGACCGGTGCCTTTGCCTTCGGGCTTGGTTGTGAAAAAGGGTTGAAAGATTGCAGTGAGGTGTTCCGGTGGTATGCCGCGCCCAGTGTCTGCCACCTCGGCCACGAGCGCATGTCCCTGGGCTCGACTGGAGACCCGAATCTCACCGCTGCCACCGCAGGCATCGAGGGCATTGGTGAGCAAATTGACGAACACCTGCACCAGGCCGTGTGGGTCGCTCTGCAACGCCGGCAGACGGGTCGCGAGGTCAGTGACCACGCGCACGCCGCTCACAGTCGCTCCCGAGGCGACCAGTCCTGCGGCTTCCTGCAACACTTGGTTCAAATCGACGGGCTGAATTTGCGGGTCCTTGTGGCGCGCGAAACCAAGTAGCTTGTCGATTGTTTCCTTGCAGCGGTACACGTGGCGTTGCGTCGTCTCGAGATATGCGGGAAGCTTTTCGAAGTGGCCATCCCGATGCTCATTGCGCAAGAGGCGCTGCATGCGCTCGACATGGGCCCCGATCACCGCGAGCGGGTTGGTAATTTCATGCGCGACGGCGGCCGCCAACTCCCCGATCGCAACCATCTTGCTGGCCTGCAGGAGCTGCTGCTCCATGTGCCGCTTTTCAGTCACGTCTTGGATCAACTCGACGACTTGCATCACCTCACCTCGCTGGTTTCGGATCGGCGACGAAGTGATTTGCAGGAAGCGCCGCTCACCGGCGGGCGTTTCTAAGATTCGCTCGCACTGCTCGACCTGCCCCGAAGTCAACGCGCGGGCGGCCGCGCACGTGTCGCAACGGCCAGCCTCCTTCCAGAGGGATTCGAAACACGCGGTCCCGACGAGCGCCGAGAGCGGGCCAAACCAACCGCAAGCGACACCGTTTGCCCATTGAACGCGCAGATCGTGGTCTAGTAACAAGAGTCCCGCGCCGATGCCGCTGACGATACCGTTCAGCTTCTGGCGTTCTTCTTCGAGCTCCTGGGTTCGCAGCCCAACCTTCTCTTCCAGCGCGCCGCCCCAGCGCCGCAACTCATCCCGCGAGGCGGCGAGTTGCTCGGTCATCACATTGAAGGTCTGCCCAAGGTCTTGCAGCTCGTCGCCCGTGTCGATGTTGACCCGCTGGCTCAAGTCACCCCCAGCGATGCTGCGCGTCACTCTGATGAGCTCACGGAATGAACGCTGCATCTTGCGATCGACGGCAACGGCCAGGATACCCCCGGCCAGGAGCGCTAGGCCGGCCATCCACGCGCCCCGCGAAATGACGGCCCACACTCGCTGGTGAATGCCCCGCGCGGACACCCCAAGGCGCAGGGTGCCCACACGCGACCCATTGTCAACAATCGGCACTGCGATATCGTAGGTGCATTGCTCATACAGAGCTGGAGGGGAACCCTCGTCACGCGGCTCCTGAACAACCAATCGTTCACTCTCCAGCGCCCGTCGCGAGATTGCATCGGTCAGTGTAATCCCGCTCAGGGCTGCCAGCGTGCTGGCCAGGACCTTTCCCTCACGATCGTGCATGATCACGTACTTGATGTCGTCGCCGTGCTGCTGCTGGGCCATGACCAGGCTGCGGGCGAGCATGGCACGATCGCCGGTTGACAGCACCATCCGCGATGTGTGCGCAATACAACTGGCAAAAGTGAGCGAAGAGTCTCGCACGAACTCGCGCATCGACCGGTACTCGTTGTAAACCTGGATACCCCCGAACGTGGCGATAAAGACCACCTGCAACCCGATCGTCACCATGATGACCCGTAGCCTAAGGCTCAGCCACGGCTGACTGCGATTCCTCATGAGGGGCTACCTCCCGAGCGGCGGTGCTTCATACCGGGGACGCAATCATGTTGTTACGAGCATCCTCAGCGGGATGCGCAAGAGGTATGCCAATGCTCATCGATGACCGTGCAATAGATCACCGTTAGGGCTACGGTTGATCATTCCTAATTTCGGGAATTTGCCTGACTGCTTTTCTCCCTCCTTCTCCGCCAACGTTGCCCAGAGGCACTTTTCGCCCGACGTGAAGATGGCCGGAGGGTCCCGGTGAGCCGCGCCTTCTCAGCGCAATGGGGAACATGAACACGCCGCGAGAACCTAGGTCCGGCCCCTGATCATAAGGTCCGTTTGACAGAGGTTGGCCACCGCTTTAACGTCTGGCGGTCCACGAACTGATGCAGCCGCGAACTTCTTGTTTACCCATTCCCACGGCGAACTGCGCCGTGCGTACGATAGAGCAACTCGGACCGCTCAGGCCTCTTGCCTAAGCGGAGGCGCACGTGCAGCACATTCGCAGGTCAACAATGGCCGTGTGGAGCGCGGTCGTCGCAAGCACCCTGGCAGCCAGCAGCGCGCGCGCGCTGGACGCGTGCACCGCGGCGGAAATCGTGTCGCAGGACTCGGGCTGCCCGAGTGGGAACGGGCCGTGCATAGTGAGCAAGAACTTCCAAATCGGGGACGGCTGCATCCTCGACTTCGGCAGTCGCACCGTCACTATTGACAGCACTCTCGATGTTGGCTCCGGCTTCTTGCTGCTCAAGGCCGGCAGCTTGACGATCGGACCGCGCGGGGTGCTCGACGGGCGCGGCACGAAAAGCGCCCCGCCCGGTGACAGCGGTGGCACGATTACAGTGGAAGCCTCTGGCGCGGTGACGCTGGAGAAGGGCGGCGTGTTCAAAAAGCGTATCGACGTCTCCGGTAGGGACGAGGCCGGCACCATCGACATCACGGCAGGCGGTAGCGTGACGATCGGAGGCAAGCTCGCAGCCAGCAACCTCTCGGTCCTAGGAAGCGGTGGGACTATCACCATTCGCGCCGCCTCCGACATCACCAGCCTCGAGGCCAGCTCCATCTCGGCCACTGGCGGGAATGATTCGTTCGGGGGCGGCGATATCATTCTCGACGCCGGCGGCAGCATCAACCTCGCCGACGATGTGGACGTCAGCGGCATCGATGGGGGAACGGTCACGCTCACCGCGGGTGCTCAGGTCGTCACACACCAGATCCGCGGCCGCGGGACCGGTGATGGAGGCTTCGGGGGCAGCGTGGACATTACCGCCGGGACCGGCGCGCAGATTCTCGACCGCATCCTCGTGCAGGGATCGATTTCACCCACGGGCTTCGGGGGCGGGGACGGGGGATGCATCTCCATCGAAGCGCTCTTTGGTGACCTGCAAGTGACCAAGAACCTGACCGCAGACGGCGCAAGCCCAGACGGCAGCGGTGGTGAAATCATCCTCTTTGCGCAGGGCGCGGTCACCGTGGACAAGGCCGCTACTCTTTCCGCGCGCAGTAACGGTGGCGATGGCGAAGGGGGGGTAATCGGTCTTGAAGCGAGGCGCGCACTCACCAGCAACGGGGTGCTCGACGCCAGTGGAGGTAGCGACGGGGGCGAAATTGATTTTGACGCACGACTGGACGTGATGCTCACGGGCGTGGTCGACGCCAGCGCGCGCACCGCCGGCGGCGCTGGCGGGATCGTGGACGTGCAGATCGCGCGCGAGGGCCGGGGCACGGTATCCGTCATGAAGACCATCGACGTCACCGGCGGGGGGTGCAGCACCGCCAACGGCTGCGGCAGCGGTGGCAGTGTCATCGTGAACGGCGCGGACATCACGGTCGCTGCCGGCAGCAGCATCCGTGCCGGCGCGCCGGTAGGCGGTGCGATCAACCTGACCGCACGCGAGCAACTGACCATCAGCGGGAACGTGGATGCGAGCAAGACGACGGCGTCCGGCACCGACGGCACCAACGTGTTCCGACATCCAAGCCGCAAGCCTCCGGTGATCGCCTCCAACGCGGTCACCCCTGCGGCCATGCGGCTCGCGTTGGACACCTGTACGGCCGGCAATCAGCCCAACTGCCTCATTCCCGCGCCCATCTGCGGCAACGGCATCGTCGAGTTCCCGGAAACCTGCGATGACGTGGGCTTACCAGCTGGCTGTGACGGCTGCTCGGCATTCTGCCAGAGTGAGGATTGCAATGACGGGTTGGTCTGTACGATCGACTCCTGCAACCCGCTGTTCGGGTGCCGGCATCTCCCTGCCCCGTCGCCGTGCATCGAGCCACCTACGGCTACTCCAACCATCACACCGACGCGGACACCGACCCCCACTGCCAGCCGCACGGCGACCAGCACGTTCACCCCAACCAGAACGCTCACTTCCACCAGAACGTCGACCCCCACCAGAACGCGCCGCCCGACCGCCACAGCAACCCGGACCGGGTCACCCACACTGACACGGACTTCCACCTCCACCCGGACGCCGACTCACACCCTTCGCGCCACAGCCACACCAACCGTCACGCGCACCCGGACGCCGGTCGCCACCGCAACCGGCACGCCGACCCCCAGTGCGTCACCCAGCTCCACGCCCACGCCGGGTTTGTCTGGGGATGGAAACTGCGACGGTGCCGTCACCGCCGCTGACCTGCCGGCACTCGTGAGGCTGCTAGGCCAGACCCTCCGGGGTTCCTGCCCGTTGGCTGATACGAACGGAGACGGTGTTGTCGATGAGGCTGACGTTGCTGCGACAGCGGTGACCCAGTTCAGTCCGTAGTCAGCGCCCCTGCGTTCGCTGGTACCGCGCAGTGCGGGTCAGGCTTCATCGGAGCACGCGGTCAAGGTCGACCAAGAACGCCGAATGCTCCGGATGGCGGGCGCAATAGTGAAACGCGATCTCACAGGCGCCGTTCACGTCCCGGATCGAGTCGATGGCGGCCGGCCCGCCGGCAGCGGTAATCACCGCTTGCGCATGCGCGACCGTCAACGGCCGGCCGGCGGGCACGCCCACGGTGAGCGAGCGGACGTCGCACCGACCCGCCAGGCGAATTTCGCCGAACAGGATCAAGGTCAAGAGCGTCAGGAGCGTCGCGAGCAGGCCGAGGACGGGAAAGCCAAGTCCAATGAGCACACCGATGGCGGCAACGAGCCAAATCGTCGCGGCCGTGGTAAGCCCGGTCACCGCCAGCCCGCTGCGCAGAATCGCACCCGCCCCGATGAAGCCCACCCCGCTAACTACCTGAGCGGTGATACGGCCGGCCTCAATCGGCGCCTGGGCAATGTATTTCGCCGACAGCTCCGAGGCCATCGTATATATCGCCGCGCCCACACAGATGAGAATGTTGGTCCGCAGGCCTGCGGGTTTTTCCGACCGCCCGCGCTCGATGCCAATCAGCGCGCCGCACACGAACGCCACGCCGAGCCGGGCAAGCAGTGGTGCCACAAGGGTGGAGAACTCCCCGACCCGTTCGAAGCCGATGTCCATGTGCACCCCTTTTCTCGCGCGATTCGCTGCCCATCTTTTGTTCGACACACACCCTACCGCGACACGCAGCAGAGCAACCTAGCGCCGAACTCAAACACCGTGGTGACAATACTACGATGCCTGACGCTGGATCGGAAGGCTCACAGGAACGGACCGGTTACAGTTTACCGCAATCCACGAGGCAACGCACGGCGATGACCTTTCGACGGGCTGTGCTCGGTCCTTTGCGGCCCGTGCGCACCGTTGCGCTGTGCTAAGGCTGATCGGGGCCGGTAGAAATCATGACGAATGTCAGTGCCCTTGCGGCGAAAAGTGCTATTAGGCGAGCGGGTGGGGAGGCCGGGCGCGGGGCGCTGAAAGGAGGAGAAAACACGTGGTGGTCGATATCTACATCGTTGCAGGGTTGTCCGTAGCCATTTTCTTGGCCCTTTGCGTGGCGGTGATGTATTCCATGCGCGATTCGAGGTCAGCGCCGTCGCGAGTGGTATCGCGGTCGGTTTGGTGTGCACCCCACCGCGAGTGTGCGGCCGTTGATTTCGTGGAACGCGTCGAGACGGGGCTCACCATCCGTTCGGTGGAGCGGTGTTCCCTGCGGGGAGAGCATGAGCACTGCGCAGAGGACTGCGTATTGCTCTTGGCCGAAACGCCTGGCACCCAGCTCCCGCTCGGATAATCCTCGTCACGGCTCGTGCCGTCGAGCACGCGCGTCGACCTCACGCTGTTCTTCCGGGCTCAACAGCCTCGACGCCATGGGGAAGAGGACGTTGTCTTCCTTGGCAATGTGTGCTCGGAGCAGTTCGATCAGTGCCCGTCCGTGAGCATGCTGTCCGTCAACGTCTGCGGCATCCAGCGCATTGCGCAGGGCGGTTGCCAGTTCACGGAACTGCGCATGCTCGGCGCGCATCACCGCTAGCGGTCCGTGCGTCTCGCCGAGATGGCGTGCCAACACCGGGAAGAGCGCCTCCTCCTCGATGGTGAAATGTTCTCCCACCTCGTGTTCCAGGAAGGCGAGGAACGCTGGCACGCCCTCGCTGCGGCCACCGGCGTCGAACATGGCCTCCACGGCGGCCAGTCGCGCCAGGACCTCGCGATGTTGCGTGCTGAGCATCGAGACAACCTTCATCTGCTACCTCCTTTGTTGCCGACGAGGTGCTTGGGCGCTGTCGCCCGCGCTTTGGGGGCCGCTTTCCCGGTGCCGTATCCTCTCAAACGCAAGGGTAGGGCGTCGCGCCACGATGGTGTATGATTTCGGTCATACGGCATGGCGGGCATCGACGGACTCAGAGGATTCCGCACCCTCAGCGCGGCGGATCGGGAGCGGATTGCGCGTGCCACCCGCGAGCAACACGCGGGCCCCGGCAAGACCCTCTTCAGGGAAGGGCAACCGGCCGACAGTCTGTGGGCTGTCAAGCAGGGACATGTTCACATCGTGAAGTTCGGTCCCGACGGACGTGAGATCGTGCTTGAGGTCATTCCACCCGGGGAATTGTTCGGGGCGGTCGTCGCGCTTCAGGACCGCCCGTATCCGGCGTCAGCGGTGGCGGCCGACGACAGCGTTGTCTGGCGCATGCCGGCGTCCCTGGCGCGCGACTTGTGCCAAAAACATCCCACCTTGCGCTCAGCGATCCTGGAACAGGTCACGAGCCGCCTGCGCGACGCTCACGAACGTCTCCGCTCTGTTGCCCTCGAGCGTGTCGAGCAACGGTTAGCGCGGATGCTGCTCGCACTTGTACACAAGATCGGGCAGCAAGAAGCCGGAACGACGGTGGTGAACGTCACGCGCCAGGAACTGGCCGATATGATCGGCACGACAGTGGAAACGACCATCCGGATCACCAGCAAGTGGCAGCAGGCGGGTATCGTCCAGTCAGCACGTCACAAGATCGGTCTGACCGATCCGACCGCGCTTCGCGCCATCGCGGGGGGCGGCGGTCCTGGCAGCAGAGGTCCGGGAGAGTCCTGACGGTCACACCACGGCTGTCCGTTTACCGGTAGTGCGGCATCACCTCGCTGGCGAAGCGTTCGAAGACATCGAAGTTGTAGGGAGACAGCGTCAGCACGAAATGGCTCACGCCGGCCGCAACGAAGGCGTCGATCTGCCGGCGGACGTCGTCGGCGTTGCCGAGCAGCATCCAGCGCCGCGCTTCCTCTTCACTGATACCCTGGTACAGGGCGTACCCTTGAATGAGGGGCGCGGCGGCCGACAAGTCATCGCCGAGTGTAGCGGGCACCAGGACCTGCTTCTCGATGGCGTCGCAGTCGCGCTGCTCCGCATCGCAGTAACGTCGCAGAATCTCGATCTTGCGCCGGTAGACGTCCGGGGAGCCGAATGAGCTCCACGCATCCGCGTGGCGCGCCACAATGGGCAGCAGCCGTTTCTCGCCGGCGCCAGCGATCGTGACTGGCGGGTGTGGTCGCTGCATCGGCTTCGGCTCGGCGATTGCAGCATTGAGCTGGTAATGGGCGCCGGCAAAGCTGGTCTGTCCGTCTTGCCACAATTTGCGAATCACCGTCAGCGCCTCGTCCAAACGCTCGCAGCGCGCGCGTGCCGACCCAAAAGGCAAGCCGAACATGTTGTGCTCCGGCTCGTACCAGCCGGCCCCGATACCAAATTCCAGGCGCCCTTGGCTGATGACATCTACGGTCGTGGCGATCTTGGCCAGGATCGCGGGGTGCCGGTACGTGTTGCCTGTCACCAGTGCACCGATGCGAATCCGCCGGGTGTGGACGGCCAGCGCCGCCAGGCAGCTCCAGGATTCCAGGCACGGATCGAACGGATCCATCATCACCGCCACAAAATGGTCGTAGGTCCACGCCGTGTCGTAACCGAGCTCTTCGGCGCGCTGCCAGATGCGCACGATCTCGTCCCACGAGGCGAACTGCTGGCCGGTCTGGATACCGAACCGAATGCGGGTCACATCCATCGTCTCTAACTCCTGTCGGGTACGGGCACAGCGTCGTGCCCCGACCCGAGCACTTCCTCTTCAATCCACGCACTGATGGCCGGGAAGACTTCTTCCGGAGCCCGCCGGCCGAAGATCAAGTCGACGTGGCCGTAATCGGCGCTGTCTCCCAACCGGGCAGCAAACTCCCGGTAGCGCTTGCGCGCCGAACGGACGTGGTCGTACGCAAACCGCACCATTTCCGGCGCGGCAAGCCGGTCGGCCGCGCCGGCAATCGTGAAGACGGGGGTCGTGATGCCGGCCAGGTTGGCCCGATAGTCGATCCTCCCGTCACCCGATCGGAACTCTCCAGTGAGCGACCACTGGGCCAGTTGCCGCAGCATGCTGCGCGGCACGTTGCAGATGCAGCGGCGCAGCGCCTGACCAAAGGCGCGGGGGTCGACGTTGGTCGGGTTCATGCCTACCTGCGTCGCACCGGGCGACCAACTGATCAGTGACCAGAGGGCCACCAGCACGTTGTGCTGCGGCAGGTGCTGCGGGAATGGCAGCAGTAAAAACAACCCCCCAAGTCGACGCATCATCCGCGACGCCAGGGCAGGAAACGCCACCGGCGACGCCATGGTGACCAGGCCCGCTATTGATTGCTGGACCTCGCGGTCCTGTCCCAAGGTGGCGTACATGACCATGCCACCCATGCTATGACCGACCCACACCAGCTGGCGGCCAGCGCACCGCTGGCGCACATAGCTGACAGCCGCGGGCACGTCGTACTGCACCAGGTCGTCAAACGTCCATCCCTTGCTGCGGTGTACCCCCGTCTGCTCGCTGTACCCATGACCCCGCAGTTCCAACACCCACGCATCGAAGCCGTGCCCCGCAAGGAAACGTGCCAGCGAGTAGCGGTCATCGAAATCCATGAAGTGCCGATTACAGGCGTATCCCGGACACAAGACTACCGGGGGGCGGTCGCGCGCCAACTGCGACGGCGCCCCCGCATACCGATGCAACGCCAGATCCCAGCCGTCGGAGGTACGCGCAAACTCGATACTGGCACGTCGGCTGACCGGCGCTTCGGAACCGAGCCCCAGCGCTGGAACAGTCATTTCGGGCTCTGCCGCCGGCGGCGCCGGGAAGAGGACGAACCCTGCCCGGGCTGCTTTCGGCCGCTGGAACCAAGCCGGTACGTGCTGAAGATGATACCCAGACGGCGGCGCACGGTGTCGTCGATCAGCTGCTGCACACGCCGCCGCACCATCCTGTTGAGCTGATCCACCCGCTGCTGGTTGCGCGTATCCGCTGGCGTACCAGGCAGAACAATCGGTTCCCCGAAACGGATGTAGAGTTTCGTGGGCAGCGGAAAGGGGAACAGCATCACCGGGAAATAAGGGAAACGGACGAGGCGCGCCAGGGGCGGAATGTTCGCCAGCATCACGTGCGCCTCTTCAGCGCCAACGACGGCCAACGGAACGATCGGTGAACGGGTCCGCAACGCTACTTTTACATAGCCTCCGTTTCCAGCCGCGAATCCACGATGCGGCAGCACGCGGTAGCGCTGCGTCAGGTAGGGGCGTTCCATGTCCCGAGCGCCACCGGGGAAGACAAGCACGAGGTGCCCCGCTCGCAGCAGCGTCTCGACGACGTCGGGCCGGCCCACCACTGCGCCCTGCCGCCGCAGGAAGTCCTGCACCGCACTTACGCGGCCAAACAAATGGTCACCGATGGACCGCGAGAAGCGTCCCGTCGCTTCGTGGATGGCCACCAGCGTGCAAGCGGCGTCGTAGGGCAAGACACCAGAATGACAGCCGATGATGAGTCCGCGACCCTCCGGCAGATGTTCCGTACCGATCACCTGCGGGTGGAAGTAGCGCCATATGGTCGCCCGGACGAGCCCTAACCACCGCTCTGCCGTGGCTGGATCGAAGCCAAAGGAGCGGTCGGCCTTCATCGCGTCACCCTGGGCGTCCTGCACGTGGATAGAAGCGGTCGCCCTCGAAATGTCCCACGCCGTAACGCCACGCGAAGGGACGAAAACGGATACCGCGTCGGCGACAGAACTCGCGCACCTCGTCCGATAACGCATCCTGCACGCCAAGCACGCGCCCGTCAAGGAGGTCGAACAGTGTGACGCCAGGTGCAAGGGGGCGCGCGGCCGTGCCGGCAAAGGCTAGCACAATCATGCGTTCGACATGCGGGCCCGCAGCGGTGGGTTCCCACGATGCCCTCAGCTGCACCTCGGCAGCATCATCAATGGCAAGGGTCGTCGTCTCGCCGTCAGCCCGCTGTACGACCGAATAGCCGCGCCCGCGCAGCGCTGCAGTGAGCGCAGGCATGAAGTGCTCGCGCAACATGGTGAGTTGTTCGACGCGCGTGGGTTGCACGATGTGACGGAGCACTTGCGCGGGAACACCACCGACCAGGGTACGAGGGGGCACGTTGACGGCAACAAACGAGTTCACCATCACCGTGGCACCGCTCCCGATGCTGACCCCGGGGAACACGAAGGCGTTGTTGCCGATGAAGACATGGTCGCCTGCTTCGACGGGCCCGAACAGCGACGGATAGCCGCGCAGCACCGACTGCCAGTGGCTGTGGGTGAACAACATGGCCCGCGATCCGACACACACCTCGTCTCCCAGGGTAAGGGGGTGGCAGGTGTTCAGGTACGCACCCTCGCCGAAGAAACAGGCGGCACCGGCACGTAGTCGCGCACCAGGGGCGTCGCTGCCTCCGCCGCCGATGACCACGTCGTCCTTCGACCACAGTGCGTCACCGACGTCGAGCGAGCGACAGCGCACGCGGGTTCGTTCGCCGAACGCTACCAACCGTCCCAACTGCAGCTGGTCGCATTCAATGGTCGACTCCGCACCGATTCGGGATGCCGCCCCGATGTGGATTTCCCGTGCCACAATGATCGCGCCACGTTCAATGCGTACCTGCTCGCCGATCCGCGCGCCATGCTGGCGATACAGCTGCACCTTCGCCTCGGAGGAGAGGTGCCGGAACGCCGCGGCGTCACGGCGGAGCAGATCGACAAAGGACGCGTCGACGTGCCCGCTGCCGCTCGTTGCCGGCGGGCAGCCAGCCTGCGCTTCGACGTCGGCGCGGGTGATTTCGCCGTGCGGGCCGGTGCCTTGGATCCGATCGAGCGGCACGCCGCGCTCTCGCGCCAGGCGGCGGGCGGCTGGGCTTGCGGGCACACGCGTCGCAGCGGTGCGCGTGCCCGGACGCGCCTGTGTGGGGGGCGTCATCGGCTGCCCCGAAACGGGGGGCCGGGCAGCTTGTCCGGCCCGCGCTGTGGGGGGTACGAGCGCTTTCCACGTTTCGGGCTCCGGCACGGCTTCATCAGCCGCGCCGATGAACGCCAGGATGCCGAGAACCGGCACCCGCGTTCCCACCGGGGCCACAATGTGACGTAAGACGCCGGTCGTCTCGGCCTCCACCTCGGCGTTCACCTTGTCCGTTTCCACCTCAAAGAGCGCCTCGCCCGCCTGCACCCGGTCGCCTTCCCGTTTTAGCCAGGCGCGCACGACCCCATGCGTCATGTTGGCCTCCAGGATCGGCAGAACGACAGCCTGCATCAGCCGCCCTCCCTCACGATCCGGAATGCCCAGCGTGCAACAGCTCGCACACAGTGCCAACGATGTCGTCCAGTTGAGGCAGCGCGGCCTGCTCCAGAGGCTGGCTGAAGGGGATCGGCGTGTCGGCCGCAGCGATACGGCGAATGGGCGCATCCAGATACTCATAGGCGCGCTCGGCAACCCGCGCGGCGATTTCCGCACCGATGCCCCCAGTCCGTGTTCCTTCCTCGACGCAGACGAGACGCCCCGTCTTACTGACCGAAGCCACGATGGCATTCGTATCCATCGGCACAAGGGTGCGTAAGTCGAGCACCTCGGCCTCGATCCCCATACCGGCGAGTTCCGCCGCCGCCTGCAGCGCCACGCCGACATAGTACGAGTACGTGACCACGGTGACGTCCGTGCCCTCGCGGCGTATCGCTGCTCGGCCGATCGGGATCGTTTCCTCCCCGTCTGGCACGGGACCGGTCGTAGCGTAGAGGAGCTTATGCTCGACGCATAAGACGGGGTTGTCGTCCTCGATGGCTGCCCGCAGCAGGCCTTTGGCATCGGCGGGAGTGGCCGGGGCGATCACCTTGAGGCCGGGTACGTGCAGGAACCACGCCTCAAGGCTCTGGGAGTGTGTCGCCCCGTAGCAGCGGCCGCCGCCGGCAGGTGTGCGCACCACCAGTGGCACCCGCGCTTGTGGTCCGTACATGTAGCGGAACTTAGCCGCGTGGTTGGCGAGTTGGTCCATCGCCAAGGTTACAAAATCCATGAACATGATTTCCACCACCGGCCGCAGTCCGGTGAGCGCCGCGCCGGTGGCGGTGCCGACGATGGTCGCTTCCGAAATCGGCGTGCACCGGACCCGTACCGGGCCGAACTCCGCCAACAAGCCGCGCGTCACTCCAAACGCCCCGCCGTAGGCGCCGATATCCTCGCCCATGAGAAAGACGAGCGGGTCGCGCGTCATCTCCTCGCGCAGCGCCTCCTGCAGTGCCTGCCAGTACGGTAGCTCACGCATCGTCGGTTGCGGGTGACGATTCGGCGTCTACGTAGACGCCATCGGTCAGCGCCGACGGCTCCGGAAACGGGCCGCAGCGGGCAAATTCCACCGCCGCATCGACCGCGCTGAGCGCTTGGCGTGTAATCTTTTCGAGTTCGGCAGCGTGGGCGAGCCGGCGCGTGATCATCACCGCGCGAAAGCGGGCGATCGGATCACGCTCACGCCAGGTCGCTTCCTCCTCACGGCTTCGATACACGCGCTGATCACTCTTCGAGTGGCCGAGGAAACGGTACGTTTTGCACTCGATCAAGGTTGGCCCGTGGCCGGCTCGCGCGCGCTCGACCGCCGCGTGTGTCGCATCCGCCACGGCAAGAACGTCCATCCCGTCCACCTGGGCACCAGGGATGCCGTAGGCGGAGGCGCGGTCGGCAATGTGCTCGACCGCGCACGCCTCACGCACTGGTGTGGACATCGCGTAGAGATTGTTCTCGCACACGTACACGGCCGGCAGCCGCCACAGGGCAGCGAGGTTGAGCGACTCGTGGAAGGTCCCCTGGTTGGCGGCACCGTCGCCGAAGAAGATGCCTACCACCTGCCCGCTGCTTCGCATCTGTACCGACAGCGCCGCGCCGGTGCCGATCGGGATTCCCCCACCGGTGATGCCGTTGGATCCCAGGTGGCCAACGGCGAAATCGGCCATGTGCTGCGTGCCCCCTTTGCCACCCCCGTAGCCGGTGGCCTTGCCGAAGAGTTCCGCCATGAGCCGGTTCGGATCGCCACCTTTTGCCAGCAAGTGACCGTGGCCACGGTGAGTACTGACGACCAAGTCCTGCGCGTGCAGCGCCCAGCACGCGCCCACTGCAACCGCTTCCTGCCCGACGTACGGGTGCGTCGTACCACGGATGCTGCCGTCGGCCACCAGTTTGAGCACGCGTTCCTCAAAAGCCCGGATGAGCGCCAACAGGTAGAGCACTCGGCGCGCCTCGGCGGCACTGACAGCGGTTGTGCGGGCAGCGGTCATGCTGGCCGGACGTCTGGAATGGTGGCGAGCTCCTTGATCACCTGGAAAGCCTCAGCATAGCGGCCGCCGATCTGAAAGCCCCGGTGCGCGGCGCGGCCGCGAATGGCTTCCAGCCACTCCGGACCGTACCGCTCCAGCTGTGTTTCGTAGCACGCCAGACTCGCCATCTTGCTGTCGATGGTATCGCTGATGTCAACGAACTTCTGCGCGTGGAAGCCGTGCGCCGTGATGCCCCCCGGGATGGTCGCCTCGTACATGTACACCGAGCAGCGATTGCGCCGGGTTGCCGCCAGGACCGCTCGCGACAGGGCCACATGTTCGGGGTGACTGTCACCGAGCCAATGCGTATAGACGGCGGTTGGCTGCGAATCGAGGAGCAACTGATCGAGGGCACCCACCAGGCGGGCGTTCGGTTCAATCGCGTCACGTGACAATCCGAAACTCAGCAACTTCGCCCCGAGTGCACGGGCAGCTTGCTCGGCTTCCGCGTACCGCCGGTTTCGCTCATGATCACACGCGTCGTCACGGCCGCCCGGCACCCGCAGGTTGACGATCGTCACCTGGTGGCCGCGTTGGGCGTACGCCGCAGCCGCCCCACCGGCCCCGATCTCGCCATCGTCCGGGTGGGCGCCAAACACGATGATACGTTCGCGCGTGTCATCACTCCCTCGGTCCTGCGCCGGAGCGCCATCTCCCGCGGCACCGCGCACGCATCACACAACCTTCCCTTCCCCTGAGACCCGATTTTCAACCGACCGCTCGGTAGGGGACGGGCGCGATGATAGCCCACGCAGCACACCGCACTATGACCTATGTCATAAAAAATGATGTCGAATCGCCACCCGGCGCATCGCTCGCCGCGGCACGCCCTCGGTGCTGCTCCCCCGCCCACAGCCGGGCCCTGACAGCAGGATCGACCAGGAGTGACGCCCCGGCCCACCGGCGCCGATGTCGCACGCTCGATGGGGGATCAGTACTGGTATGTCAGTTCCAGATAGCCGTAGTTTGCCGTGTCACCCGCAAACGTGCTCCGCACTACGGATTGGCCGAAAGCTCTGCCGAAGTAGGCGTACGCCTTCAGGTGCTTGAGCAACGAGACGGCAATGCTCACATCGACGAGGTGGGCCAGCGCACGGTGGCCGCCAGCTGGCAAACCGGCGAAGCCGAACACCCGGTCGCTCGTCGCACCGCCGCCTGCGTACCACAGATCCGCAGATTCCGTCAGCCGCAGGTAGTGATAATCGCCGCGCACGGTAACGTGCGGGTGTGGCTTCAGGATCAGCTGAGCGAACAAATCCTCGTTGTTCATCAAATTGAAAAAGGGCAGCCGGGCATAGACCCGCGCGGTCGGAATAATCTGGAAAAACGTCTCGTGCGTCCCGTCGCGAGGGTTGCTATCGCCCGAGGAGCGGTCGAAGCCTGTGCGCAGCCAGGGCGCGCCGGGTACATTGGGCAGTTGATAACCCGCCTCGACCGCGTAGGCCCACGCTTCATGATCCAGCCGCCCCCAATCGCCGGTCTGCACCACGCCCCACAGCAAGCCGTCGAGTCTGCCCGGCCCAACATCGATCGTGCTCAGCGCGTGAGCGCCCCACGTATGAATGGCAACGTCCTTCCGGTCCGCCTTGCGGACGTCGAGCGGGCGGTTGTCGGCTTTCACCGCGGCGTCTCGATCGTCCTCGTAATAGAGGTAGAAGACGCGGGCGTCCAAAGGGGGAAGGTGGGCTAACCGTTTCAGCGTAACCGCCAGGCCAGCCAGCCACACATCAAGCTCCGGATTCGCGCTGACCTCAAAGCCCCCTTGTGTCGGCCGACTGCCCCACGCAGTCACGTTCAGATCCGCGTTGTCATAAGCCAACTGCCCGCCATCGAAGCTGCGGCTCACGTGCGTATAGCCGAACGGACCCACCAACCGCTGCCCGATGCGGGCGCGCTTGAGCCAGGCGAGCGTGGGATCCTTCGGAATCGTCTCCAGCCCGTCTTTGTACTCAAACCGGCCCAAGGTCGCGGTCATGCCGAGGGCCCGGGGAATGTCGGACAGGACCAGATTCCCGAGTTTCAGGAACGGCTCACCTTGGTTGCGATCGCGTGTCTGGAAGAAGTACAAGGCACCGGGGCCGAGGTTGCCAGCCTTGGAGGCTGGAGGGCTGGCGTCGTCCGGCAGATCGACGAGCCGTGTGTCTTGCATTTCGAGGGTCAGCCGAACGTGCGGCACGGTGAACCTGGCACCCACCCGCAGGCGGCTGCCGAGGAAGTTGTAGCGTTGTGCGCCGGCGGGCGCCTTGCCGTCCGGAGGCCGAAACCAGTCGACAAACTCACCCCGAATCCGCTCACTGAGCAGCAGGGTGATATGGTCCTCCCATCGCACTGACTCCGCGCGATCTCCCTCGGCAGCCAGGACGCGGCATGCAGTGACCAGGCTTATTGCAACCGTGTACGTGGCAGCGCAGGCGGCAACCCAGCGCGTCATGCAAACCTCCCTCTTCGTCGCTGCGCGGCAGCGGTTCAAGCTCCGGCCGTTGGGTCGGCATCGTCGTAATTGGCAACCTGTGTGAGTTTCTCCACGTCGCAGATCACCACGGCGCGCCGCTCAATGCGAATGGCTCGTTTTTCCTTGAGCTTAGCCAGCAGTCGGATCGCTGTTTCCGTCGACACGCCGATCATCTCGCCCAGCTCGCGGCGCGTGTACCGCATGGGTAGGCACCTGCCAGTCGACAAGCCACCGCTGCCACGTGCCAGGTCTACCAGCAGGCCCGCCAAGCGGCTTTCGGCTCCTTTCAGTGCGAGGTCGCGAACCTTGCGGCGTGCCGCGCCCAGCTCGCGACTCAGCGCTGAAACGAGGCGCACGGCAACCAGCGGATAGCTGCGCAGGAACGGCACGAGGCGTTCCCGGGGTAGGAGGCACAGCTGACACTCCGTGATGGCTTCCGCAGACACGGACAGCGCACGATGAGTGTTGACGGGTATTTCGCCCAGCACGGCGCCAGGTCCTGCGATCTCCAGGATGTTATCGCGACCGAAGCGGTCGGAATGGTACAGCTTCACCAGCCCGGAGCAGAGAAGGTACAGGCCGGCAGCGGGATTTCCTTCACTGAAAGCAACTTGGCGTGGTCGATACAGGGCTGTGGCACTTGCGGCACGGAAGGCATCGAATGCGTCCGGTGGCATATTGCAGAGCCCCGCCTGGCTCCGCAGGGTACACGTCTCACAGCGGATCTTTCTCACAACGCAGTCCCCCGTACTGGCCCGGGTTGCATGAATGCACGTGACGTTCCCGCGGCACGGCATACCAAGAAACCGCCCACTTTGGGCCGGATTCCCTCCCCCTCCTCAGAAATGAGAAGCCGAATACGAGAGATGGGAAACGGGCGGCAAGCGTCAGCCCGCTGGACGGGGGTGGCTTTCCCCGCGCGGCGGCGAGGCTAGGCCGGCCGCTGCTGGTTCCATCTCACAACGATCGGCTGTTGGGACCGGGCCAGCGAGGGCGTCGTGTCGTCGCCACAGCGGGCGCTCACAGCATCCCGAGCTGGAGTTTAGCGGCCTCAGACATCATCTGTTGATTCCAGGGCGGATCGAAGACCACATCGACGTCGGCCTCCTCCACGCCAGGCAGGCTTTCGATCCGACTCTTCGCATCCAGCGCGATCACCTCGCCCATCCCGCACCCGGGCGCGGTCAACGTCATTTTCACCACCACCCGGCTACCGCCGCTCTCGAGCCGCTCGATGCGCAGGTCGTAGACGAGACCCAGCTCGACGATGTTCACGGGAATCTCCGGATCGTAAACGTTCCTGAGCTGATTCCAGATCAGCTGTTCATCGACCGGCCTTTCGTCACCCGGCGATGCCGTTGCAGCTTCTGCGCGCGGCGTCAGGGGTGCCTTCCCGATCGCATCCGCGTCCTTTCCGTCGATCCGATACAGCCCGCCGCGCGTCGGAACCTCGATCGTATACGTGTCTCCCAGCGCCTGCGTAATGACTGCCGGCGTGCCAGCCGCAAGCATCACGGTGTGTCCCTGTGGAATCTGGATCACGGCACAGTCACGTGTGATCGTAACCTCTTCATACCTCATGCGTGGTCCTCCTGCTCCGTGGATACGAGCGCGTCCTCACCTGCCAAAGCGGCACGCAACGTATGCCACGCCAGCGTTGCGCACTTGACGCGTGTGGGGAACTCGCTCACGCCGGCAAAGACCGCGAGCTTGCCGAGATCCTCACCGGCGGCCAGCGTCTTGGTATCGCCGGTCACGAGGGCGTGGAAGGTACGAAACAGCCGCTCTGCTTGCGCGCGTGGTTTCCCCTTCAGCGTTTCCGTCATGACTGAGGCCGAGGCCGTGGAGATGGCGCAGCCGTGTCCTTGGAAGGCAACTTCCTTGACCACATCACCCTCCACCTCGACATACACTGTCACGGCATCCCCGCACAGCGGGTTGTATCCTTCAGCCTTGCGCGCTGTGCCGTCGAGCTTCCGGAAGTTGCGTGGCCGTTTACTATGGTCGAGGATGACGTCCTGGTACAAATCGCGCAGCTCGTCGCTCATGCAAACAGCTCCACCGCCTTGCGGATCCCCGCGACCAGGGAATCGATCTCGTCGCGGGTGTTGTAGAAAGCCAGCGACGCGCGGGTCGTGGCTGGTACACGGAATCGCTGCATCACTGGCTGGGCGCAGTGGTGCCCTGCCCGCACGGCGATGCCTTCGCGGTCCAGGATCGTGCCAACGTCGTGCGGGTGGATACCCTCGATGACCAGGGAAAGCACGCTGGCCTTCTCCTTCGCGGTGCCAAGGATCCGCACCTGGGGGATCTCGGTGACTTGCTGCGTCGCGTACGCGAGCAGGTCGGCCTCGTAGGCGGCGGCTGTTTCGACGCCGATCGCGCTCACATAGTCAGTCGCCGCGCCGAGACCGACCACGCCGGTGATGTTCGGCGTCCCGGCTTCGAACTTGTGGGGAATCTCCTTATAGAAAGTCTTCTCAAACGTCACCGCACTGATCATTTCGCCGCCCCCCTGATATGGCGGCATCTGTTCCAGCAGCGTGGCCTTGCCGTACAAGACGCCGACGCCGCTGGGTCCATACAGCTTGTGGCCGGAGAAAGCGTAGAAGTCGCAATCGAGCGCCTGCATGTCGACGGGCAGGTGGGGCACAGCCTGGGCCCCGTCAATCAAGACGGGTACGTTGCAGCGGTGCGCCAAGGCAATCATCTGCTGAACCGGGTTAATGGTTCCCAGCGCGTTGGACACATGGGCCACGGCGACGAGCTTCGTGCGTGGCCCCAACAGTTTCTCGTATTCGTCGAGGAGCAGCTCGCCAGCATCGTTCATCGGTACCACCCGCAGCGTCGCGCCACGCTCACGGCACACGAGCTGCCACGGCACGATGTTGGAATGGTGTTCCATGGCCGAAACGACCACCTCGTCGCCTCGGCTGAGGTGGGGTCTGGCGTAACTGTGCGCCACCAGATTAATCGCCTCCGTCGTTCCCCGCACGAAGATGATTTCGCGCGGGGTGGCGGCGTTGAGGAAGCGCTGCACCTTGCCGCGAGCCGCCTCGAAAGCGGCTGTCGCGCGCTGACTGAGGGCATGCACACCCCGGTGGATGTTGGCATAATCCTCGCGGTCGAAGCGAGCGACCGTGTCAATCACCGCTCGGGGTTTCTGGGCCGAGGCGGCGTTGTCGAGATAGACGAGCGGTTTGCCGTGCACCTGCTGGCCCAGGATCGGAAAGTCCTGCCGCACGCGCTGTACGTCGAACGGCCCGGGTGGTGCCGCCCGGGCCGGCAAGGAGAGAGCGGACTGCGTACGGTTCATCGTCAGGTCTCAACCTCCAAGTGGCGGTGAAACCGGCCAGACAGGACGCCTTCGAGTTGCTTGCGGACTGGTGCCACCTGCATGCGGCTGAGCAGTTCATTGGCAAACGCGTAGATCAGGAGCGCGCGGGCGTTCGCCTGGCCGATGCCACGGGAACGCAAGTAGAAGATCGCCGCCGCGTCGAGCCGCCCGATCGTCGCCCCGTGGCGACACTGCACGTCGTCGGCAAAAATCTCCAGTTGCGGCTTGGTGTCGATCGCGGCCGCGTCGGCCAGCAGCAGGTTCCTGTTCACCTGCGCTGCGTCGCTCTTCTGCGCGTCGGGTCGCACAACGACCTTACCATTGAACACACCACTGGAGCGGCCATCGAGCACCCCCTTGTACAGCTCGCGGCTGCGGCAGCGCGGTTGGCGGTGATCGATCGCCGTGTGGTGGTCCACGTGCTGCGTCCCGGTAACCATGTACAGTCCCTCCAGAGTGCAGTCGCTCCCTTCGGCATCAAGGACCGTACCGGTATCACTCCGCACCAGTGCACCGCCGAGTGAGACGGAATGCGAGACGAAATGACTGGCAGCCTCCTGGTGCGCGACAACCGAGGCGACATGGAACGCGGCGGCGCTCTCCCGTTGTACCTTGTAGTGCGTGATACGCGCGCGTGGCCCGATAGGGATCTCCGTAACACTGTTCGTGAAGTACGTGTCGGGTCCCAGCCCGACGTAACTTTCGACCACCGTGGCCGTACTGCCTTCCTCGGCAAGGATGAGATTCCGAGGCTGTGCCACCGTGGCAGCGCCCGGTGCGGTGGCAAGGAAGAGCAGGTGGATCGGGGCGGGGGCGGTCGTCCCCTTCGCGAGGGATACGAAGGCGCCATCTGCGATGAAGGCGGTGTTCAGAGCCGTAAAACTCTGGCTCGCGTAGTCCGCATAGCGGGCTAGGTGTGGCTCCAGCAGAGCCGGCTGGCGTTCCAAGACCGCCGCCAGGCTCTCCACCCGTACGCCCGGCGGCAGCGATCCCGGCGCGGATAGGGAGGGCGAGTAACGGCCGTTGACGAAGACGAGCTGGCACTCTGCGGGGAAGCTGGCGCCAGCCACGTCCGTACGGCTCACGTGTGGCGATCCATTCGGGAGCTGGAAGGGAATCTTGGTGATCGGTGCGACGTTGGTATATTTCCAGTCCTCCATCCGTGTCGTCGGGAATCCGAGATCGGTGAAGCGAGCAAAGGCGGCTTCTCGAGTGCGACGGATTACGGCCGGCAGCGTTCGGCTGACCCGCTGAAAGTGCGCAGAAAACGTTTCGATTCCACCCATGGCGATTGCACCGCGCGCCACTGCTCAGGCCGGAGCAGCGGCGGCCTCTTGCTCGAATTGGGCGTAACCCTCTGCTTCGAGCTGCATCGCCAGCCCGCGGTCTCCGGAGCGCACGATGTGTCCGTCGACCAGCACGTGCACGATGTCGGGGACCAGGTAGTTCAGGAGCCGCTGGTAATGCGTCACTATGATCACGGCGTGCTCCTCGCTACGCGCGGCGTTGACCCCATCGGCCACAATCTTGAGCGCATCGATATCCAGACCGGAGTCAGTTTCATCCAACACGGCAAGCTGCGGATCGAGCACAGCCATCTGCAGGACTTCGTTCCGTTTCTTTTCGCCGCCGGAGAACCCCTCATTGACAGATCGGCTCATAAGCGTCTGGTCCATATCGACGAATTTCATCTTCGCCTTGAGCATGGCCAGAAAATCCATCGCGTCGAGCGGCTCCAGGCCCTGGTGTTTGCGCACGGCGTTGAGGGCGGTGCGCAGAAAGTAGGTGTTGCTCACGCCGGGAATCTCGACCGGATATTGGAAAGCGAGGAAGAGCCCCTCGCGCGCCCGCTCCTCCGGCGACATAGCGAGCAGGTCCTTGCCCGCGTACCGGACCTCGCCACCGGTCACCTCATAGCCCTCGCGTCCGGCGAGGACATGCGCCAACGTGCTCTTACCCGAACCGTTCGGCCCCATGATGGCGTGCACCTCGCCGCGGTGCACCACCAGGTTGATGCCACGGAGGATCTCGGTGCCGGCGATCCTCACATGCAGGTTCTTCACTTCCAGAATCGGTTGCCCTGCCATTGGTTTCCCGTGTCCTCGCCCCGGTTATCCCACACTGCCTTCGAGGCTCACGCCCAACAGCTTCTGCGCCTCGACAGCGAACTCCATCGGCAACTCGCGGAACACCGCCTTGCAGAAGCCGCTGACGATCATGGAGACGGCATCCTCCGCCGCGATGCCACGTTGCATGCAATAGAACAGCTGATCATCGCTGATCTTCGACGTGCTGGCTTCGTGCTCGACCTGGGCGGTGCTGTTCTTCACCTCCATGTACGGAAAGGTGTGCGCCCCGCACCGGTCGCCGATCAGCAACGAGTCGCACTGGGTGTAGTTGCGGGCGCCGGTGGCACCCCTCGTGACTTTCACCAGCCCGCGGTAACTATTCTGCCCATGGCCCGCGGAAATAGCCTTCGACAGGATCGTGCTGCGGGTGTTCTTGCCGAGGTGAATCATCTTGGTACCGGTATCCGCTTGCTGATAGTGGTTGGTCAGGGCAACGGAATAAAACTCGCCAACCGAGTTCTCACCTTTCAGAATGACTCCCGGATACTTCCAGGTGATGGCCGAACCGGTTTCAACCTGGGTCCACGAAATCTTGGAGTTCGCCCCCAGGGCAGCGCCCCGCTTAGTGACAAAATTGTAGATACCGCCCTTCCCGTCCTTGTCGCCCGGGTACCAATTCTGGACCGTCGAGTACTTGATGTGGGCGTGGTCGTGCGCCACCAGCTCCACCACCGCCGCGTGCAGCTGGTGCTCATCCCGCATTGGTGCGGTACAGCCTTCGAGGTAGCTCACGTAGCTGCCCTCGTCAGCGATGATCAGCGTGCGCTCGAACTGGCCAGTGTTCGCTGCATTGATCCGGAAGTACGTCGACAGCTCCATCGGGCACCGCACCCCCTTCGGGATGTAGCAGAACGAACCATCGCTGAAGACGGCGGAGTTCAGCGTTGCAAAGAAGTTGTCAGTGTACGGAACAACCGAACCCAGGTATTGCCTGACGAGATCGGCGTGGTGCTGCACCGCCTCGGAGAACGAGCAGAAGATGATACCCAGCTCGCCCAGCTTCTCTTGGAATGTGGTTGCCACGGATACGCTGTCGAACACCGCATCCACGGCAACACCCGCCAGACGTTCCCGCTCCTGGAGCGGAATCCCGAGCTTCTCGTACGTTGCGAGCAGCTTGGGATCGACTTCGTCGAGGCTCTTGGGCGCGTCGTCGCGCGCCGTCGGCGCCGAGTAGTAAATGATGTCCTGGTAGTGGATTGGCGGATAGTGAACATTCTGCCAGGTGGGCTCCTTCATCGTACACCAGTGGCGGTACGCCTTCAGGCGCCATTCCAGCATGAACTCAGGCTCGTGCTTCTTCGCCGAGATGAGGCGGATGACCTCCTCGTTCAGGCCACGCGGAACGACATCGGCCTCGACGTCGGTATAAAACCCGTGCTGGTACTCACGATTGACCAGTTCCTCGATCTTCGTTGCGGCTGTTGCCATTGCGTCTCCTCAGCCCAAGGCAGCCTTTGGCATCGTGTCTGGGCCCTCCCGGCGATCCCCCTCCGCCACGGGCATGAACTGCGGCGAGACCGGCGCGGCCATCTCGGAAAGGGTGATCCCCTCGAGTGCTTGGCGGATTGCCTGGTTGATCCGCTGCCAGTGCGTGCGGACGCGACACACCGCCTCGTGGGCACAATCGCCGGGTGATTCCGCTCTGCACAGTGTGAGGCCAATCGGCCCCTCCAGCGCACGGATGACCCCCGCCACGGAAATCTCTCTCGGCGGGCGCGCCAAGCTGTAACCACCGTTGATACCGCGGTGCGAACTCAGGAGCCCCCCACGTGCGAACGCACGCAGGAGCTTGCCAACTGTCGGCAGCGGCAAGTGCGCACCCACAGCAACCGAGCTTGCATTGTGCACTTGGTCCGGATGGGCAGCCATGTAGCTTAATATGACGATCCCGTAATCGGTGAGTCTGCTAATGCGAATCATACGTCCCGCTCCCGGTCTAAAACCAGACTGAGCCGGTCTGGATTGCATACTCTACCAGAGCGGTGGGAATCTGCAACCCCCTGTGAAGACCAGCCATCCTGGCCGCAGGGGCGGGGCACCTCCGCCCTGGGGATAACGCAGGGGTATTGCGCAGGATCTCAGTGCACCAGGATGTGGCCCTCCAGACCGCCGTCGAGCACTTGACTGAGCCGTTCCCAGCCGCGCACGATGCGCAGGGCCTCTTCGCGGTTCGCCAGTCCCGTCGCCACAGCCGCGCCGGATGACACTCCCACCACCTCCCAGCTGATTTCGCCGGTCCGGCGTCTCCGTACCTTACGCAGGCAATAGTTCGGGGAAGCCTCCTCTTCGCGTAAGATCTCTCTACCAACCATGGGCGCCGTGAGTGTCTTACGATGCCACCGCATCGACGCCGGCACTGTCCATCTTCTCCAGCTGCCGGTACAGAGTGCCGATCTCCTTGCGTAGCCGGGCGTACGCGCTGAACACGCTATGGGGATCAGGGTGGGCCTGGGGAAAGTCCGGTTGATTGATGACGGCAGTCAACGAACTGAGCTCCGCTTCCTTCTCGGCGATCGCGGCTTCGGTTTTCTCGACCTGTTGTGCCCGGCGGGCCTGCTCGCGTTCGCGCCGCCGCTGCGCAGAGCGTCGCGCCCTCCGCGCCGCTTGTTCGGCGTGACCACCAGGGGGAGGCTGGACAGGCACGGTGCTGCTCCGCGGCACGGGAGCCTCACTGCATGCCTTCTTCCGTAGATAGCCCTCGTAATCGCCCAGATAGCGCACGGCAGTGCCTGCGCCCACCTCGATGATCTCTTCTGGCAGGCGGTCGAGAATGTAGCGGTCATGCGCGACGAGCACCAGCGTCCCTTTGTAGGCGAGCAACGCATCGAGCAGCACCTCTTTCGCGTGGATATCGAGGTGATTGGTGGGCTCGTCGAGCAACAGGCAGTTGGCTGGACGGAGAAGCAGTTTTGCCAGGGCGAGTCGGCTGCGTTCGCCGCCACTGAGCACGCCGGCGCGCTTGTGCACCGCGTCGCCGGAGAACAGGAAAGCGCCGAGGATGTTGCGGACCTGGGGAACGAGGTCGGACGGTGCCGCGCGGGTGATCTCGTCGAGCACGGTGCATTGGGGGTCCAGTGCCTGTGTCTGGTCCTGGGCGAAGTATCCCACGGTGACGTTGTGCCCCACCGTGCGCGTCCCGCCAGTCAGGGGCTCGGCACCCGCAAGCAACTTCATCAGCGTGGACTTCCCCGCACCGTTGGGACCGACCAGCGCGATCTTGCGGCCACGTTCGATGGACAGATCGAGGCCGTCGTAGACGACCACATCACCGTAGTGCTTATGTGCACCCTGGAGCTGTAACACCGTGCGACCGCTGCGCGGCGGCTGGGGGAAGCGGAAGTGCACGGTGCGCAGGCCTTCGGGGGGCTTCAACCGCTCGATTCTCTCGAGCTGCTTGATGCGACTTTGTACCAGCGCCGCTTTGGATGCCTGATAGCGAAAGCGGCTGATAAACGCCTGTAGCCGTTCGATTTCTTCCTGCTGCACGTGATAGGCCTGGGCTGCGCGCTGCAGTCGCGCCTCGCGTTCGATCAGATAGCGACTGTAGTTGGTCTGAAAGTGCGTGATGTGCCCGTGGGCCGCTTCGCTGACCTGGCGCACGACCACGTCGAGGAAGTAGCGATCATGAGCCACAACGATCACCGTGTGCGGATACTCCGCGAGGAACTCCTCCAACCAGGTGCGTGCCTCGATATCGAGGTGGTTCGTGGGCTCGTCGAGAAGCAGCAGCTGCGGCCGGCGCAGCAGCAAGGTGGCCAGCGCCAGCCGCATTTGCCAGCCGCCTGAGAACTCGCTGCAGTCTCGTTGCAAGTCGGTGGGGCGAAAACCCAGACCCGCCAGCACCCGTTCCGCTTGCGCTTCCATGTCATAGCACCCGCGCGTATCCCACTCGGTACGTAGTCGCGTGTAGGTGTCCATCAGCGTGCCGTGACGCGGATCGTCTGCCGTAACCTCGGCAAGCTCGTGTTCAACGCGACGACACTGGTCCGCCAGGGCCCGCACGTCAGCGAAAGCGCGCAGCGCTTGCTCGAGCACGGTGTGCCCCGACAGGCCCCAGACCTCCTGCGGCAGATAGCCGACCGTATGGTCCTTGGGCAGCACGATCGCGCCGTCATCGGGCTCCACCTCCCCGGCAATCATGCGCAGGAGCGTCGACTTGCCGGAGCCGTTGGCACCGACGAGGCCGACCCGTGCGCCATCGGGGACGAACCAGTTCAGTCTGTCGACGACGATCTGACCGCCATAGCGCTTCTGTAAATTACTGATGGTGAGCACCACCGCACATGTAGCTGCGGTCTCTCAGAGGCGCAAGCGGGGGCGGCGCGAGAACTGTTCAGCATCGCCGGCTGCGGAGAACCTTGAATCACTCGATCTCCACCGGCAAGCGCAGGGTGGTGCCCCCGGATGCGCCTTTGTCGACGTCCAGCACCTGCACCAGCATGAGCTCCAGCTCGTAGCTGCCTGGCTCGGCTGGCATCTGCACCCGCGCGCGGATCCGGGCCGACTCACCCGGAGCGAGGTTGCGTGGCAAGGCAATACCGCCTGCGACGGCGAGCATCCTGGCGCCTGACCACCAGCGGTAAGCAAGCTTGCACTGCAGGTAGCCATAATCGCTGAAGGCCGGCCACGCGACGTCACTGCGATTGGTGACTCGTACCGTCAGCCTTCCCCTACTCCCAGCCCCGTACCGCAACGCCCGTGTCCCTTCCATGCTGATTGCGCCGGCCAAGGCGGCGGCCGAAAGCGGCTCGAGCAGCACGGGCCGCGGATCCGTGAGCGCCTGCCAGACCAGCGGCGCGAGATCCGTCCCGTGCCAGCCTGCGCGCGCGGCCCGGACGATCTGCGGGTCCGACCAGTCCCACAACCGCTGCGGCACACTACCGATCTGGTTCCACGACCGGTCGTCGCAGTACACGCCGATGCCCTGCACACCTAGACCCCACACGGTGAGGCCGACCAACGCCACGCGGCCCACACGCAGCTGCCAGAGCCGCTCGACAATTGGCACCGTACACAAGACGATCGCGGGTAGGACGTCCGTGAGAAAGCGCGGGCCGTACGTCTGGCCTCCCCACCACCCCTGCCAGGAACTGTAGAGCAGCACGTAGCCCGCGATGCCCGCGGGCAGGTACGCGAGCCAGCGCGGCCCACCTCGAAAACGCCGGACCATCGCGGGAAGAACGAGCGCCGCCACGGGCGTATAGATGAACAGGCCACGACTGGGGCTGACCAGCAGGCCGGCAAGCCGCTTGAAGCGGGGCATGACCAGGCGTTCGCTGGCGTAGCCACCGACCAGGACGCTCGCAAGGCGAAGATTGTAGGCGAACAACAAAACCATCCCGGCAATGGGAAGACTCAAAAACGGCAGCAGCCGGCCTCGCCGCTCGCGCCACATGAACACGAGTGCGAGGAGCGCGAACACGATCATGGTGGGACGTGCAAGCACCGCCAGCGCCGCGAAACCGCCCGCGGCGACCGCGTTGCGACGGGTGTCGCGCGCCACGAGAAACAAACTGATCCCCGCGACGGCGACTTCGGCCAAGCCGTGTTGCCACAACGCCTGGCTGCCGATCGCCCAGGTGGACGTGCCGAGCCCGTAGACCAGGGCGACGGCGGTGGCCATGCCGGCCGAGGTGAGGGTACAGACGGTGAAAAACACTAAACTCACGGAAACGGCCGCGATCGCCGCTGCGCCGATCCGTTCCATGACGACCGAGGCCAAACGGAACCTGACGTCGTCGTGATCAACGTGATTCCCGTACAGCCACCACGCTGCAGGGACGAACAGCGGTGTCACGAGCACTGCCACAGCGATCGGGTACCCTGAGAGCCAGTGGCCCCGATGGGTGTGGCGTAAGAAGTACGGGCTGGGGCTCAGGCGGCGCAACCAGCCGAACTCGTCGAGATCGAGGTTACCCTCATGCAAGATACTGAACGGGAGCAAGCGGGCAGGAATCGAGTCCCAGGCACCCATCGGGCGCAAGTTGGTCAGGTAGATGCCGAAACAGAGGCAGCCGAGCAGGCACGCTTTGCGCGTGCGGTGTCGTACCGCGGCCGGCGCCTGCCCGTTAGCGCGGACATCCCGTGTCGCTGCTCTCGGACCTCGCGGAGCCGTCATGCCTGCACGTGTGCTTCCCTTCAGTTGCTGCAGAACCCGTCCAGCGCTCGCCACACGCGACGTCACTCGATATGAACGGGCACCCGCAAGCTGGGTCCCCGGCTGGGTGGTCGGTCCCACCCCAGCGCCTGCACCACCGCCAACTCAAGCTCGTACGTTCCGCGCCGGGCGGGCATGAGGATGCGCTTGCGGACCTGTACCGATCCGCCGGCGTAAACGTTACGACGCAGTGAGAAACTGCCCGATGCGATCTTCGCTCGATTGACCCACCAGCGATACACCAGTCTGCAACGCATCGGGCCAAAATCCCTGAACGCGGGCCAGCCGGCACGCCCGTGGTTCGTTACGCGCACATGCAGCTCGGGCCGGTCGGCAGGGTGGTAGCGTAACGGGACCGGTTCCTCCAGCGTCAACTGGCCGACGAAGTCCTCCGGCGCGATCGGCCGCAGCAGCGCCGGGCGGGGGTCCGTCAACGTCTGCCACAGCAGGGGAGCGAGCCTGGTTCCCCGCCAGCCGACATGGGCCGCCCGCAGAATTTGGAGATCGTGCCAGTCCCACACACGTTTGCCGCGCGGTCGCCATGACCCGATCGGCGATTGGTTCCACGAATTGTTATCGAAGTATGTACCGATCCCCTGAACAACGACGCCCCAGGTGACCAGCGCAAGAAGGACGATGCGCCCGGCGGTGCGTGCCCGCCAGAGCCGGTCTACGGCTGGTGCTGCGCACAGGACGATTGCGGGCAACGCGTCGGTCAGAAACCGCGGCCCGTAGCAGTCTCCACCCCACCATCCGCGCCACGAACTGTAGAAGACGACGTAGGTCACGATGCCGATGGGCAGCCAGCGCACCCAGCTCGGCGCGCCCGCGCCGCGTTTGGTGACGATGGGCAGTGCCAGTAGTGCCGCGGGGGTGTAAATGAAGAGGCCGCGGTTGGGGCTGATCAAAAGGCCCGCGAAGCGCTTCAGCGTCGGTACACCGAAATGGAGGCCATGGTAGCCTCCGCGCAGCAGGCGGCCGAGCTGCATCCTGTAGGTCAGCATGAACGCGAGGCCCGCAACGGGTAGGCTCAAGAACACGGGGAGACGGCGTCGGCGCGTCCACCAGACGAATACCAGGGCCAGAAGAGAGAAGAACACCATGGTGGGCCGCGCCAGCACGGCCAGAGCCGCGCACCCACCGGCAGCAGCAGCGTTGCGGCGCGTATCCGGCTCCAGAAGAAAGAAACTCAGCCCCGCGAGAGCCAGCGCCGCGCCACCGTGCTGCAGCAAGCTCTGGCTGCCGGTGGACCAGATGCTCGTCCCGAGGCCATAGGCCAGCGCCATCCCGGCCGCTATGCCTGCCGACGTCATCCGGCACAGCGCGAGAAACACCAGACTCACCGACGCGGCGGCGATCAGGGCCGCACTGATCCGCTCCATGACGACGCTCACGAGCCGGAAACGCACGTCGTCGTCGTCGATGCGGTAGTGTCGCAAGGCCCAGACGACCGGGACATAGAGCGGTGTCACCAACACGGGCACGCCGATCGAGTAAGCCGAAAAGGACCGGCCATTCGGGACTTGCCGCAGGAAGTACGGCTTGTAGGGGCCACTGAACAACCAGTGGAATTCGCTGAGATCGAGGTTCCCCTCGCGCAAGATGCTGAACGGGAGCAGGCGCGCTGGGATTGAATCCTGCACAGCCATCGGGCGCAGGTTGGTGAGGTAGACGGCGAAGCAGAGCATTCCGAGCGCACAGGCAGCGGCAACGCGATGCCTCACCACGGGAACGGCACGGGGTTCCGGAGGCTGAGCGCGCGCGGTCTGCACGTGCGGCCGTCCCTTTGAAGATCGGGAGCCCCGCGAGCGACTCATGGCTGCAAACCGCCCCCCTGCGGTTCACGCCGGTCGCACGACCACCGCAGGGCGGCGATACCCATCCCGAGGAAGAGCACGGTTCCAAAGAGCTGGTGCGAGATCGCAACGCGAAACCACATCTGGTCACCGAGGCGCCGGATAACCGCCGGCGGTGGAACGGGAAGATTAATCAGGAAACCCCCAACGACGACCAGCGCGACCCACCAGTGCCGCTGCGGTAGCCGTAACGACATCCGCGCTCCACCGACAAGCACCGCCACGGGCAACAACCACATCCCGTAATGCACCCACGACACCGGCAGCGCGACCAGCCCGGCACACAGCACCATCGCCAGCTCAACCAGCATCCGCGGATAGCCCACCCTGGGGCCCCCTTTCAATGCCCACCCACAGGCAGCCGCCAAGCCAGCAAGCAGCAGCCATTTCACCGTACGTGAACCGCCGCCAAGCGCGATCGTTTGCCAGGACCACAACGGCCTGTCCGTAGACACGCGCGCCAGGAAAGCATCGATCGATTGGCAATTGTGCGCGGCCAGGGCGGCGCCGGCATTGGCGCGAATATTGACATCGAAGTAGGTACCATGCAGCGGCCAGCCATACCACACAACGGAAAGGCCCACTGTAGCGACGAGCACCGCACCTGCCGTTGCCAGCACCAGCCACCTTCGGCGCAGGGCAAAGTACGGCAGAAACAGGAGCGGTGGGACCTTGATCAGGCACGCGAGGCCGAGCCACAGGCCGGCGCGCCCGTCACGCCCGCGAGAGAGACAGCGTTCGCCAAGCAAGAGGAAGAGCAGAATCAGCGGTGTGGTCTGCCCGAGGTTCAAGGCATTCATCAGGGGACCACTGGTCACAAAGGCGAGGGTCACCGCCCAACGCCACACCGCCCCGGACGCAGCGATCCGCTCTTGCAGGAGAAGCAAGCAGGTCAGCGCGACCCCGATATTGAATAACAGCCACAGCGTTTCTGCCCACGGCAGCGGGAGTTCGGCAAGCGGAACGAAAAGCCACGCAACCAGCGGGAGGTTCACGAAACGCGCTGGAGCAGTGAGGCGAAGCGTTCCCTCATGCCGGTCGTAGACTGCGCCGCGATAGAGTGTGGACGGGTTGGTTCGGATGGCTTTCCCCGCAGGATAGTAACCGTGATCGAAGTCGAGGTAGCCTCGGTTCGGAGCGAACACGGGGGCCCCCGCTTCGGCGGCCAACCGACTAAACCGGGGTGCTTGGACGCAAAGAAGTGTGGCAAACAACACCGTGAGGTGTAGGGCGTAGCGGCGCCAAGGCATGAACGCGCATCTCACTCGATTTGAACCGGCACCCGCGCAACGGCCCCGCCTGAAAGGCCCTTATCGGCGTCGAGCACCTGCACCACCACCAACTCGAGCTCGTAGGTGCCGGGCTGGCGGGGCATGTAGATGCGCGCGGCCGCCTGCGTCGATTCGCCTGGACCAAGATTGCGGGGCAGCGGAACGGCGCCCGATACAGCCAGCAACGTCCCGTGTGCCCACCAGCGATACCCAAGCTTGCACTGCAGGTAACCATAATCGCTGAACACCGGCCAGGTCGCTCCGCCGCGATTGGTGACCCACAGGTGCACGGTGGCGCTGCCGCGGGGCGGATAGCGCAAGGGCAGCGAGCCTTCCACGGTGATCTCACCCGACAGATCGGCAGCCTTCAGGCGTTTGAGCAAGGCCGGCCGTGGATCGGTCAGCGCTTGCCAGAGCAGCGGCGCCAGCTCGCTCCCGTGCCAGCCCGCCCGCGCCGCGCGCAGGATCTGCAGATCTTTCCAGTCCCACGCGCGCCGCGCCAGGTGTAATCGCCGCGTCAGCGCCGTGTTCCACGAGTTGTCGTCCCAGTACACCCCGATCGCTTGCACCGCCACACCCCACGCAACCACCGCGAGCAGCAGCCCGCGGCCAAGTCTGGCGCGCCATAGTCGTTCGACCGCGGGCACGGCACACAGCGCGATTGCCGGCAGGACATCGGTGAGAAAGCGCGGGCCGTAGCAGTTGCCGCCCCACCAGCCCTGCCAAGCGCTGTAGAGTATCAAGTAGGCAGCGATGCCGATGGGTAGATAGGTCACCCACCGCGGCAGCGCAGCCCGTCGCGCTATGCCGATTGGTAGTGCCAGCACGGCCGCAGGAGTGTAGATAAACAGCCCGCGATTCGGGCTGAGCAAAAGCCCGGCTAGGCGCTTGAGACGTGGCAGGGCGAAGTGGAGGCGACGGTATCCGCCACGGGTCAGGCTGGGAAGACGGGCGTTGTAGGCCAGCAGCGCCAGCATGCCGGCGATGGGCACGCTCAAGAATGGGAGAACGTTGCGGCGGCGCTCGCGCCACATGAACACCAGCGCAAGGAGGGAAAAGACGATCATCGTCGGGCGCGCCAGCACCGCCAGCGCCGCGAACCCGCCGGCCACCAGGGCATGGCGTCGCGTGTCAGGTCCGACCAGAAAGAGGCTCATGCCAGCCAGACCCAACGCGGCGCCGCCGTGCTGCAAGAGCGTCTGGCTGCCGATCACCCACATGCTCGTACCGAGGCCGTAGAGCAGCGCGATGCCCGCCGCTATCGCTGCAGAGGTCAGCCGAGTCAACGCCAAGAACACCAGGCTCACTGAGACAGCCGCGATCAGCGCAGCGCTCACCCGCTCCATGCCGACGACAATGAGCCGAAAGCGCACGTCGTCGTCAGGAATCCGAGAGCGTTGCAGCCACCAGACCACCGGAATGTAGAGTGGCGTCACCAGCACTGGCACCCCGATCGAGTAGGCCGACAGGAACGCACCGCCGCGCGTTTTCCGGAGGAAGTACGGCTTGGGGTAGAGACGGAACAACCAGTGGAACTCGCCGAAGTCGAGATTGCCTTCCCGCAAGATGCTGAAGGGGAGCAAGCGCGCCGGAATCGAGTCCCACGCCCACGTTCCCATCGAACGGAGATTGCTCGCATAGACGAAAAAGCAAAGGACCCCCAGCAGGCAGGCGATGCGGATGCGGTGCGCTGGCAAGGCCCGCGGGGCGGCTGCCGGTGATGCCTGCCGGGCGGGTGGCCGCCGCAACCGGCGTGGCGAACGAGCCATGATCACCCGCGGGCTCCCACCCTAGGACGCCAGGGTGCCGCAGGCACCGCGGGGCTTGCGGCGCACCGGTCGCTCCAACCCGAAGCGCCGCAAGCACCACACACACAAGCCCAGCAGCAACAATGTCCCCACCGCCTGGTAGGACATGGCCCCCCGAAACCACATGGCATCGCCAAAGTGCCTGATGACCGACCGCGGGAGCAGAGGGACGTTGATTAGCAGCACGGCGGTGACCAGCAGGGCGCTTGCCCGGGGCCGGGCGGCGCTCGACCGTCCAGCGCGGAACAGGACCGCACCAACAACCACAGCCACTGGCAACAGCCAGATGCCGTAGTGCACCCAGGAGATGGGCGAGACGAGCAAGCTCACACACATCACCACACCCAACTCGAGCAACAGCCGCGGATGGTTCTCCATCCGCCCCGGTGGCGTGAACACCCAGCCGCACAGGACCAGCAAGATCGCGAGCACCAAGCCCTGCAGCACATGCACCGTGCCACCAGGATCGATGGGTTTCCACGAGAGCAGCTGTGCATCCGTCAAGGGGCGTGCCAGCACCGCGACTATGGACTGATTGTTCGGAGGAACCACGGCGGTCCCTAGGTTAGCACCGACAACAAGGTCGAAGTACGTGGCATGCAGCGGCAATCCGTAGCAGACGATCGACGCAACGCCCGCCACGACCAAGACCGCAGCGGCTGTGGACACCAGGCGCCACCGCCGGCGCAGCGCGAAGTACGGCAAGAACAGGAGGGGTGGAATCTTGATCAGGCAGACCAGGCCCAAGCATACCCCTGCGCGCGCATCGTGTCCGCGCTGGAGGAAGCGTTCGCCCAATAGAAACAGCAACAACATCAGGGGCGTCGTCTGGCCGTAATTTAGCGCGTTCATGAGCGGACCACTGGTCATGAACGCGAGCGTGATCGCCCACAGCAAGAGCGGAGAAGAGCCCGCGGCTCGGCGGAGCAGAAGGAGCAAGCACACAAGTGTGATGGCTAGATTGACAGCAAGAAGCAACGCCCCGGCCTGCCGGCGGGGGAGCTGGCTGAATGGGACGAAGAGCCAAGCGACCACGGGGATATTGACGAAATGGGGCAGACCAGCTCGAAATTGGCCCGTCTTTTGATCGTAGTACAGGCCGCGATAGAGGCTGACTAGCTGGGAAGGGTCCTGCAGAATGCTTCGCCCGGCTGGATAGTAGGCTTTGTAGAAATCGGGGTAGCCCCTGTGAAGAGGAAAGACCGGCTTGGCCAGCTGCGCGGCACACCCGCCCAGCCGCGGCGCCTGGAGCAGGAGCAGCCATGACAACAGGACGAGAAGATGGGGGGCGTACCGGCCACAGGGCATGCTGCGGCCGCCTTCAACCATCGTACGCCGCTGTGGCGCATCCCGTTTCCGCCAGTGGGACGGGCGCGAACCAGCGCCGCGGCGCAAAGACGAACCACAGTGCGGCGGACCCATTGAGCACCAGCGTCGGAACGACATACTGGCCGTGCCCTGGGAACGTAAACAAGATCAGCGTCGCAAACGGAGCTGCCAGCGCGACCCCTACCACCCAGCGTGTCAGTCCCGAGCCTGCCACGAGCGCGCCCACCGCTAACACCCAGACCACGAACCATGGCCATACGTGCCCCACCACACAGAACAGCACCGCCGACATCACCGCCAGCACGGCTTCCCACAGCTTCGCGGTACCCGGCCGCCGTAGATACGACACGGCACCGTAGAACGCCAGCAGGGGAAACACGGCGAACACCGCCACGCCGAGGAAGAGGAACGGCGCGCGCATCCAGGGTGCTCCCCACAACTCGCCGAGCCAGTCTCCGACCAAGAACACGGCATCAGATGGCGCCAAGAAGCGCCAGCGCGCCATCTTGACGGTTGCGGAGAAGAACTCGGCCGACCGATAGAACACGCCCGTCGTGACCGCCACGAACGTGCCCGCCAGGAAGAGGCAGGGAAGGTAGCCCGCCGGCCGCCGACCCCGCCCGAATCGCCAGTGCAGAAAATCGAGGACAAACAACGGGGCAGTCACGTACTTGACCAGTACGGAGGCGGCAAGTGCCAGACACGCTGCGAACGGTCGGCCGCGCTCGATCTGATACAACCACAGTAAGAGCAGGCACACGAGAACAATGTCGTTGTGGCCTTCGGCCACCGATTCCGTGACACTGGAGGGCATCCACCCGAACAGAACCAAGCCAGTGCACTGCTGCCACAGCGAGTGCCTCTGCAGTAGGAGCCACACCAGCCGGAGCGAAGCGATCCAAGCCCCTGCCAGCAGCACCTTGAAGAGGGCGGCCTCGAGCGGGACAGAACGATGCCCCAGCCAAGCGACCGCGCCTGAGATCAGCGCCCACAGCGGCCCGTAAGTCATCTGCATGCGCAGGTCGTTATCCACGGGCAGCCTGTCAGCCATCGCGGCCGACAGGGGCGTGTGATAAGGGTTGAGGCCAGCAGCCACCATGCGCCCCCAGCCTACCGAAAGCCAGAAATCCTGCACGAGCACCGGCGAAGCCAGCAGGCTCACGGCCACGAAGGCGAGCGACCAGCGAAACAAGCGCCGCGGCATGCTGGGCTCCAGCACGCCGCGATAGCGCACGAGCAGGATCAACAGGGCAACGAACACAGCGCTCTCCAGCAACAGGGGCCCGGAGTAGACCCACAGGAAGATTTCCCTTCGGGCCAACACGTTGTGCCCGCTGACAAAGGTCCGGATCCCAGGCCCGAGAAGGCGGAGCGTTCGGCCGAGAGCGTCGAAGACCTCCGCCTCACGCGGCTGGGGCACGCCGAACGGAGCAACAGATGCGAGGCCGTACGACGTCACGGCGCGAGCCGCGAAGCCGGCGGCGTTGAGCACGCCCAGCACGCCGATCCACCGTGCGAGCCGCTGGCCGCCAGGCTGCTGTCTATCCTTGTGCCCTGTAGTCATTGCCCGTCGCCGTGCTCCAAGAACCCTCGAGTGAGCAGCGTTTCAGTCGCATCAACGGTCTGTGAACGCGAGCATCGTGTGCAGCGACCTGGTAAGTTGGAGGACTGTCTGCCGGCCCTCCTCGGAGGTACTGCGATCGTCCTGTTCCAGCGGGTCGTGCTCGATATCGTAAAGTTCCTCGCGCCCATCGCCCTTGTTGTGGATGTAGTGCCAGCGACCGGCCATCAGCGATCGCATGTCGCCGCGCCGCGCCGGTACCCCTTCGGGCAGGGCATGATTGCGGCTGACCTCGGACAGCGCGACGCCGCGCGCCGGGCTCCTCGGACCGCCCCCCCGCTGCCAGTATTGCGCCAGTGAGGTGCCGGGAAGCCGCACGGCAGTGTCGAGTTGCAATAGATCCAGAACCGTCGCGGGAAGATCCCGCAAACTAACGGCCTCACGGACCGTTTCACCGGCGGGCACATGCCCGCGGAAGGCAATCAAAAGGGGAACGTGCAGCACTGGCAGGTACAGACTCTGGCCGTGCCCGAAAATGCCATGGTCGCCAAATTGCTCGCCGTGGTCCGAGGTAATGATCACCAGCGTGTTCCGCAGCACGCCTCGCTTGTCCAGTGCCTCGAAGAGCAGCTCCAGGGAATGGTCGAGGTAAGCGAGGCTGCCGTCGTAGCCGCTGAGCATGGCCCGGGCTTTCTGTGGCGAAATGGACCTCCTGCGTGCCCAAGGCCATCGCCATTTCCGGACGGGGCGGAACCCGAACTGCCGCGCAAACGGTTCAGGGGGCAGATACGGATCATGGGCATCGAAGTAGTTGAGAAACACGAAGAAGGGACGCGAGTTCCGACGCGACAGCCAGTGGAGGAACGCCCGATTCACGTCGGCGGCGGTCTTGCGCCCGAACGTCTGGTGGTAGCCCGTGAGGTGGCGCACGGTGGGACTATCCATGACGTACAAGCCGAGTGAGGAGTTGCTGACGATTTGGCCCGGCGAAAGGAGGAAGTCCTCGTAGTGGATAAAGCCGCGATTGAGGCCGAATTTGTAACTGCAGTATTCGGTGTTGGCGACGAATCCGGCGGTCACGTACCCCCGCGCCGCCAGGATCTCCGCGAGGGTGGGATGCGCAGCATCGAGCGGCACGAGCCAGTCTGCGGAGAGCTGGTGAGGGAAACGGCCAGTGAACATACTCGCATGCGACGGCAGGGTCCAAGGCGCGGGAGCGACCGCGTGCTCGAAACGTACCCCACGCTGGGCCCAACGCTCGAGGAACGGGGTCGTTGGGTGAGTGTACCCATAGAGGCTGAGATTCCGGGCTCGGACGGTGTCGAGAACGATGAACAGCACGTTCGGACTTCCCGGCTGAGCCGCTGGCAGCTTCGCTAGCGCTTGCCGTTCCATCAACCTCGGCCAGGCGCGCGTGCCGAGTGTCACCATGAGGATGAGCACCGCCATCCACGCAACGCTGCGCAGCATGACAACGTACAGCCCAGCCGCCCGTGTGGCCACGACGCGCTGCGCCTGAACGGCCAAGCCGGCAGCCAGAAGGAAGCCGGCGTACCGATGGAGCTGGGGGCGCAACATGAGCAGGACACCGGATGATCCCAGGAAAGTGAACACAAGAACAGCTACTCGAAAGCGATCGAGCCGCAATCGCCGCACCGGTGCTGCGGAGAGAACGAGCCCAATGGCCAGGAAAACGCAGGCGTTGACCAGTGGCGCCGTCCACACCACGTCGGGATCCACACGGGCAAACCGAAACGGCGAGCCGGGTAAGGCGGCCACGACGAGAGCTTCGACCATGCCGCTGAGTAAGCCAACCCACACGGCGAGCAGCAGTATGCCCCGCATACCCGCGGTCTCGTCACCCCCGATACGTTCAGACCGCCGACTCAACTGTCCATCCTTTACCGAGCGCGGGCGATGCGCGAGGAGATAGGCTGCCGGGCAGAGCGTGGTGCCGCCGCTGGCCAGGGAACGGCAGCCAGTCGGCCGCCAAGCTCCGTCACGACCGTCTTCAAGGAGGCCGACGCGGCCAGGTTGTGGCCTTCCAGCGGATCGCTCTGCCAGTCGTACAGCTCCACACCCAGTGTCCGGTGCCGGATGTAGTGCCAGCGAGGGGTCACCAGCGATTGGATCGAGCCCTGAGAAACTGGGAACGTTTTTTGCGCCCAGGGCTCGTATGCCATTTCCGCCAGCGGGTACGGCCAATCGCGATGCATCGCTGGCGCATCCCAGAGTTGTCTGAGGGAGGGACCGGGAAACGTCGAATCCGAATCGCCGAGCACGTCCATCACCGTAACCGGCAGCGCCGCGTTCGTTACCGGCTGCCCCACACGCACTCCCGCTGGCAGATGCCCGGGCCACCTGAATACCAGGGGAACGTGAATCACCTCACGGTACAGCGAGTTGTCGTGGAGCAGCATGCCATGCTCGCCGAAGGCCTCACCGTGATCTGAGGTGATCACCAGGAGTGTGTTATCGGCCAGCCCTCGTTCCTGGAGCGCGGCGAGTAGCTGAGCGATCTGATCGTCGACGTAGGCGATTGCTCCGTCGTACGCGTCGATCTCACCCTGGAGCTGGTCGCGTGTCAGGCGAGGGTGACCGCGGCCCCTGTGGACGTTGAGCACACCGCCTGGCTTCTGCCACCTTGAGAACTTCCTGCGGTAGGGCTGCGGCGGCAGGTACGGATCATGTGTGTCCAAGTAGTTCAAGAACACGAAGAAGGGCGTGTCTGCATCGCGCCCAATCCAACGGAGCGCCGCCCGGTTGACGTCTGCGGCCCGCTTGCGTCCCAGAATGTCGTCGAAGCCCAGGCGCGGCAGCACGAGTTTGTCCGCAGCACGACCGTAGAGCGTCCGCCCGGCCATGTCAGCTACGGAGCCGAAATAATCGTCGAAGTGGATAAAGCCTCTGCCGAAGCCCTCCGACCGTGTGAACCAGAACAGGTTAGCGGAAAAAGCGGCGGTCCGATAGCCGCGCGAGCGCAAGACCTCGCCCAGGGTCGGATAGCGACTGTGGAACAGCGCTCTCGGCGCCGCCCAGCCGACACCGTGTTCGTAAGGGTAGCGCCCGGTGAGCAGTGAGGCGTGCGAAGGCAAAGTGTAGGAGGACGTGGAGCAGGCGTTCTCGAACACCACGCCCTCGCGCGCGATACGATCCAGGTTCGGACTCGTGGCCCGTGCATAGCCGTAGCTGGAGAGATGATCGGCACGGAGTGTATCCACGACGATGACGACGACATTCGGGGCACCCGGGAGAGCTGCCGGCAGGCTGGTAGTCTCGTTGCGTTCCCGCAGCCAGCGGCCGCCCTGCACTGCCACCCCGGCCAACACGGCCAGTGCGGCGGCCCAGGGCATGCTCAGACGCCAGAAGCGCAGGACGGCGCTTTCGTGCGCCCGGACCCAACGGCTCAACTGCACTGCCAACCCCGCAGCGAGGAGGACCAGCGCAGCATAGTGCATGCGCGAGCTGACGCCGATGGCAAGCCAGTCCACGAACGCCACGAAGGCACACACACAGACGGCCACCTGCACGCCGCCCCGGGGGGACACTCGGCAAACCCCGACCAGGGTCAACCCGAGGCCGCCAAACAGAAGCACATCGAACAACGGGGTGACGGAGAGGATCTCGGGGGGAACATCGATGAGCCCTCCAAAATTCTGGAAGATCAGGAAGGCCACTCCCTCGACGAGGCCAGTCACGAGACCGGACCATGTCGCGATCAGGAGAATGGTGCACGCCGGTGGACTGGGCGACGTTGAAGCGACCGCCGGCGGCTCGCTCATCCCAGTACTGACCGGCCTTCCATCGCCGCGCCTCGGGGAACACCGAGAGCGTCGAGAATGGTGGGAGCCAGATCCACCAGGTGCGGCCTCTCCACAGGAGACGCCTGGTTGATGAACAGAATGCCGGGAACCAGGTGCGGATCGATGATGTGGTCCGCAGCCCACTTCCGCCCGTTGTCTTCGAAGATGCCCTGCGGCACGCCACCCAGGGTCGTGCGCCACGAGACGCGAAAGCCCGAGGCGCAGTTGACCACGAGGTCCGGCGATTCCGCCGCATACGGTCCGGCATAGACCTGCTGCCGGGACACGACGCTTCGGATCGCTGGCTTGCCGAGTTTCGGATCGCCCAAGCCGGTTAGCCCT
>JBHHYR010000009.1:0-44348 GCA_046757585.1 Binatia bacterium | reverse complement strand
GGCCGCTCACAGCAACTTCCGTCGTGCACCACTGCAGCGCCTGTGGCGCACGCTCGACCTGATGCTGACGATTACCTTCGCCGATGCGGTGTGTGCTGTGGGCGCTGTCCGTGCAATCGAACGCGTGCATTCCCGGGTGCACGGCAGGCTGGATGCCGGCGTTGGGCCGTTTCCACGCGGGACACGATATGACGCCTGCGATCCCCACCTGCTCTTGTGGGTCCATGCGACCCTCGTAGATGCAGCGCTCCTCGTCTACGAGCGGTTCGTCGAAGCACTCCCTGCGAGAACGAGACGAACGTACTACGAGGAGTCGAAAATCGTCGCCCGGCTCTTCCGCATCCCGGAACATCTGATCCCGGCCAGACTGAGCGATTTCCAAGCCTACGTGAACGGCATGATCGATGGCGATACACTGGCTGCTGGCCCGGCTAGCCAAGAGATCGCCGCCTCGATTCTGTGCCCTCCGTTGCCAGTCGGATTGCGGCAGGCGTTTCAGGCCGCCAACTTCTTCACGATCGGACTCCTGCCCCCGGTGATTCGGCAGCGCTACGGTCTGTCGTGGGACGCACTACGGGAAGCCGCAATGCAGGCGATGGCAAGGACGAGCCAGCATGTATTGCCGTTGTTGCCGGGAACCCTTCGAACGCTGTCACAAGCGCGGTATGCACCCACCCAGCGTTCCGAGCCCGGCGCACGTCATCAGGCGGCAGAGCCGGCCCCGTAACCCTGGGATCTCCTGAGGTCCCCCACACCTATGCAGAAGGTCCGGGGAGATGGTACAGGTCCGCGGAATTGAGGCCGAAGATGCGCGCCTGGTCTTTTGCATCCAGGTGAGCCATCGCCTGGCGCAACTCGTTCACGACCCCGGGAATCTTCGCGTCCGGATGCGGGTAGTCGCTGGCCCAGACGATACGGTCGGCACCGACCAAGGGGTGCTGCGCCGTGAAAGCAAGGGTGCTCTCGTCGGGATCGAACGAGATGTAACACTGGCGGCGGAAGTACTCAGAGGGTTGCAGCTTGAGCCAGGGCACATCCCAGCGAAACACGTCGTAGTGGTGGTCGAGGCGCTCCAGCCACGGAGCGATCCAGCCGCCGTTCGCCTCGAGAATGAGGGCGGTGAGACCCGGGAAGCGCTCGAGCACCCCTCCCGCGCACAGCAGCGCCACACACTCCATCATGTCGAACGGGTTTGCGAGCGCCTGCGTGAAGAAGATGTTTCCCAGGTTGCGGATGGGGTCGGTAGTGCTGCCCTTCCCGTAGTGCACTCCTTCGGCGCGGATACTCGCATATCCCAGGGCGCGGCATGCGCCCGGCATGTCCGGTGCGAGAAAGGGGTGGAAGCCAATGGGCATGTCGAGTGCCTGGCACGTCTCCCAGATCGGGTCGTACACCGGATCAGTGAACTTGCGGCCCTCGATCGAGGGGTTGGGACGCATGAACACGGCGACGTGCCCGAGCTCTTTCGCCCGGTGGATGGTGCGCACAGCGCGTGCGACGTCCTGGGCCGGGACAACGGCAACGCCGAAGAGCCGCTTGCGGTCAACGCTACAGTACTCCGCCAGCCACTCGTTGTACGCGTTAGCCTGCGCCTCGGCGAACTCGGCGTCGCGGACTGACGGGAGACTCAGGAGCAGCGTCGGGTAGAGAACGGACTGCGCGATGCGTTCCGCATCCATGTCGGGCAGCCGTGGCGCGGGATTGAACGCGCCCGCCCGCACCTCGGCGTACTTCATCTTGCCGGCGCGCGCGCGCTCGCGCTCCGCCAAGCTCATCCCCCCCGTCCCTGCGAGCGCCAAACCGGCGGCCGGCCGCGCGGCGCCGTTGAAGTGCAGCCATTCGGTGCCATCAGCGCGAATCTCAATGTGCCAGATGCGGTCGCGGAACTTTGCCGGGGCGTACCGCAGCATGCCGTCCGGTGGCTCGAGAACGTGGCCATCCGCATCCACGATCCTCACTCCATTCTGTTGCATCTTCACAGCTCCTCGCAAGGCTGGGCCTGAGCGGCCAGGCTCAGCAGCCCGTTGAAAAACAGGCCCCTACTGCGGGCGGCTATTTTGCAACGGACTACTAGCGTCCTTTGAAAACGGGCTTGCGCTTCTCCTTGAACGCACGCGTACCTTCCCGACAGTCTTCGGACATTGACACTGGAACGCCGATTTCCATTTCCCTTTCCAGCGCTTGTTCCGGCGGCAGCCCGATCCCGGCCAACACGGATCGCTTCACCGCTTGCACGGCCAGCGGCCCGTTGCCGTTGATGATCTCGGCGTAGCGGCGGGCCGCGGGCATGACCTGGTCCGCAGGAACCACCTTGTTGATGAGTCCCATGCGTAAGGCGTCGGCGGCTGACAGTTGCTCGCCAGTGAGCAGGATTTCCATCGCGTTGCAGTACGAGATCTGCCTGGGTAGGCGAACGGTGGATCCGCCCATGGGAAAGAGGCTCCACTTCACTTCTGCCAGACCGAAGCGGGCATCGTCGGCAGCGACGCGGATATCTGTCGTGCTCAGCAGCTCAGTCCCACCGGCAACGCAGAAGCCCTTTATCGCTGCGATGATCGGTTTGATCACCTGATAGTTGCGCAGGAGCCCCTTGTAGATGAGACTGAGGTCGTTCTTGATCCGTTCATCGTACTCCGTCTCCGGCGGGCGCAGCCCTTGCATCATGCGTACCAGTTTGTCCAGGTCGGCGCCGGCACAGAACGCCTTGTCTCCGGCCCCGGTCAGGATCGCGACACGGATCTCAGGGTCGTCGTTCACATCCTGCCAGGCGTCCGCCAAGCGGCACAACATTTCCGCATTGATCGCGTTGCGCACGTCCGGACGGTTCATGGTCACCACCGCGATGCCGTCCTTCTTTTCGTAGAGCACAGCAGGTTCAGTCATGGCCTTGTCCGCAGCGTGCCGCACTCAGCACGCCCGGCCCTGCGGGACATTGCTGACGACCCCGATCTTCACGGTTCGCTACTCACGATCCACATGGCGAAGTACTGAGCGCCCCCGCCATAAGCGTGTCCCAGGGCGGTTTTCGCGCCATCCACCTGGTGTGCCCCTGCACGGCCCATCACTTGAAGCGCTGCTTCCCCGAGCCGAATCATGCCGGAGGCGCCGATGGGGTTCGTGCACAGCACGCCCCCCGAAGGGTTGATCGGCAGGTGGGCACCGAACTTCTGCTCTCCCCGGTCGATGATCTTCCAGCCTTCGCCAACGTCACAGAACCCAAGGTTTTCCAGCCACATGGCCTCGAACCACGCGAACGGCACGTAGAGTTCGGCGGTATCGATCTCCTTCCACGGGTTCGTGATGCCGGCCCGCTCATACACCGCCTTCGAACACACGCGTCCAGCCAGCGGGCTGACCTGATCGCGGCCAGGCACCCACATGGCTTCGGCGTACGAGTAGCCCGACTTGATCCACGCCGGGGCTCGCGGTCCCTTCTTCGCGGCCTCCTCGGATGCGATCACCAGTGCAATGGCGCCATCGGACGACGGGCAGGTTTCCAGGTATCGAATGGGGTCCCAGAGCACCGGTGAGTTCATCACGTCTTCAACCGTCACCGGCTCCCGCAGGTGCGCGAATTCATTGCGCCCGGCATTTTCGCGTGCATTAGCCGCGGTGACGGGACCGATATGCGGCGGGCAGCCGGTGCGGGCAATGTACGCACGGCAATACGGGGCGAAGAACCCGCCTGCTCCGGCAACCAGTGGCGCCGTGAAGGGCAGGTTGGGCGAGAGAGCCCACATGGCGTTGCCCTCAGACTGCTTCTCGAACGCCACGGCGAGGACCCTGGCGCAGAGCCCCGCCGCCACGTGTGTGACTGCGGTGAGTGCCGTCGACGCACCGACCGAGCCAGCCGTGTGCACGCGCAGCATTGGTTTCATGTGCGCCCCAACTGCCCCGGCGAGAAACTGCTCGGGCTGGGCCACGCCTTCGAGCATGTCCGGGGCCTTGCCGATGACGACGGCGTCGATGTCCTTGTGCTCGAGGGCTGCGTCGCGCAACGCGCGATCAATCGCTTCGCGCACGAGGCCAGCGATGCTCACGTCGGCGCGGCGGGAGGCGTGATGGGTCTGTCCGACGCCGACGACCGCGACGGGGCGCTTCACGTCCACCTCCGCTCGCGCCCCAACACCCAAACGATGTTGTGCTGCAGGCAGTGGCCTTGTGTGGCGTGCGCCATGCCACGCCGGGCACCGGCAACCGTCCGCGCGCCCGCACGCCCGGACAGTTGCCGAAAGATCTCGCCCATGCGGATGAGCCCGCTCATCATCAAGGGATGCCCGCACAGGGGACCACCCGACGGATTGATCACGGCCCGCGCCGCGTCGACGTCGAGCCCCAGCGCGTCGCAGAGAATGAGCTCTTCCGCAGGCGTCGCAGCAGTCAGTTCGATCACGTCGACGTCGGCCGCACTCCGAAGACCTGCCATCGCCGCTGCTTTCTCCGCCGCGAGCTGCGTACTGGCGCTGCGCGAAAGATCCCGCGCGCCGAGTGTCTGCATCTCCGTGCGATGATCCACCGCGTGAATCCACACCGGCTGGTCACACATTTTGTCGGCTGCGCCCTCGGCCGCCAGGATCAAGCACGTCGCGCTTTCGCCCAGCGGTGGCAGGTATCCTTGCCGGAGCGGCTCCACAGCCCACGGTGTGTTGAGCAGGTCTTCAGCGGAGGCCGTCTCGTGCAGCTGACTGTCGGGGTTGCGGACACCCGCGGCGCGATTGCGCGCCGCTACGGCGGCGAGATCCTGATCGGTTGCCCCGGTTCGCGCCATGTACGCACTGGCCTGTAGCGCTGCCGTCGACGTCGGATCGAGTCCGATCGCCGCCTGGTAGTACGGATCCAGCTGGAGGTTCAGCACGCGCGCCGGCTCGCCTTCCGAGGTCTTCCCGTGGGCCACGACCAGAGCCGTGTCGCATTCTCCTGCCTGCAGGCGCACCCAAGCGTAGTACGCGCAGAACGCGCCCTCCATTTCAAGATGGAGGTCCTGCTGCGGGGGCCATGATCCCATCACGTCCAAAGCAGTCACGAACCCGAAGGGACGACCATCCAGGTAGTCGGCTGATCCCGCGATTTGATAATCGATTGCGTGGCGGTCGACGCCGCAGTCGGCAAGCGCCTGCCTGATGACCGGATAGAGCATTTCCATTGCCGTGCGGTGCTCGTCGCGCGCCACGATTGGGAGCTGGGCAAAGCCGACCACGGCAATGTTGCGCAACTTCACCACTCGGACACTCACAGCCGGTTGATGTACGTCGCCGGCGCGGCGTCGGGCTCGCCGGTTGGCCGGAAGTACAGGATATCCTCGTGGTTTCCTTCGCGCTCGCCATCGGGTTTCCACACCGCTTCGACGCGCATGCCCATGCGCACGTCCGCGGCCTTGCATTCCTGGATCAAGGCGAAGATGGAGATGTCCGCACCGTCGAGCGCCACCGACGCCGCGACGTACGGCGGCTCCAGGGTCCGTCCGATGACGGGGATATTCACGATGCAGAAGGTTGTGACGACGCCGTGGTCCGCCACCTGGACGAACTCAGTCGCCGGCGCGAAGCTTTCCGGCGAGCTGATCACCGGCGGCACGAACACCTTGCCGGTCTTCGAGCATCGCGACCCGAGGATCTTCTTGTCCTTCAGTGCCCGCAGGTAGCGTGCTTTGTAATCGCCGGCGACGTAGTCGTACGGCAAGTGAACCGTGGTCAACACGTACTTGATCCCTTGTTGCGGCGGTTCGGTCATCGCAAGGGGCTCACCTGACGAGCCGAAAACACAGGATGTCGCGTATGCTGCCCTGGCGCTCTCCGCCAGGCGCCCAGACGGCTCGCACGCGTGCACCGACGCGAAGGCTCTCCAGACCGTCCTTGACGACGTGCGCCAAGGCCGTGTCGGCCCCGTCGAGCCGCACCAGAACAAACGCGAAAGGGACGGCCAGTGGATGCAATCCCTCGATGGGCTGGTGGACAACGGCAACGGCGGTCACGACGCCCGTATCCCCGACGGCGACCCAGTCACCGGCGTCTGACCCATCGATCTCAGAGTAGCCGAGCGGGGGAACGACGACACCCTGCCCGGAGACCCGCTGGCCCCAGATCTTTTTCTGCTCCTTCAAGCCGGCCAGAAAGCGTCCGATGACCGGACCGGTGGAGTGCTTATAGGGAAACTCCATCAGCCGGCGTTCGTGCATCGGCGCGACGGCGTTCCCTCCGGGGGCGGATAGCTCACTCATGCAGCGTCAGGGTGCTTTGCAGGGTGGTGTATCGGAACAAACGTTTGTTTGTCAATATTGGGGGGGCCTGCACTTGCGCCACGCGGTGTGAATTCAGATGCTAGTCGTTGCACTGCGCTGCGTGCCGATGTAAGCACATCACGCACTGCGCGCTTGGAGAGGTGGCCGAGTGGCCGAAGGCGCACGCCTGCTAAGCGTGTGTGGGGCTCATCACTCCACCGAGGGTTCGAATCCCTCCCTCTCCGTCAGTCACTTCGGCAAGCCCGCGGGCCGCCCGGGCGCGTTACCCCAGGGCCGTTCGCAGGCGCTGCATCGCTTCGTGCAGGCGGTCGTCGGGAACTGTGAGCGAAAAACGCACGAAACCTTCACCGTACTGCCCATAGGCTGTGCCGGCCGCCACGACGATGTGCGCCTTCTCGAACAGCATCGTGGCGAAGTCGATGCTCGATAGGCTCTTGGGGGTCGGTACCCAGAGGTAGAACGTGCCGCGACTCGGCTCGAACCGAATACCGACCTCCGCCAGCGTGCGCAGTACGAGTGTCCGCCGCCGAGCATAGATCTCCAGCATCTGGCCGATGCTTTCAGCACAACGCGATAACGCGGTGATACCGGCGAACTGGACGGCGTTGAAGACACCCGAATCGGTGTTCTCTTTGACCTGGGAAATGGCGGCGATCAGGTCCTTGTTGCCTAGCGCCATGCCGATGCGCCAGCCCGTCATGTTGAACGGCTTCGACAGTGAGTTCAACTCCACCCCGACGTCCTTGGCCCCCGGAACGGACAGGAAGCTGAGTGGCTTCTCCCCGTCGAAGACCACCTCGACGTACGGATTGTCATAACAAATGGCTATGTCGTACTGGCGTGCGAAGTCGACCAATTCGCGCAGGAAGGAGAGCGAGGCCGTCGCGCCGGTGGGGTTGTTGGGATAATTCAGAAACATGGCGCTTGCACGCCGCGCAATGTCGCTCGGAATGTCAGCCAGCTGCGGAAGATAGCCGCTTTCCGAACGGATGGGCACGTTCACCGGATGGCCACCGGCCATGAGAATGCTGGCACGGTACGCCGGGTAGCCCGGATCGGTCATGAGCACCGACTCGCCGGCATTGACGCGTGCCAGAACGAAATGATGGCAGCCCTCTTTCGAACCAATGAGGCCAAGCACCTCGGTTGCCGGATCGACGCTCACCTGGTAGCGGCGGGCGTACCACTTGGCCACGGCCTGACGGAAGGCCAGCATGCCCTTCTCTTCGTCGGTGGGGTAACGGTGATTCGCGGGGTCGCGGGCACTCCGAACCAACTCCTCGATTACGGGAGCCGGCGTCGGTTCGACAGGATCCCCGATGGCGAGGCTGATCACGTCCGCCCCTGCTGCACGCGCCTGCGCAATCTTGTTGCGCAGCTCCATGAACAGGTACGGAGGAATGTTTCTCAGTCGATCGGCAGTCCGCATGGCGCAGCACTCCTGCAGGGGGACCGCACCCGAGTAGCACCGCCGTGCCCAGGCGGCAAGCACCACGTAGGCCTCGTCGCGCACCGGCAGGCCTGAAGTTGTAAAACCTGGACAAACACGATATGAATTGTATCGGTACACCGGCGCGGTTCGACGCCGTCAGAGGGGGCTGGGTGTGACGTGGCCGAAGGAGCCGTAAGCTCCAGGAGGCGCACGTGCCGACACGGGCGGGGAGTTTTGACGGAGGCATGCCCCATCGAGTATTCATAGCGATTGGCTCGAACCTAGGTGATCGGAAGGCGAACTACCTGGAGGCGATCGGGCGGATCCAGGAACTTGCCAATACCCGCGTCGTCAAGCAATCCTCCCTGTATGAAAGCGAACCCCTCGGAGACGCGAAGACGTGGTTTGTCAACGGGGTGATCGAGGTCGAAACGGCTTATGCGGCTCCCGATCTGCTGAAGCGGCTCAAGAGTATCGAAACCGCGATGGGCCGCAAGCGGGTACGTGGAAAACGCTGGGGCTCGCGGATCATCGACCTCGATATCCTCTTTTTCGACAGCGAAATCATCAACAAGCGCTCGCTGAAAGTGCCGCACCCGGAGCTTCACCACCGGCGTTTCGTTCTAGCGCCTTTGTGCGAGTTAGCGCCGCAGATGATTCACCCCCAGCTCGCTCAGTCCGTGTCCGTACTGCTGGCGGGGCTCAAAGACGCTAAGAAGATCCACCTACTGCGCGCATAACGTGGTGCGATGGCATTCCGCTGGCAGGTAGACTGTTCCCCTCGCAGCTACCCTGTGGCTTCCCTGCGCTGGCGTTCGCGCCCTGACGGCCGCCAGATTCTTATCGCTCCATGCGCTATCTGCGCGTGATAATAGGGAAATCGTGCCATGCTTAGGCTGGCGGCATGCTTCCTGCTACGGTGAATTCCCATGCAGCCCAGGCACCAGCTGAACGTCCCACTGCCCATCATCCTCACCCTCCTGGCACTGGTGTCCCTGCTGGTGTCGATTCCCGCGTTTCCAGCCACCTATGTGGTGGATCCCGCCGGTGACGACGCGAACGCCGGAGGCGCCGCTGCGCCATGGCGGACCATTCAGCATGCGGCCTCGCGCGCTGTCGCCGGCGACCGGGTTGTCATCCGGGCCGGGACCTACGTGGAATCCGTGTACCTGAGCCATAGCGGTACTGCTGCCCAGCCCATCATCTTCGCTGCACAGCCGGGCGCTGTGCTGGTAAGCCCCAACCCGGACGCCAGCTTCGAAGCGCTCAACGTCGCACCCGGTGTGGCGTACATAACCGTAACCGGCATCGAAGCAACCGGGGGCTTCGACGAAACGATATTCTTGCGCAGCGGCGCCCACGACATCCAACTTCAAGACTGTAACTTGCACCACAACCACGCGGGAATTATCGCTGGCGGGGCGTACAACGTCACCGTCACTGGCTGTGCGCTTCACGACAACAGCGGCGTCGGCATGCGCCTTGTCGGAGATACCCGGAACGTGCTGGTGACGGACACGGACAGCTTCATGAACGGCGATGGTGCGACGTGCAGCTCCGTCGTGGACGGCTTCGCCATCGGGCCGCAGCCCATCGGGGTCGCTTTTGTACGCGCGCGTGCGTACGACAATGGCGGCGACGGATTCGACCTGAAAGGCGACCAAATCACCCTGGAAGACATCGAGAGTTCCGGCAACGCTTGCACGGGGATCAAGCTGTGGGCGAACGCCTCCGTGAAGCGTTGTCTGGTGACCGGGAACAGCCGGGGCTTCGCTGTTACGTCGCTTCCCGGTGATACCACCGTCGACGTCATGAACTGCACCGTTGCGGACAACGACGGCGTCGGGATGGATCTGTCCGGCTTCGTGCCACGCCACCCCTACACCGCCCGCCTGCGCAACAGCATCATCGCCGGCGCGCACAAGGCGATCCAATACCAGAGCGCCCAAGTGCTGTCCGAGGCTTACAACATTTTTTATCGCCCGGACCCGCGCGGTGCTGTGCTTGCGCCGGTCCGCCGCCGCCGCTTCACGGGATCCGACATCAATAGAGGCCTATGGGCGCGCCGCTCCCACCAAGGAGAAGGCACCCTGGCGGTTGATCCGCTATTCGTCGACCCCGCCAATGGCGATTTCCATGTTCAACCTACGAGCGCCGCGGTGGGCCGTGGGTTCGACGACGCTGGCAGCGCGCAAGGCCCGGGCGTACCGCCCAACATCGGGGTTTACCAGGAACCTGTGGGGCCGGTGAACCACAGCCCGTGGGCCGTCGCGGGCCGCGACCGAAAAGCGCGGGCGAAACGGGTCTTGCGATTCAAGGCGAAGGGCAGTTTTGATCCGGACGGGGATCGGTTGTCGTATGCGTGGGACTTTGGCGACGGCTCGGACCCGGTCTTCGGCTTCAAGGCCAAACACCGGTACGCAGAGCCTGGCGTCTACGTCGTGCGGCTAAGCGTTTCCGACGGCACGCTTTCCGGCAGCACCACTAGTCAGGCGACTATCCGTTGAGCCGGCTATGGGCGGGCAAAGCCCGGGTGCTGTCCGGGGAGGACGGTACCCGAGCCCATCCGAGCAGTTGACGGCCTGCCCGCGGCGCCCTAGGATCGGAGCCTCCGATGAAGCGTTGGTTTGCATTATCTGCGATCGGCGCGGACCGGCCGGGCATCGTCGCAGATCTGGCCGAGCTGATCTACGAGTGCGACTGCAATCTCGAGGATTCCAGTATGACCATCCTCGGCAGCGAGTTCGCCGTTCTGCTGCTGCTGACGGGTCGCGGAGAAAGCGCCGAGCAGCGTTTGTCCGCGGCATGTAAACGCGTCGAGTGGGAGAAGCGCTTGACCGTGTTCTTCCGGCCGCTCGCGGGTGAGCCCGTGCCGTACGGAGTCTCACGGCGGGCTAGTGCCTTGGAGCTGCGGGCCACGGGGGTCGATAAGGCTGGGATCGTGGCGCGGGTTGCCCGCTGTCTGGCGAATCACAGCATCAACATTACGCAGCTGTCGACCTCGTCGAGCCCGGAACCTGGCACCGGCACGCCGATTTACCACATGCGCATCCGTATGGACGCCCCCGAAGGGGTCGAAGCCGAACCGTTGCGGCGCAAGCTCGAGGAAATCGCCGCGTCGTTGCACGTCGATCTGACCCTCGAAGCGATTGACCGCTGACCTCCGTACCACCCTAGTCCGCACCCCCTGGCAGGCGCGCCCTTCCCGCGGCGCAGCCGGTTGCAGAAATTCCTGGAACGTTGCAAGATGTCCGTCACTCAGAAGTGGGACGAGGTTGTCGTGGGTTACCCCTTGCGTTCAAAAGAAGGAGCGGAAACCATGCGCCGAATCATGATGCAGCGGACCTTCATTGCGGGTGCCTTGCTGGTCTCACTGGTGGCCGGGGCACGCGCCGATATCCAGCCCGGCGACGTGGTCACTAAGGCCAATATCGATCAGGTCAAGGACCTCATCTCACCGGGGGTGCAGTGGTGTCTCGAACATGGGATGACCATGAAGATCAAGGCCGCGCGCGCGATTCAGCTCCCAAAGCGGTACGTCGAGGCGACGGAGAAGTACGCCGGGCAGGTCAAGCTTGGCCAGGGCGGCTTGAAGATCGAAAATTATGTCGCCGGGATGCCGTTTCCGAACATCGATCCGAACGATCCGCAAGCGGCCATCAAGATCATGTGGAACTATGAATACCGGCCCTTCTTCATCGATGACTTCCGCGAGGGGGACTTCGGCAGCTACACGGGGCCGCTCACCTACGATAAGCCCATGGTACACGAGCGCGCGCTGTGGATTGGTGACGTGCGGCGGTTGTACTTCAATGGACGCATCTACGTTGATCCGAAGCCCGAGCTCCCCAATCCCGACGGGGTGCGCTACAAGGAATCGCTGCACCCGATCATGTCGCCGTTCGACTTGAAGGGCATCGGACTCCTCGACTTTCGCTACATCGACGCTGCGCGGCAGGATGATACGTGGCTGTACCTGCCCCAGCTGCGGCGCGTGCGGCGTCTCTCCTCGTCGCAGCGCAGCGACGCTCTGTTCGGACAGGACGCCGACGCCGACAGCTTTTTCGGATACTCCGGGCAGATCGCGTGGATGCAGTGGAAGCTGCTGGGGGTCAAGGACATGCTCGGGGCCCTGCACACCGAGCACTGGCCACTGAAGCAGTGCCCAGGTGGTGCTGACTTCATCTTCTGCGACGCTTGGGAAAAACGGCCCGTCTATGTGATCGAGGGGGTGTCGAAGTTGCCGCAATATGCCTTCAGCAAGCGCGTGTTGTTCATCGATCGGCAGGGCTGGATCACCCTCTACTCGGACATGTACGACCATTCCGGCCAACTGTGGAAGACCTGGATCGACATGTACGACTACCGGCACAAAGCTTATGACGGTGCGCGTTTCACCTACGAAGACGAGATGCCCTTCTACGCTGGCGGTTCCGTGATCGATACGCAGTTGAGCCACGCAACGTATTTCCCTCATCCCGACCCGGCGTCGAAGGATAAGGAATGCCTGTACTTCAATCAGGGAGAAAAGGGGAGCAGCCCCGTTGCACCTGGGGGTGCCACAATGGACTTCTTTACCATCGCCCACCTCATCGAATCCGGGCATTGATGCACGCTGGCTGCCGCTGGTACCTGCGACACGCCTGCAGCGTTTCGCCGCGTCCTCGTTGGTGCTAGTGTAGCGGCAGAGGAGAGAACATGTTCGGCATAGGGATACCGGAGCTACTGGTCATCCTCGTCATCGCGCTTGTCATCTTCGGGCCGGGAAAGCTTCCCGAGATCGGTGGCGCCCTCGGCAAAGGCATTCGCGATTTCAGGAAAGCCTTCGAGGGCGGTGACGGAGAGCCGAAAAAGTTGGACGGCGACGCCGCGGAGGCAAAACAGGCTCCCTCGAAATAGCGGCCTGGTGGCCGTCGGGACGGTGGTCATGGCTGCGGGCTGAGACCCGTGGCTGTTACGGCAACCTCGAGGGGGTGCGCCGCCTGCTCGACGTACTCGTGCACCTGGCTGCTGGAGCCAGGGGGCAAGGCGCGCATGACCATGCCGAGTCGGTGCGTGCCGCGAACGACGTCGCCCCAGCCCGTCAGTCGGTAGCCAATTCCAGGGCACAGGTGGGGCGCGCCGTCTGACGGCTTGCGGGCTGCCACAGCGTACCACAACTGGCGCCGCACGGTCCGCAGGCTGGGTCCCACGCGCAGGTGATGGAGCAAGGTGCCAGCAGGTCCACTGATGGCGAACCAGTCTGCCCCTTCCGTATCCGCGAGGGGGGCCGCATGGGACTGATCGCAGCGCACGGCACGCGTTGCGCTCTCACCGTAAATGAGCCGGTAGCGCCGGAGGTCGCGGAAATCGAGGACGAGCCGTACGTCGAGATCAGCAAACAAATAGCGGAGCGAGAAGGGTAGGCGTACCACCACGGGTCCGTCCACCGCGTCCGCACTGAACGCATCATCCGCCACGATCGACGGTGACTGGAAGCCGAAGCCAATGTGGACGCTGATGCGCGTCCGCCGGATCGCGCGCACCGGCCCATCCTTGTAAGCGATCACACGCAAGGACACATCATCTTCGGTCCGGCGAAACCTGAGTAAGCCCCACAGAATCTTCGCCTCGGCCAGGACGCGCAGCCGATTGAGAAGATTCGGGCCCTCATGGTGCTTGCCCCGGGCGAAGGCGAAGTACGAAGGTACCGACTGCCCGAAACGGACGCCGTAACGCTGCCCCGCCACCGCATCCCTCTGTGGGTCATAGTCGACGTCGTCGCGGCTTGCGCGCGGTGCCGGCCCGGAGAACACTTCCACGTACACCCAGCCGTCGCGCTGGGTGAGCGGATCGTGCACCCTGATTTCGGTGGCAGCTGGCTGCGCGACTCGGCTTCCCAAGTCGTGCGCGGTGAACACGAGGAGGTCGTTGTCATCCAACAGGCCCGGGGGGTCGTCCGCCGATGGCTCGGCCCCTTGCGGTAGGGCGAACCTCCCCTGTGCATCACGCTCGTCGATCTGAAACGGAATCGGCTCCAGCTTCTCGCCGTGCGACGCGAACAGTCCAAGTCGGGCCGTCTGAACACCGACAGCAGCGGGTAACTGGCTGCCCTCGACCGTAATGACTTGCCACTGCCGATCAAACGCTCCAGGCGGCTGCGTGCGCGCCGGTTCCGACAGGACGAGCAAGATCGCCCCGGCGGCAATCAGAGTACGGAAGCGTCGCAGCGTGTGGGAAGCCGGCTCAACCAGCTCCGTTTCCATGCCTCGGTACGGACGCCGAGAGCCGCCGCCCCGGCGCAATGAAAGTCACCCTCTCGGCAAACCCAGCAGGCGCTGGGCGATGATGTTGCGCTGCACCTCGGAAGTCCCGGACGCGATCGTCATGGCCCGGGCCATGAGCCAAGCGTACTGCCACTGGCCGTCGCCAACCACATGCGGCGCACCACGCCAGAGCTGCGCGTACGGACCTTGTAAGGTCAGGCCGAAGTCGGCCAAGCGTTGGACCATCTCGCTGCCATACAGTTTCAAGACCGACACGTCGCTTTGCGGCCGGCCCTGCTCCAGGTCGCTCATCACCTTGAAGCAGTGCAACTTCATGATCTCCGTTTCGATGTGGAACTGCGCCAAGCGCTGGCGCGTGTTCGGGTCTGCCGCCCCGCCGCGCTGCCGTATCAGCGTGCGCAGCCGTGCCATGTCCTCCTGGCGGCGCACGTGGTCAACGAGCAGTAACGTCCCGCGCTCGTGTCCGAGGGCCGTCAGGATGACCTGCCAGCCCCGATTCACCTCCCCAACCACGCTGTCGGCTGGCACCCGTGCGTTATCCAAGAACACCTCGTTGAAGTCCGTGTCGCCGGTCATCTCACGCAGGGGGCGAACGGTGACTCCCGGCGTGCGCAGTGGTACGATCAAGCAACTGATCCCCTTGTGCTGCGGCACGTTCTGATCCGTGCGCACCAGAAACATGCAGTAGTCGGCCTGATTGGCGTAGGTGGTCCAGACCTTCTGCCCGTTGAGCACCCACTCGTCACCCTCCCGTGTCGCCCGTGTGCGCAACGAGGCCAAGTCGGAACCCGCATTCGGCTCGGAAAATCCCAGACACCAGACCTCTTCGGCGCTCAGTAGCTTCGGAAGATACCGTTCCTTCTGATCCGGCCGCCCGAAGACGAGCAGCGTCGGTCCGAAAATGCTGATGGATGGACCGTTAATCAACGGCGGTGCGTCGGCACGCACCAGTTCCTCATGCACCGCCAAGTGATCCAGCAACGATGCGTCACGCCCGCCATACTCGCTCGGCCAGTGCACTGCGATCCAGCCGGCGTCGTAGAGGCGCCGCTGCCAGTCCTTCAGAAACGCGATGCGTTCACCTGCCGGGCCGTGGTCGTGCAACCGCTTCCAGGTGTCCCGGTCAGGAAGGTTGCTGGCAAGCCACGTGCGAAAGTCAGCGCGCGTTCGTTCGAGAGTCGGGGAAGGGGTGAAGTCCACGTTGACGTAAATCGCTGATCGCCTGTGAATTCAATCAATTGATTGACTCAACCTAATGGAACTGGTAGGCGATGTCAAATTTCATTTGGAGGATTACGGCATGCTCTTGCAGGGGAAGGTAGCAGTGGTTACTGGGTCGGGCCGCGGTATTGGACGGGGAATCGCCCTGGCGCTCGCGCGCGAAGGGGCGAAGGTTGTGGTCAATGACGTGGGGTGCGGTGTTGACGGCCGCGGCTCGGAGCAGGACCCAGCCGCACAAGTCGTGAAGGAGATCAAGGCACTGGGAGCTGACGCCGTTGCCACTTACGATTCAGTCGCCTCATTCAGCGGAGCGGAACAGATCGCCAAGGCGGCAATCGACAACTTTGGGCGGCTCGACATTCTGGTCAACAACGCGGGGATCGTCCGCGACCGCTCGATCGGCAAGATGACCGAGGAAGACTTCGACGCGGTGCTCGCGGTGCACTTGAAAGGGACCTTCAACTGCGGCCGCCATGCTATTGCGCACATGCGCGAACAAGGCTACGGGCGGATCGTGAACATTACCTCCAGTGCAGGGTTGCGCGGCAATTTCGGCCAGAGCAACTACGGGGCGGCCAAGGCAGGGATCATGGGGCTGACACTCGTTTGGGCAATCGAGTTGGCCAAGTACGGCATCACCGTGAACGCCATGGCTCCCGCAGGGCTCACCCGCATGCTCGGCACGATTCCCGGCATGGAAGGGAAGGAGCCGCCTCCGGAGATGAATCCGGAACTCAATGGTCCCCTGGTGGCCTTTCTCGCGTCGGAGCAAGCGGCACATGTCAACGGGCAGATCTTCGGCCGGCGGGGTTTCGGATACACGATCTTCCAGCAGTTGCGTCCGATCGCTATGATGTACAAGCCCGGCGGCCTGAGCGCGAGTGAGATCGCGGCCAACTTCGACGGCGTCTTCCTCGAACATTTGCAGCCGATCGGCATCCCGCAAATGCGTAAGCAGGAGAAGAAGTAGGGAGGAAGCAGGTCCGGGGGTGCAGATGGTTGGTATTACGTCGTACGGGGCCTATGTGCCGATGTTGCGCCTGCCCCTGGCAGCCATTTCCGGGGGTGGCCGGAAGGGCGGCGTAGGGGCGGGGGAGCGGGCGGTTGCCAACTTCGATGAGGACTGTGTCACAATGGCCGTGGCCGCTGCCATGAACTGTCTGGAGGGAATCGACCGGCGGTCCGTGGATGGGCTGCTCTTCGCGTCGACTTCCTACGCGTACAAGGAAAAGCAGGCCGCGAGCGTGGTCGCCAAAGCGCTCGATCTTCGGCGCGAAGTGGTCACCGCCGACCTGGCGGATTCCCTGCGCGCCGGGACCACGGCGCTGCGGTCGGCCGTAGATTCCGTCAAGGCCGGCTCGGCGCACAGCGTCCTCGTCGTTGCAAGTGACTGCCGGCTGGCCCCGCCGCGCTCGGCATTGGAACGCAATTTTGGCGATGGCGCCGCGGCTGTCCTGGTCGGCGACACGGATGTCGCCGCCGGCGTGGAACAGCATCATTTCGTCTCCGACGAAATCATCGATGTCTGGCGGACGGAGCGGGATCCCTTTGTGCACTCGTGGGAGGACCGTTTTGTCGTCCAGCATGGGTACATGCAGAACATGGTCGACGTGGTGCAGGGGTTGCTGCGAAAAAGCGGGCTTACTCCGGCGGACTTCGCGAAGGCTGCCATGTACGGTCCCGATGCCCGCAGCCATGCCGGAGTCGCACGCCGGACCGGGTTTGATCAGAAAAAGCAGGTGCAAGGCCCCTATTTCGGAAAGCTGGGGAATACCGGTACGGCCTTCTCCTTGATGCTCCTTGGCGCCGCCCTCGAAGACGCCAAGCCGGGCGACAAGCTGTTGCTCGCTGGGTATGGCGACGGGGCCGAAGCCTTCGCCCTCGAAGCGACCGAGCACGTGACGAAGCTGCGCAGCCGGCGTGGCGTACGGTGGCATCTGGGGCGCCGCGCCGAGCTCGGCGATTACGACAAGTACCTGCGCTTCCGGAACCTGCAACCCTCGGAGTTTGACCGCCGCGGTGGTGCCGGCGTGTCCGCAACGGTGCACTTCCGTGACCGCGACGAGGACATCAGCTTCCGCGGGCACCAATGCCGGCGCTGCGGCACGATGCAGTTCCCATTCCAACGGGTGTGCTTCACCTGTTACGCCAAGGACGACTTCGAGGAAGTCCGACTCTCCGACAAATGTGGTAAGGTGCTCTCGTTCACGTTCGACTTCTTCGCGGGGAGCCCAGATCCGCCGCTGATCGTGACCACGAGCGAAGTGGAAGGTGGGGCGCGTGTCTACCTGCAGATGACGGATGCGTCTCCCAAGGAAGTCAAGCTCGATTTGCCAGTGGAGTTTACGTTCCGTAAGATTCACGAGTACGGTGGGCGAGCCAACTACTTCTGGAAGTGCACACCGATTCGATGAGAGCTGGGCGGACCCGACGCGCGGCACAAGCGGGTATCAGGGCGTGAGCGGACGACACTAGGAAGGGCCACAGGATGAACAAGGACGCGATTCGCGACAAGGTCGCCATCGTTGGCATGGGGTGCTGCAAATTCGGCGAGAATTGGGACAAGTCTCCCGAGGACATGATCGTCGAAGCGGCCTTCGAGGCTTACGAAGACGCGGGCATCGACAATCCGCAGGAGCAGATCGAGGCGGTGTTCTGCGGCGCGGTCTATCCCTCGAAGGGAACGGCCGAGGTGGCGGACGCGCTGAAGCTTTTCGGGAAGCCGGTCAGCCTGACCCAGAACTACTGCGCCACCGGAACAGACGCGTTTCGCTTCGGGGTCTTCTCCGTCGCGTGCGGCATGTACGACACAGTCTTGGTCGTCGGCTTCGACAAGCCGAAGGACCGTGGGGTGTCGGGGCCAAGCGCGGTCACCACCGGCGTACGTGGCTTACCAATGACTCCTGCCGGCTGGTTCTCGCTCTGTGCCGCCAAGTACTTCGAAACCTACGGTGCTGGTCGGGAAGATCTGGCGAAGATCGCCGTGAAGAATCATCACAATGGAACCCTGGCACCCAAGTCCATGCTGAAACGAGAGATCACCGTCGATGACGTGCTCCAAGCACCGATGATCTCCTGGCCGTTCGGGCTCTACGACTGCTGCGCCCAGTCCGACGGCGCTGCGGTCGCCGTGCTGACGCGACGGCAGTTGGCACGAAGTTTTCGCGATGACTACGCACTCGTGAAGGCGGTGACCGTAGCTCTCGAGCCGAATCCGCAGAATGACCCGTCCTTCGATTTCCTCCGCTGGAAGCCCACCGTCACTGCTGCCAAAGACGCTTACGCGCAAGCGGGAATCCGTAACCCCTTCAAAGAGATCGACATCGCTCAAGTGCACGATTGCTTCACTCTCACGGAGTTGCTGACGTACGAAGACCTCGGCCTGTGCGAGAAAGGCTCTGCCAAGGAGCACATAGCCAGTGGCACGTTCGCCCTTGACGGGGAGATGCCGGTCAATACCGACGGTGGTTTGAAAACCTTCGGACATCCGACTGGCGCCACCGGTGTCCGGATGCTGTACGAGAACTACAAGCAGCTCCAAGGCAAGGCTGGCGAGCGCCAGGTCAAGAACCCGACCATTGCGCTCAGCCACAACATCGGCGGGGCCCCACAAGCGTGCGGAATGGCGATCCTCGGGATGCCGTAGGAACGAACCCGGCGAAGTACAGCCGGGGTGTTACGCGCAGAGGCGTCCTAGTGCCCCAGATCCAGGGGCTGTGTCTGCCACTCCCCCCGGTGCACCCAGCGCACGTAGCGCACCAGCGCGTCGAGTTGAGGGGCGGTAATGAAGTCCCGGTACGCTGGCATGCTCACGCGCTGTGACCGTAGGAAGTGTTGTGCCAGCGGATGGTCACGCAAGCGGGCGATCTCGCCGTCGAGGATCCAGTGGCGCAGTTCCTCGTCGTTGCGGACAAGATCGCGGAAATCATCGCCCCACCACCCTGGAATGTAGCCTTTGAAGGAGCCGGGGTTTCGGCTGGTGCCGGCACCCATCGGCCCGTGGCAGTGAAAACACCCCAAGCGATAGGCTAGGTCCTGGCCGGCCGCCACGGTGTCGTCCGGCGGCGGGATCAGGCCCGAGACGGCGCGCAGGTAGACCATGAGGTCGCCGAGCTCTCGCGCGCTCAAGTGTCCCCGGTAGGCGGGCATCGCTAGGAGTTGCGCCTCCTGCTGCTCGCGGTATTGTGGGTCGCGGCGCTTGCGCGCGGGGGCGCCGTCGAGGACGTACTCGCGCATCTCCTGTTCACTCTTCACCCACATCATGGGGACACCGCCACTGAAGCCGGGGACTTCACCATCCGTGCTGCCGGGATTCTTGACGCCACCGGCGCCATCCGCTCCGTGGCAGTTGAAGCAGCCGGCCCGTATTGCCACCCGGTACCCGCGTTCGGCTGCCGTGACCTCGATGCCGAGGACGAAATCACGCCCCCACGGGTACGCGAGCACACCTGCGGTGACCGCAAACGCCGCAAGCCACAGGGACCAGAGCGATCGCAGCAAGTTCACGGCCGAAACCTAGTGTCCCGCGTCGGAGGCACGTTGAATAAATCTGCACGGCGCACAAGGCGGTTCGCTGTCGCCCGACGTTCCTACCCCCGCCCCCTCCCTGCGGGCGCGGGACCAAACCCGGTCCTCTGTCCTTGCGGCACGGGGGGTGAGGGAACAGAATGTTTGCGTCTGCCGCACATTGTCAAGCGAACTTCCGCCGGCAGCCCTTGCGGAGGGCCTAGAGGTCAAGCACGACTGTCGCTTCCCACCCACCGTTGGTCCGTTCGACCTTCAGGCGGTGCAATGTAACGGCCTTCACGTCTGCGGACAACTGATGGCGGGCGCGATCAACGGCCTCGCCCGCAGCTGTGGCGTCGACGACGCAGCGGCCTGGCCGCCGGGAGGTGTGAATGTCGGTCAGCCCCAACAAGAGGCATTCCGCGTCCTTGTAATAAATGAGTTCCTCGAGGAGCTTCAGCAGAGCCAGCTCCACCGAGTCGGCCTCCACATGCAACGCGCGCCGCTGGCGCTTCTGAAGGGCACAGGGATTCGCGAGCATGACCGCAAGCGTTGCATCGGCCGCCGCTTGGAAACAGGCGTCCAAGGTCGCGCCGGATGCCACAAACCCAACATCGGCGGGGGGAGCATCGTCGAGGAACCGGTACGGCACCGCGCAGTCAACCCTTCACATTGCCAATTGGTGTGAAGCGTACCACCGGCTGGCTGAGACCGGCGGTGGCTGTGGCGCCAACGACCGCGTCGATGTTCTTGTATGCCGCGCCTGCCTCTTCCGCAAGACCGGCGTACGACACGCTGCGAACGTAGACACCGCGCTGGGCGAGATCATGCTCTAGTTGCTTGCCGCGGAATTGCTTCTTGGCCTGCTTGCGACTCATGGCTCTGCCACTGCCGTGCGCAGTAGTGAAGAACGCTTGCTGTCCCGTCGGCACGCCTCGCAGCAGGTACGAGCCGGTTTCCATGCTGCCACCGATGATCACGGGTTGCCCGAGCGGCCGGAAAGCAGCCGGGATGTCGGGCATTCCTGCTGCAAACGCACGTGTAGCACCCTTCCGATGGACCAGGAGGCGACGTGTCCGCCCGTTGACCTGGTGCTCCTCCAACTTAGCGGTATTGTGCGAGACGTCGTACACCATTTCCATGCCGAGATCGCGCGGATCACGGTGCAATACGTGGCTAAACACCTCGCGGATGCGGTGCAGGATCGTCTGGCGGTTGGCGAAGGACATGTTGACGGCGCACTTCATGGCGGCGAAGTACGCTTGCCCTTCGCTCGACGCGAACGGGGCGCATGCGAGATCACGGTCGGGCAGCTCGATGCCGAACTTGCGCTGCATGAGCGGCAGGAATCTCTGGATGTAATCGCTTGCAATCTGGTGTCCGAAGCCACGGCTGCCGCAATGAAACATGATGACCACCTGATTCGGGACATCGATACCCATCGCGCGCGCGACTTGGGCGTCAAACACATGCTCGGGGCGCACAACTTGAATCTCGAGGTAATGGTTGCCAGACCCCAACGTGCCGACCTGGTGGCGGCCACGTTCGAGCGCACGCCTACTGACCTGATCCGGATCTGCGCCCGCCATGCTGCCCCCTTCCTCGGTGCGCTCGAGATCCTCAGGCCAGCCGTATCCGTGTTCGACGCACCAGCGCGCCCCGTGAACCGCCACGGCGCGGAATTCATCGTCGTCCAGCTTCAGCAGGCCGCGCGCTCCGACCCCAGCGGGCACCTGCTGATACAACGCATCGACCAGGTCACGGATGCGATCGCGCACGTCGTCAAACGTCAAGTTCGTGCGCACGAGCCGCATGCCGCAGTTGATATCAAAACCGATTCCCCCTGGAGAGATCACCCCGCGGTCGGGATCCATGGCCGCCAGGCCCCCAATGGGAAAGCCGTAGCCCCAATGTCCGTCCGGCATGCAGAAGGCATACTGCACGATGCCGGGCAGCATCGCGACATTGGTCACTTGATCGAACACCCCGTCGTCCATTTGCGCCAGCAGCTCGGGAGTCGCGTACAGGCGTGCCGGAACACGCATGCGCGGTTTGGCTGTTGGGGGAATTTCCCATGTCGCGTCAGCAACTTGTACCGCCCGCTGGCGCAACCCAGCACGGGCCGTCGTTGGTGTACCCATGCCCCAACGGTATCCGTCGGCGAACCGCCCTGCAACAGCTGACTAGCCGGCGGAACCCTGCCTCCGGCTGAACCGTCTCGCTTCGGCTGCCGCGCTTTGAGGCGGGGCGGGAGCACTGCGGGCCTCTCCCTTCCGGGGACGCTGCGTCGGCTCGCCCAGCAAAGGTACGGCCGGATATCCGCTCCTGGCGGTTGCGCAGGCGCGGGCGTTCGTGCTCTTATCGCCACAGCTGCCAGCAGGCGCCAGGAGGACACGCATGGGCTTTCATCATGCCGCGTTCGCGACACGTGATCTGGGGGCAACGCACCGGTTCTACTCTGAGGCGATGGGCTTCGAACTGGTAAAGGTAGCGACCGCTCAGACCGAGGGCGGCGGCTGGGCCAAACACCTCTTTTACGAGATCAGCAAGGACGAATACATTGCTTTCTGGGAACTCCACGACGAGAGTATCGGGACGCAATGGTCGCCGGCGATCTCGACGGGGATGGGGCTGCCGATCTGGGTGAACCACATCGCCTTCAGAGCGTCGAACGTTGACGACCTCGGCAGCCGAATGCGGCGCTGGCTGGGTCACGACCTGACCGTTTCGGAGATCGATCACGGCTGGTGCCGCTCGATCTACACGGTGGATCCGAACGGCATCCTGGTGGAGTTCTGCACGACGACCCGTGCGATGACGAGCGCGGACCGTGAGGAGGCGCGCCGGTTGCTGACCGACCCGCAGCCCCCGCTGGCGAATCCGCCGGCGGTCGTCATCCATCGGCCCCCGACACACACTGTCGCAGCCGCCGGGAGCTGACCCCCGGTCGAGTCTTCGACGACCGCATTGGTCTGCCCGCCGCCGTTCCCTGCCTCCCATGCCGGTCGAATGCGCGCGCGCCTCGTGACGGTCCGGCTCGGTGCCGACAGCCAAGCTTGACGCGATTGCGCTGCCTCGCAGGGTAGACGCGGCGGCGCAGCCGGCACACGGCGAGTAGCTGTCCCTGGCTCGCCTGTGATAGTTTCGGACCATGCGCACCGTCGGTGTCATCGTGAAGCGCGAACGCCCGCGGGCAGTCAAGCTTGCGCGAGAGCTGGTGGTATGGCTCACCCGGCGCGGTCACACGGCCTTGGTCGAAGCTGAGAGCGCCGAACAAGTCGGCAGAGGTGCAGCGACCAGCAAGATGGACATCGTCGCGGCGGCAGACTTAATCGTCGTGCTGGGCGGTGACGGGACGCTTCTGAGCGTGGCTCGCCTCATGCGTGCGCGCGCCGTGCCCATCCTCGGGGTCAACTTGGGAGGGCTCGGTTTCCTGACCGCGGTGACCACGGCGGAGCTGCTGCCGATGATGGAACGGATCCTGGCAGGCAACTTCGTCGTGGATGAGCGCATGACACTCGATGTCAGGCTGCAGCGTGATGAGCGGGTGCTAGTGGCAAGCCAGGTCCTCAACGAGGCAGTGATCACCAAGGGCGCGCTCGGGCGCATCATCGACCTCGATACCACGGTGGATGGAGAGGATGTGTGCGTTTACAAAGCCGACGGGCTGATCGTGACGACTCCGACCGGCTCCACGGCCTACTCGCTGGCTGCGGGCGGGCCGATCGTCTACCCGTCCGTCGGAGTAATGGTGCTGTCGCCGATCTGCCCGCACACACTCACCAACCGCCCGATCGTGCTCCCCGACTCCGCAGTAACCCGCATCACGGTCCGGTCCCCCGACGAAGACGTGGTGCTGACGCTGGACGGGCAGGAGGGCAAGACGCTGCGCAGCGACGATGTCGTCGAAATCCGGAAAGGCACGGGCACCGTGCCACTCGTACAATCCGCCGCCCGGAGTTATTTCGATGTGCTGCGCAGCAAACTGCGCTGGGGCGAACGCTGAGATGGGAGCGTGCCGCGGTGCGGTTTTTGCGGCCGCCCCTGGGCGGGAGCGCACTGTGCCGCAGGACCGCGACGCTAGACCGTAGGTATGCTCAGGGAATTGCGGATCACCAACGTCGCGATCATCGACGCGGTCGAGCTGTCGTTCGCGCCCGGCATGAATGTCCTCACCGGTGAAACGGGCGCCGGCAAGAGCATCATTACCCGCGCGATCGGCCTGCTGTGCGGTGGTCGCGCGACGGCCGACTTGATTCGTGCGGATGCGGCAGGCGCGGAGATTGAGGGCCTGTTCGATCTCGAAGAGCGTGATGGCGCGGTGCTGGCCGAAAGCGGGTTGCCCGTGTCGGAAGAAATGCTCGTGCGCCGCGTCATCAGCCGCTCAGGGAAAGGACGGGTATACGTGAACGGGAACCTGGTCACCGCCGGCATGCTCAGCCGACTCGGCTGCGGCCTCATTCACGTGTACGGCCAACACGAGCAGGCGCTGCTCCTGAAGGCAGACAGTCACCTCGAACTGCTCGACGAGTTCGGGAAGCTGGCTGCAACCTGCGGGCGGATGCAGCGCGCCTACGCGGCATTCCACGATGCGGCAGGCCAGCTCGCGGCTCTGACGGCGGGTGCGGAAACGGCACGGCAGCGGTTGGAGCTTCTGCGCTTCCAGGTGAAGGAGCTGCGCGGCGCGCAGCTCGCGCGCGGAGAACCGGCGCTGCTCCAGCAGGAACGCAACGTGCAGCGGTACGCCGCGAAGCTCAGTCAGATCTGCGCCTCCAGCGAAGAGGCGCTATATTCCAGTGATGCCGCGGTGATCGCCGGCCTGGCCCGTATCGCCACGCAGCTGCAGGAGGCCGCACGCATTGATCCGCTGTTCGGCCCGATGGTCGAGACCTTGCACCAGTCTGCAGCCCAACTCGAAGAGGTGGCCTTGGAGCTGCGCCGCGCCGCCGCGCGGATCCACCACGACCCCGACCGGTTGGCAGAGATCGAAGACCGCTTGGCGCTGCTGACACGCCTGACACGCAAATACGACTGCGAGGCTGATGAACTGCTGCAGCACCTCGCGCGAATGGAGGCTGAGCTGGCCTCCCTCGAACGTACCGGTGTCAACGCCTCCGCGGTGCGACAGGAAGTACGTGAACGCGCCGCGGATGCTTGGGGAGTAGCGCGCGAGCTTTCCCGCATGCGGCAAGCTGCGGCTGTCAGCCTCGACCGACGCATGGCCGAGGAGCTGCGTGCGCTCGGCATGCAAGGCGCCGCGTTTCGAACGGTGTTGACCGTCGCTGCTGCGGACGGACCCCAACCGGGGCCCGCTGACCCCGGGACTGCCGGCTTGAGCGCCGCCGGTGCCGATATGGTCCAATTCTATCTGTCCACCAATCCGGGTGAGGAGCCGAAGCCTTTGGCACGGATCGCCTCCGGCGGAGAACTCTCACGCATCATGTTGGCGCTCAAGGCCCTGACGGCTGCTGCCGGTGAGGTGCCGACCCTGATTTTTGACGAGGTGGACGCGGGCATCGGCGGGGCCGTGGCGGAAGCGGTCGGTAGACGGCTACGCGCCCTGGGCCGGGCCAGACAAATCCTCTGCATCACCCACCTGCCGCAGATCGCGGCACAGGCCGACCATCACTTCGCGGTAGAGAAGCACGTTGCCAGAGGACGAACTACCACCAGTGCGCGACGCCTCGCGAATGACGAACGCGTCGGCGAGCTCACGCGCATGCTTGGCGGCGCCTCGGCTGAATCACAACGCTTGGCCCGCCGTCTGCTCGAGCGCGTCAATACCACTCAGCGCAACGGCTAGCCGTAGCTGCCGTCGGGAACGGGCGGCGAGTGCCCAGCAGCCAGGCGCAGGGCGAGGGGGGAACTCGGCAAAGTCACGTCTACCTCGCGGGTGCATGCATCGCGTGCACGCTTCACCTGTCGTTGCTCCGCCTCGCCCCCGCCGCTCCCTGCCCCTCGAGGTTCGATCCGATCACCCTGTCGCTGCGCAGGCGGTCGATCTCCGGACGCGCGAGCCCGCACTCGAGCAGCACCTCGTCAGTATGTTCGCCCGCCAGCGGCGGGCGGCGCGCGATCTTGCCCGGGTTGCGCGAGAGTTTGACCGGGAGACCGGTCGTCTTGAAGGTACCGATCTCCGGGTGTGGCAACTCGACGAGCATGTGGCGGGCAAGCACCTGGGGATCCGCGAAAACCTGCTCGACGTTGAGTACAGGACCGGCGGGCACACCGGCCCGATTGAGGCGTTCGACCCAGTACGCCACATCGTTGGTGCGCAGCACGGACTCGATCTCGGCAGTGAGCGCCTCGCGCTCCTGCAGCCGTGCGATGATGTGGGCGAAACGTGCATCGCTGAGCCAGTCCTCGCGCCCGAGCTCACGGGCCAGCGTCTGCCACATGGTATCGTTTCCGGCAGCAATGTTCACGTACCCGTCCCGTGCGTGAAAGCGCCCGTAGGGCGACGCCAGGGGGTGGTGGTATCCGGCGGGGCCTGGGGCAACTCCCGTTTCAAAATACATACCGGCACCCCATGACAGGACGCCGATCAGGGCTTCGAGCAGGGACGTGTTTACCACCTGCCCGCGACCTGTGCGCTGGCGCGCCAGCAGCGCCAGCTGGATGCCGTGCGCGGCGAAAATACCCGCCAACAGGTCCCCGATGGCGATTCCCGCCCGCATCGGACCACTCTCCGCGGTACCGGTCAGACTCATGAACCCGCTCATCCCTTGGGCGATCTGATCGAAACCCGGTCGCGCCCGGTACGGCCCGGTGGCCCCAAATCCAGAGATGCCGCAGTACACGAGCCTGGGAAAGCGTTCAGTCAATGTCGGGGCCCCGAGACCGAGCTGTTCCATGACCTGCGGACGAAAATTCTCCACGAGTACGTCGAAGTGCGGCAGCACACGCAGGATCAGCTCCCGGCCAGCTTTCGAACGGAAGTCGAGAACCACTGAGCGCTTACCGCGGTTGCTCGAGAAGAAAAAGTAGGAGTCTTGCGTGGCGCCGGGAGACCGGAACTCCCGACCCTTGCTGGACTCGATTTTCACCACATCCGCGCCGTAGTCGGCAAGCAGCATCGTGCAGAACGGTCCGGCGAGATAGCGGGTGAGGTCGAGGACACGCACGCCGGCAAGAGGGCTGCTACCTGCGGTCATCGCTCACCGGCCTCGAAACCGGGGGCGCCGCTTTTCCAGAAACGCCCGCACACCGTCAGCATAGTCTTCACTCCCGAAGCAGGCGTCGATCGAGGCGGCCACCGCCTGCAGGTCGCGTTCGCTGGGGGGTCGCATCAGCTCGCGCACGATCAACTTTACGCTGCGCACCGTCAGCGGCGCGTTCTCAGCGATGCGCTGTGCCGTATCGCGCACGAGGTGCTCGAGCTCGGCCTTGGGAACGATGTTGTTGACCAACCCCATGCGGAGTGCCTCCCGCGCTTGGAAGCGGCGCGCCGTGAAGAAGATTTCCTTGGCTGCCGAGAAGCCCACGACGTTCGTGAGTGCCTCGAGCGGAATCATGTGGTATCCAAGGCCGAGCCGCGCCGCGGGAATCGCGAAGACCGCGTCGGTATCCGCGTAGCGGAGGTCCGCAGCGAGGGCAATTGCGACGCCGCCACCAACACAGAAACCGTGAATCATGGCGATCAGTGGCTTCTGGAGGTTCGTGAGTGCCGCGAACGCACGCGCATTGTCCGCGTCGTACAGCTTCGCTGCCTCCCCGGTTCGGCTGGCCTGGAACTCCGAGATGTCAGCCCCAGAGACGAACGCGATGTCACCGCCTCCACGCATGATGACCACACGCACCTCGTCATCATCGGCGAGTTGCTGCAGGGCCGCGGGGATCTGCCGCCACATCGCCACGGAGATCGCGTTGCGCCGCTCCGGATGGTCGAAGATGAGCCAGCCGAGCTGTCCCTTCTTTCGCGTGTACACCTGCCCAGCCATAGGTGCCACCCTAGCAGAAATCGCGGCGGGTGTAGCCAGCGGCAGTCACCCGTGGCATCCAAACGCCACACTGGCGCTCTGCGAGCAGTTGAACTAGCCATGAGTCTGAAGTCGGCGCGATGAGTGACGCAATCCTCACAGACATCGAAGCTCGATTGAAGCTAGCTGGTCTCACAGACAAGCTTGGGCGCGCCCTGTCCCACTCCGCGGATCCGGGCCATGCCCCTGCTCTGGCCGCTAGCATCTTGGCAGCAGCGGGAGACGCCGATCGCGCTCGCCTCCGGGCGGTGTGGGCTGACCGGCCAGGGGCGCTGGTCCGCGTCCTCGCCTGCTTGTGTGGGGCGGCACAGTTTCTGGTGCCGTTCCTACTCCGGCATCCTCGCTGGCTGTGTGAGCTTGCTGCTGACGACCTCTCACTGCCACGTAGCGCGCCAGAGTACGTCCTCCGGCTCCGGAATGCGCTGGACCGTGTGCCCTCTTTCGACCGGGGCGACGCCTTGCGGCGCTTCAAGTACTACGAACTGGCGCGCATCACGGTGCGCGAGCTGTCCGACGATCTGGTCCCTGAAGAGCGGGTCGGGACGACCCTGGCTGAGATTTCTCACCTGGCCGATGCACTGCTGAGCAGCGCCCTTGCCTGCACCGCCGCTGCGCTCGGAGACAGCTGCGGGCCGCCGAGCTGGAGCGGGCCGCAGGGCGAACGCGTGGACCTTGGTTTCTGCGTCCTAGCACTGGGTAAGCTAGGTGCCGAGGAGCTCAACTACTCCTCCGACGTGGATCTCGTCTACATGTACGAAGACCCGCCGGCACCGCTCAGTGGTGGCCCGCGCGGGATGGCGCCGCCGGAGTACTTCACCCGCTGGGCCCAAGAATTTGGCCGCCTGGTGGGCCGGCCGACCTCCGAGGGGTTTCTCTACCGCATCGATCTCAGCCTGCGTCCCGAGGGCAGTCAGAGCCCGCTCGTGGTATCCGGTGAACGCCTGGTCGGGTACTACGAGTTGTGGGCCGCGACCTGGGAAAGAGCGGCCTTCATGAAGGCACGCCCGGTGGCCGGCGATCTTGGACTCGGCTGGCGCACGATCCATGCGATCGCCCCGATGATCTATCGCTCGACGATGGACTACGCGGGCGTCGCGGCCATCAAGGAGATGAAAGAGAGAATTGAACAGACCAGAGGCCGCGCCACCGAAACCTTTGACGTAAAGATCGGAAGCGGTGGAATTCGTGACATCGAGTTCATCGTGCAGGCGTTACAGATGCTGCATGGCGGACGTATTCCGCAGCTCCGCGTACCGTCCACGGAAGCCGCCCTGTGCGCGCTGGCAGAGGCGGGGGTACTCCCGGGCGACGCCGCGGCACAACTGGCTGCCGCGTACCGCTTTCTGCGCCGGACGGAGAACGGATTGCAGATGGAAGCCGAGCGTCAGACGCACCACCTCCCCAAGCAGCGGGACAAGCTCGAACGCCTGGCGCGTGCACTGCATTTCCTCGCAGGCGACCCCGTCGCTGGCTTCGAACAAGCCCTGGCGACGCATCGCGGGAACATTCGCCGGATTTTCACGGCCCTCTTCCCGAGAAGTGCAAGCGAGCGCGTGCTCGCACTCTTTTCCCGGAATGTCCCGGCCTTCCTCGCCACCGCTGCATCGCGCCGGATGATCGAGGATCTGGCGGGCCGGTTTGCCGCGGAAGTCGAGCGCAGTGCCGACCCCGAGCGTGCGATGAACAACCTGAATCGCTTCATTCATGGTGTGGGCAGGCGTCGTTTCTACTACGAGCTACTGCTTGATCGGCCCGAGCTCGTCCCTCGGCTCACGGGCCTGTTCGCCGCCTCGGAGTATTTGTCGAGCTACTTCTCCACACATCCGCGGCTGATCGAGCCGGTATTCAGCGATCCGAACCTTCTGCTGCTCTCGCGCCAGCAGCTGCGCCAGAGTTTGGCGGAGATCTCACGCGACCTTGCTCGGGAGGAAGGCCGTGAAAAAGTCGAGGCCGGCCTCGATGCTTTGCGCCTGTTCCATAACCGCGAGCTCATCAACGTGGGGCTTCTGGATCTGGCCGGAAAGATCACGTCATCCGAGACGGAGCGGGCACTCACTGACATCGCCGAGGTGTGCGTTGAACAAGGTCTGGTGCTGGCGCAGGCAGAACTCGAGCGGCGCCAGGCACAGGGTCGGGAAGCGGGCCAGCTCGGCGAGTTCCTGGTCGTCGGGTTAGGCAAGATGGCGAGCCGGGAGCTGACCTACGGCAGCGATCTCGATGTCATCTTCCTGTACGACGTGGCGGGCCGCAGCGACCGCAGCCTGCTGGCGGCGCAGGAGTATTTCGTGCGCCTGGCGCAGAAGCTCATCTGGGCGCTCCAAGTACGGACGAAGGAGGGGGTATGCTACCAGATCGACGCGCGCTTGCGCCCCTCGGGAAACCAGGGGATGCTTGTTTGCTCGCTTCCAGCCTTTCGACACTATCATGAAACCAGCGCGCAGGTGTGGGAACGCCAAGCGCTGCTGCGCGCCCGGCCGGTTGCCGGCGGGAAGCAGCTGGCGCAGACCTTCGAGACGCTGCGACAACAGATCCTGCGCAAGCCGTTACCGGCGAACTTGAGGGAAGAAATCCACCGCATCCGACTGCGCATGGAAAGTGAACTGGCGCGCGAAACTGCGCAGCGCCACGACTTCAAGACCGGCCGCGGCGGCTTGCTCGACGTGGAAGCCGTGGTGCAGCTCCTCCAGCTCCAGCATGGCCGCGCACACCCCCAGCTGTTCGCGCCTGACAGCGTCGCGACCCAGTTGACACGCCTCGAAGCACTCGGTCTGTTGGCCACCGGAGACGCCCGCCGCCTGCGCGAGGGCTGGGCGTTCCTCCAGCGCCTTTCCAGTTGCTTGCGGGTGGTGGCCAATCGCTCGATCTCCGATCTCGATGAAGAACGCGGCGACCTGGACGCGCTCGCTCGGCGCCTTGGCTACACCTCGCCGCAGCGCCCAGGCGGGGCCCGCCGGGCATTGCTCGATGATTATCGACGCCACACCGGGGCGATTCGCGCCGTCTATGCCGAGCTGTTCGGGGTCCCGGGCTGACCGGAAATCCGACAACAACAATGACGGCCGCGCAACAGTGGCCGGCACCAACGCGGTCGCCACGACAGCCCTGCCGGGATGCCTCCTACGAGCCGCCTGGTGCTGCTGCCGTACCTTCCAACGCCTTGCGCAACGCGTCCATTTCGCTCCCGAACGCCTGCCAATTGCCGTCACGTAACGCATCGAGCGCTTGCCGGTAGTGCGTCAAGGCGTCTTGCGCCGCGCCGCTGGGTTGTTGCGGCATCGCTGCTGCGCCCGCCCGCGAAACCGCAGCCGTGACGACTGGCGGCTGCCTCCCTTGTCCGGGTAACAGTGCCGCCAGCAAGGGTTCCATGCGCTGGCTCATCGCGACCCGATCACCCACCGAGGCGATCAGACGCTTGAGTTCCGGCAGCTGGCGGCTTTCCGCACTCAGGTACAGCGGCTCCACATACAGGAGCATGTCATCGATGGGAATCACCAACAGATTGCCGCGGATGACCCGGGAGCCAGTCTGGTTCCAGAGTGAGAGTTGTTGGGAGATCGTCGTCTCCTGGTCAATGCGGGCTTCGATTTGCGCCGGGCCGTAGATGAGCTTCTCCTTCGGAAACGCAAACTCGATCACCGTGCCGTAGTGCTCGCCGTCACAGCGTGCCGCTAGCCATGCGATCATGTTGTCGCGACTATTCGGAACCATCGGCAGCATGAGGATGAACTCCTCGCGGTCCCCGCCTGGCAGGCGCATGATGGTGTAGTACGGCTGCATCCTGATGGTCTCGCCACTGTAGTTCTCCTGCGGGAAACTCCAGAGGTCTTCCTTATTGTAGAACACCTCCGGGTCGGTCATGTGGTAGGTGCTGTACATGCTCGCCTGCAGCATGAAGAGGTCCTCCGGGTAGCGGATGTGCTCGTGTAGCGCGGCGGGCATTCTGTCCAGTGGCTGGAACAGCGATGGAAAGATCCGCTCGTAGGTGCGGACGATCGGGTCTGCCGGATCCGCAACGTAGAAAGTCGCGGTCCCGTCGTACGCATCCACGGCCACCTTCACGGCGTTGCGGATGTAATTGATATCACCGCTATCACCGCGCCCGATGCGCTGCGAGTAGGGTAGCGCATCGCTGGTCGTGTAGGCATCCTGCAGCCACACCAACCGCCCGTCGCTCACGGCCAGGTACGGATCGCGATCGAGACGCAGGAACGGCGCAACACGGCCTATTCGTTCCTGGATGAGGCGGCGGAACAGAATCCGGCTCGAAGCGGTGACGTTGCTGCTAATGAGCAGTTTGACGTCACCGAAGTGCCAGGCGAACAACGCCCGGCGCCAGAGGCTTCCCATGGAGACACCGCCGCGGCCGTGATAGGTGACGTACACGTTTTCCTGTCCCTTGGCGTAATCGAACTCTTTCGTTCCACCGCCCACCACCACGTGATTGCGGGTCTCCTCACCGAAGTATACCTCCGGGCGGTCGATTCGCACGCCGACCGACGACACCGGGGGGATGTCTTTTACGTAGAAGATCGGCAGCCCTTCGTCGTCAAAACGGTTCACGGGGCTCATGGCGATGCCGATCCCGTGGGTGAATTTAAAGTGCTGGTTGATCCAAGTTTGTGCATTTGGCGGCAGGCGAGATTGATTCAGCTCGCGCGCCGACAACATGATCTGCTGGTACGTGCCGCCGATTGTGTAGCGATCGATGTCGACGTCATGGAAGTCGTAGTAGAGACGCAGTTCCTGAAGCTGCCGGTAGGTGTCGAGCAGCGGCCGCGGATCCCACCAACGAATGTTGTGGATCGTGGCGTCGTTCGCCTTCAGCACCTCCTCCGTCAGCGTCCCGGCGGCGGGAAACGGCTGCCTGCGGATGCGATCGAGCGCAAAACCGTACCGAGTGAAAGCGATGTCCCTGGCGATGTACGGCGCCTCGAGGCGCAGCTCGTCCGGCTTGACACGGTAGCTTTGGAAGAGACCCGGGACGATGCCTCCGAGCAGGGAGCCGGCGAACACCAAGACGACGGCCGCCACGGGCAAGCGGAACCCGCGGGTGACCACATTCACGGCGCACAGGACCATCCCAACCAGGGAAGCTCCGACCAGACCCATCAGCAACGGCAAGCGAACATGCACGTCCGTGTACCCGGCGCCGAAAATGACTCCATGGTGGCTGAGCAACAGGTCGTAGCGCTGCAGGACGTAGTCACCTGCTTTGACGAGAAAAAACAGCGCGAGCAGCGCCGAGAGATGTCGGATGACGGGGGCGCTGAGCCTCGTGACTCCCACCGCCAGATCAATCACGCCCCGCGCCCAGTACAGCCCCGCTGCCATCGCGACACCGAGGAAAATGACCAGTAGTGCCCAGTCGCGTGCCAGCTTGTAGACGGGCAGAGCGAAGATGTAGAAACCCAAGTCATGGCGGAATAAAGGATCCGCGCGTCCGAACGGTACCGCGTAGAACCACTTCAGAAAGGTTTCCCAGTTGCCCGCCTGCGCCAGACCGATGAACAGGCCGAGCAGGACTGCCACCGCTAGCACGATCAAGCGCCATGGCAGGCTATCCGGCGAGAATTCCAGGATCTCCGGCAGTCCCTCGATAGAGCCGCCGTCCGCCCTCAGCAACCGCAGGCGCCGGACTCCTCCGGACCGGGTTCGCAAGGCTAGGAGCCCGTTGGTGGCCAACAATACGGCCGAGGCGACGGCCGCGATGGTGAAAGCCGCCACCTTCACCTGCCAGACCGTGGAGAACACTGCTCCGAATCCCAGCGCGTCGAACCAGAGCCAGTCCACGAGGAACCCGCTGAGAGCCGTGAACGTCACCACGACTACGACCAGCAGGCTCGCCAGAAGGATGAGAAGGGGCGCGGTCCGTCTCATATCACGTTCACGATGCTACGCCTCCGCATCGATGCGACGGACGTGCTCCTGCACCACCTCGCGCGGGCACATGTACATGAACAGGCGACAGACGACGATCACCAACACGAGATCATCGGCTTGGCCGAGCAAAGGCATCACATCCGGCAGGATGTCGACCGGCGACAGGACGTAAAGCACGCTGAGGAGCAGTAGCGCCTTCGGCCACACCGAGACGCGCGGGTCCCGCAGCAGACGCCAGTACAGCTGCACAAACTGCGGCAGGTAGCGCATGAAGCGCACCCCACGGAGCCCGAGCTGCAGGGGTGGCCACGACGAATTGCTGCGCAAACGCATGGCCGCCTTATAGCGCCTGCAGCGGCCGGCGTCACTAGGCGCGTGGGGGAGACATTCCCGGTCGGGCCGCGCCGCAGTTTGCCTGACCATGCTCGAAGGGTTCGGCATGAAGGCACCCACCCCTGATTTCCCGGCGCTTTCCGCCCTCCGCGAGCGCGCTACCTATGGCAGCTCAGTTTCGCTGAAGTCGCCCAGGAGGAGGCGGACCGTTTGCTGCTTGCCGGAGTTCCCCGTCACCCGAACGTTGCGGCCGATCAGGCTGTTCGTCACTGCACGATCGAGATGCTCGATGACCGAGTCTTCCATCACGACGCTGTGCTCCACGCAGCTACCGATCACGTGAACGCGATCGCCGATCGAGGTGTACGGACCAACGCGCGACTCCACAATCCGCGCCTGCGAGCCGATGATGACCGGGCCCCGGATACGACTGCCGACGATTTCGGTGGCGTCACCAACGGCGACCGTCCCCTCGATCGTGGAGCGCGCATCGAGCGTCCCGCGCATCGTGCTGGATGTCTTCTCCAACATCACTCGGTTGGCATCCAGGATGTCTGCAGGTTTCCCGGCGTCCTTCCACCAGCCCTTCATCACGTAGGGTTGGACGGACAGACCGCGTTCGATCAGATCCTGAATGGCATCGGTGATTTCGTACTCATTACGCCACGAAGGCTTGATCCGCCGAATCGACTCGAAAATCGTCTGGTCGAAGAGGTACCCGCCCACGATCGCCAGGTTCGAGGGCGGCTGCTTCGATTTCTCGACCACGCGGATGATCCGGTCGCCTGCGATCTCGGCGATCCCAAAACGCCTCGGGTCTTCGACCGCCTTGAGCATGACAACGGCGTTGGCGCCGCTTTCCCGAAAGCGCGCCACCGCACCGGTGAGGCCTTCCGGGATGAGGTTGTCACCGAGATACATCACAAAGGGCTCGGATCCGATGAAAGACTCGGCACACCGTGCGGCATGGGCCAACCCGCGCGGTTCCGGCTGCTCGATGTATGTGACCCGCACGCCCCACCGCTGGCCGTCGTCCACCGCGTTCTGGATGACGTGGCGGCTTTCATTCGAGACGATGATCGCGATTTCCCGCGCTCCGACCGCCACCAGGTTTTCGATGCCGAAGAACAGTACCGGTTTGTTCGCGACCGGGATGAGGTGCTTGGCGGTGCTGAAGGTCAACGGTCGTAGTCGCGTCCCCAAACCCGCGCACAAGACTATCGCTTTCATCCCACCTCAACCAGGCTGTCTTTCTCACTGCCGTCTGAGAGCAGCAGCAGAACGCGTTGCCGAATCAACTGGCGGCCAACCTAGTACATTTGCCGCACCGGGTCTAACCGCGGGCCTCGATGCCATGGCGTGATGAACATCTTAGGGCGCCGGTCACACTCCGGTGAAACCCCGCGAGCTGTGCTATGGTGACATACCGGCTCGTTATGGGGCCGGCCTGACCGGAGAGGAGGATGCCATGGGTGCGATCACTGGCGGCGAACTGCTCGCGCGTTGCCTCGCCAACGAAGGTGTGAAGTTTCTGTTCGGACTCCCCTCTCCGGAGATCGACCCGCTGCTCGCACAACTCGCCCGGTACGACATGCGGCTGGTTCCCGTGCGGCACGAGGCGGCAGGTGTGCACATGGCGGAGGGGCTCTACAAGACGACGGGGCAGGTAGCGGCGGTCCTCGGCAACCCTGGCCCGGGCTCCGCGAACCTCCTACCTGGGGTGATCACGGCACTGCACGAGGGCGTTCCCGTCGTGGCAATCACGTCGCAGCACCGCCTCGGTATCGTCTACCCATCCTCGCCGTCCACGTTCCAGGGGCAGGATCAGCTCGACGTGTTCAAGCCGGCCGTCAAGTGGGGAGGCCCCATCCTGTCGTGGGAGCGTATCCCGGAAGTCGTGCGCTTGGCCTTCCGTGAAATGTGGACCGGGCGGCCGGGGCCGACGCACATCGAGCTGCCGGCACCGGTCCTGTACGCAACGGGTGATGAGCGGACCGTTTCGGTCTTGCCACCAGCGGCCTACCGTCCACCTTTGCCGCAGGCATCCGACGCACAGCTGCGACAGGCTGCCGCGTTGCTCGCCAACGCCCATCGCCCGCTGGTGCTTTCCGGGTCCGGCGTCGACCGAGCGGGTGCAAACGCCGCACTGCTGGAAGTCGTCGCATTGCTCAACTGTCCGGTGCTCAGTACGATGGCAGGGCGCTCGTCGGTTCCCCTTGACCATCCGAACTACATTTTCGGATTTGGCGGCGGGGGCGACGCCGTCAAGCGGGACGCCGACGTCATCCTGGTTGCGGGATCGAGGCTCGGCAACCTGGATATCCCTTACGACAAATACTGGGGAGATCCTGCACACCAGCAGGTGATCCAGATCGACGTCGACCCGCGCAATATGGGTGTCACACGGCCGCTCGCGCTCGGCATCGTGGCCGACGTCAAGCACGCGCTCGAGGGGCTCGCACGCCTGCTCGGAACACGGCAGGTACGCCGCCGGGACGGCACGGACCTGGCACGGTACCGGCAGGCTGCCCAAAAATGGTGGGATGAGCAGTTGGCCTCGGTGCGCAGCTGGAGGGGGCCGGGGATCCATCCAGCGCACGCGCTGCAGGCGATCGGCGCGACCTTCGGCCCGGAGGCGGTCTACGTCACGGACGGGGGAAACACCTCCCTCTGGGCGCACGCGTGCCTGCCCCCAACGCGCCCGCGCTCGTACCACAATATCCTGGAGCTCGGTATGCTCGGCACCGGCATCCCGTCCGCGATCGGGGCCAAACTCGGCGCACCGGAGCGAGAGGTCGTGTGCGTGACGGGCGATGGCGCGGCCGGCTTCAACTTCATGGAGATGCAGTCGGCCGCGCGCGACCGCGTCAAGATCACGACCGTGGTCTTCGCCGAAGGCGCATGGACAATGGAGGAACCGAACGAGCGGATGCTGTACGGCCGGACGTTCGGCACGGACCAAGGGACGGTGCGCTGGGACCGGGTCGCCGAAGGTCTCGGATGCCACGGCGAGTACGCGGAGCAGATCGCGGATGTCACGCCCGCGCTCCAACGCGCCAAGGAAGCCGGCGGGCCGGCAGTCGTGTGCTTGCGAACCGACCGCGAAGCGAACCTAGCGATCCCACAGGAGCTGATGCTGCGGTTCGTGGAAGTGTACCAGGGGCCGATGGGATGACGCAGGACCCTCGCAACACGTCTTACAGCGGCAGATTCCCCGTCGCCGCACGCGTTGATTTGTCGCGCTTGTAGGCATCGATCGTGCGCTGGGCGATGCGCCACTGATGCACCTCGTCCGCCCCGTCGGCGAAACGTGCCCAGCGCGCCTGCTGGGCCATGCGTGCGAGCGGCGTGTCGAGCGAGTAGCCGAGCGCACCGTGCACCTGAATGGCGCGATCAACGATGCGGTTCAGCGCGTTGGCGACGAAGTGCTTCGCCATCGACACCTCGCTGCGGAAGTCTTCGCGGCGGTCGATCTTGTAGGCGGCGTGCAGCACCATGAGCTTGCACTGGTACAGCTCCATCGCCGAGTCGGCAATCATCCATTGGATGCCCTGCTTGTCGGCGAGCAACGAACCGTGCGCGTAGCGATTGAGCGCACGGTTGACCAGCATGTCGAGCGCGACCTCGGCCTGCCCGATCCAGCGCATACAATGTGCAAGGCGAGCGGGGCCCAAGCGAGCCTGGCCGAGTAAGTGGCCTTGGCCGCGGCCACCAAGCATGTTCTCCCGTGGCACGTGCAGGTTCTCGATGCGGATCTCCGCATGGTTGTGGTGGCCAGCCATGGTTAGAACGTCGCGGACGACCGTCCAGCCCTTCGCCGGCAGATCGATGATGAACGCCGAGTTCGCCGCCTGCGGGATTTCAGGGTCGTCCTCGGTGCGCGCGATGAGAATGGCGAACTTGGCACCGCTCGCGCCCGAGATGAACCACTTGTGGCCGTTGATGACCCAGTAGTCGCCCTCCAGCACGGCACGCGTCTGAATGAGGGTGGGGTCGGAACCAGCGACCTCGGGTTCGGTCATCGCGAAGCACGAACGCACCACCCCCTCACAGAGCGGCCGCAGGTAGGTCTCCTTCTGCACGTCAGTGGCCCAGTGCAGCAATGTGTGCATGTTGCCCTCATCGGGCGCCTGCGCGTTCAGTGCGAAGGGCCCAAACCCCGACTTGGCGGCCTCCGCCGATACCGCCGCCATGGCGACGTGCCCGAGCCCCATGCCGCCGTATTCTTTCGGCATGTGCGGCAGCCACAGCCCCCAGTCCTTGGCTGCCACGCGCATCCGGATGATCGACTCGACGAGGAAGCGGCGGTCCCCCTCGCGTTGCGCGATACGCTCCTCAGCCGGCCGCACGACCTGGCCGATGAAGTCACGGACCTTCAAGCGCAGCGCGTCGATCTCCGGGGGAAAGCTGAAGTCGATTGCCATGGCGTCGTCCTTTCGTGCCAACGAGATTTGCCGCCTGCTGTCCGCGGCGCGTCACCCCTTTTCCACCGATACGGCTGCCGGCGCGGAAGTCTGTACAAGAAACGGGGCGGGGTCAACTTCCTTGAACACCGGGGTGTCCTGCCACGCCGCGGAGCCCGCGTCAGACCGCACTGCGTCGGCGCCACGGTACGCCGTGCGGCAGGCCCGCGTGGCCGAGCAGGAAGCGTCAGGGAAATATCGCCGGTGGCGGCTGCCCAGATGCTGCGCCCAGCAGGAGCGACGGCGCTCGGTCGGTTCGCACGTAGACCTCCGCGACCGTATCGCCGTACACGCGTCGCCATCCAGCCTCGCGCCGAATGGGGCACGGTGCGGCTACCGGCACTAGTGCCGCCTGGGTTGGATAGTCGTCGACCAGATGGCGCCATGTCGGAGCACCGCTGAAGAAGTCGAAGTTGTCCCGGATCACCCGTTCCGAAAACACCGTCGCGAAGCGTCCGTCCAGCGACACCTTGACCCGCGGCGCCAGGAACCAGAGGACGTATTCACCCCACCCCAGGGGAACAGCCAGATTGAGCTGAACATTCGCTTCTCTGATGGTACGCACCGCGGCCGTCGGGTAGTCGGATGGATCAAAGACGATTTGCAGTCCGTCACGATGGTAACGCAACCCTGTGAAGCAGAGCTGCAACGACGCCAGCGCAACCACCGCGCCCGCGATCAGACGCTGACCAGACGCACTCAGGGCGAAGGGTGACCGCCGCGCGAGCCAGTCCTTCGCGCTCTGCAGCTGCGTGGCCAAGGGAACAGCGGCGCACACCGCGAACACCGGCGTGTGCCGCTGATGCCGGAGCGCGAGAAGGCCCACGCCAAGGGCCAGCAACGCTTCCCAGCCACGCTGGCGCCAATCGCGCCGGCACGGGAGCGTGAGCACAAACACACCAAGCATGGCGAAGAAGGCGAACTGCGCGACGTCTGCTGGAACGGCCCGCTGCCATTCGGTGATCGGATGGACACTTTGCAGTTCGGTCCAGACGTAGACGAGTAACTTTGGCCCGTAGGGGTTGAAGAGGGTTGCTGCAGCCGAGGCGATGACGGCGAGACCGAGCCGGGCCCGGTACTGAGGCGCGTGGACGAGCTCCGCGCCAGCGAAGAGTCCCAGAATGCCTAGGCCAAGGATAAACCCCCCATGGAGGTTGGCCCATATGACAAACAACAATGGGAAGAACCACAGCGCGCCATACCGGCCGCGCTGATGGCAACTGAGCAGCCACAGCGTAAGCGCCGTGCCCAGGTAGGTGAATATCTGCGGTCGCATCGCGAAGCCCCGGGCCAACACCGCGATCACAAGCAGACCAACTGCTCCCCAGAGGTACGGCGCATCGGTACGCCGGCGGATAAGCGCGAAAAGCAACAGACAGGTCGTGGCCGCTACAGTGAATTTCAGCAACAGCAACCCTGGTGAGCCACCCCACTGGTAGGTCGCAGCCAGCACAACCTGTGACAACCATTCGTGGTTCATCCACGGGTGCCCGCCGGCGGTATACGTGAACGTATCGACACGCGGTATCGCCCCCGCCGCCAGGATCTCTCGGCCGAACAGCAGATGCCCCCACAGGTCATTGTCCGCCTCGTTGACCGAGAAGAAGTAGAGCAGGCTAGTGCCGAGCAGGAGTGCCCAGACAGCCGTGCTGCCCCGCTTGGCGATCAGTGCCGTTCTCACCGGCTGCTCAGCGTCCGGACGCGACACAGCTGGATATTCGGCGGCGATGCGGGCTCCACCTTCCCCACGCTAGAGCAGCGGCGGCACGGCAACCGCTTGCCCGCCCTGGGCGGCGCGGTAACAGGCCTCCACGATGGCAACCGCGCGCAGACCCTCCTCGAGCGAAATCGGCATCGCGCGACCACGGCGCAGCGCTGTGGCAAAGTCACGCAAGACCTCCCGAACCGTTGGCACTGCAGGCGGAACTGGCAACTCTGCCACCACTGAGCCGTGGATCACGTGGACGGTGTTGCACACGTGGTCGGCTGTCAACTGACCGTGCTGGCCAGTGAGTTCGATCGACCCGCAGCGGCTTGCTGTCGCACGTGAACCGTTAACGGAGGCTACAACAGCGCCGCGGAAACGAATCACGGCACTGAAATTGTCCTCCGTCCGGGCAGTGAGGACCGACGACATTTCGCAGCTCACGCGCTCCGCTTCCAGGCCACTCAGCAGGCGGGCCAAGTCGAAATTGTGGACGCCGGTGTGGAGCGTTACGCCCCCGCCCGCAACCGCCGGGTCATCGATCCAGGATGGGCGGGACGGCTCGAAATGCTGACTGAACCGCATGGCATGGATGCGTCCGACACGGGAGCGTTGTTCCATCAACAGGCGTACCACGGAGTTGTAACGCAGCGTTTGAGCGACCATTACCGGAATGTTTGCTGCGCGCACCGTGTGCAGCATCTGCCGGCCGACCGTGAGATCAGGAGCAGCCGGCTTCTCCAACAGGACGGGGCGGCGGGCCGCGGCGGCGGCATGGATGATGTCCGCGTGCAGCGTTGGCGGGACGACGACGACGATGGCCTCGACATCCGGTGCGGCGATCAGCTCACGATAATCGCCGTACGCGCGGCACCCGAACTCTCCTGCCTGACGGCGCGCCAGTTCGAGATTGCGACGGGCGAGGGCCACCAAACGCAGGCTCGGGAGGTCTCGTGCAATGTGCCGCGCGTAGCGGTGACCATGCGCGCCGACGCCAATCAAACCGATTCCGAGCCGAGCCATCATGACGCCGGGGCGGCTCGGCCTCGCGCCGGACGCACGCCCGCCCTCGCTCCGTGCCTTCTCCGGCACGCATCCAGCCAGGTGAACCTGGACTTTCGCGGCGACCGCATCCCTCCACAGCGCGATGTCACCGAAAATGGTCTGCAGCGGCGCGTCAGGCGGCGAAGAATGTGGCCAGCCGGCTGCGGTGCCATCGCTCCAGACCAATGGCATCCAGACGCTCCAGATATTCGTGCACCGTGCGCTGCAACAACTTGTGCACCCTCTGGCTGCCCTGTCTCAGGGCCGCCTTCGACGTGCCTCTTCCGGCGAGCACGATCATCGGTTCCAGCAGTTCCGGACTGCCCGTCAGTCCAAGAAAGGTGTGCTCCGTGCGGTCCAGGAAATCCTGGAGGAACTCACGGCGGTGTGGCTGATGCGTCAAATGGTAGCGCATATGTCCCATGCCGTAAGCAATTTCGCGCGCCGTATCTTGCATGCACAAGCGAAAGATCGTCGCATCAAGGGGTGATATCGATGCACTTTGCCGGAAGACGGCGAGGGTAATACTGGCGAGCAAGATGTTGCAGGCGAGTGACGCTTCCGGGTAGGTCTCGGCGAACAGGATCTCCTTCAGCGCCTGCTCGCCCGTCGTGCTGGCGCGTTTGAGGCCACTGCCGCCCGCGAGCGCGCGTTTGCGAAACACCTCGACGTGGCGCGCTTCGTCGATCATCTGCGCACACAAGTAACTCTTGAGTTCAAGAAACTCCTGGTTGATCGAGAAGACCCAACGGGACGGAAATTCCATCATGACCAGCGAGATCTCTTCGAGCGTGGTACAGAGTTGGCCGACCGCAGCGGCCAACTCCGCCGGGAGCGGCGCAGCGTGCAGCACCGCCCAGTCGATGGCGATAGCGGGCGCCCAGCGGCGCGACTTCGCTTCTTCGTAGAGCGCCGAGACGTTATCCGACCACACGTCACTCTTGCGGTTGATGCTGTAACCGAGGTCGGGCAGTCCCGGTACGATTTCGGATCCACGGGCCGCCATGGAGTAGTTTCCACGCACGAATTCTGGCAACTCGATGTAGCCATACGTGCCCACGTTGCAGTCGTCGTAAGTAAACCCTCGCTCGCTGTTCGCGGGCGTGCAGGCGACGTGCTCGGTAGACGCATTATACCAGTTCAGGGTGAGCTCGCCGGAGAAGATTCTCTGCGTCAGTTCGAAGAGTTCGGGGTCTTCAAAGAAATTCTTCTCGGCGAAATATGCCATTCACGCTGTTCTGTCTTCTGTGGGTCGCAATATGCCGGAGGCCTCCGGGTCAGTCTGGACTACGCGGCAATGGCCGCCCGGACCATCTCGTTCGCGACCGCCAGCTTGCTGCGCTCGCGCCGTTCGGGCAGGCCGCACTTGTCCAGACGCTCGAAGTACTCGTCGATCTGCTTCAGGTTGAACTGCGCGGTGATCTTGAGCCCTTGCTCGATGTTGTGTTTCTTCATGCCTTTGCCGGAGAGAATGATGAACGGTTCCATCACTTCCGTCGCGTAGCCACCACCAAACACGAAGTTCTCCGCTTCGTCGAGGTGACGATGGATGATCTCGCGCTTTTCGGGAAAGTGATCCAGCACCCACTTGAGGTGCTGCATTCCGTAGCCGACGTGCCGGGCCTCGTCTTGCATCACCAGCCGGAAAATCTTCTTGTCCACCTCGGTCGGACTGATCAGTTCGCTGAAACGGAACAGCGTCAGCACCATGCCTTCGGCCTGCAAGTGCAGCGTGAGCGACGCTTCGGCGAAGCTGTCGGCGTCACGCAGAAATTTCAGGTTGCGTTCGTTCGCGAGGCTGGCGCGCATCAAGCCCCAGCCAGTTGTGAGGGCGCGCTTGCGAAATACTTCTGCGTGGCGGGCTTCGTCCATGGCCTGAGTGGCGATGAAATTCTTCACCTCGAAGAAATCTGCGTTGAGCCGCCCCATCCACTTCGCCGGCACGTCGGTGGCAATCATTTCCACTTCGGTCAGGAAAGTGAGTAACTGCGAATACGCCTTCCCGATCTCCTCGGGCAGCTCATACTTGCGCAGGTCCTCCCACGCCACGTCAGTGGTAGCGTTCCACTGCCGGCTCATGGCTTCTTCATAATATCCCTCGACGTTGTACGCCCACACCTCACTCTTGCGACTCACTTCGGCTTGAAGATCGGGGACACCGGGGGGAATTTCCGCCCCCCGTGGGGCGAAGCTGCGGTTCTGGCGGATGAGTTCCGGCATCTCGGTGAAACCGTACGTCCCGACGTCAAGATCGCGGAACGTCAACCCGCGCCGCGGGTTCTGCGGTTCACACTGGACTTTTTCGGTGGCCGCCTTCATCCAGGAAAGGTCCAACTCGCCCGTGCGGAGCGTGTACTGGCAGCGGTCGAGGAACGCCTTGTCCTCAAAAAAATCGGTCGTGCTCAGATAACTCATCGGCTCCTCCTCGCCAGGTAACGCTCAGCCTCCGATACGCGCAACCGGTTGGCGGGCAGGAAAGTCGATCTCGAGCTTGGCGGCAAGGTCCATGAACTCCTGCACGCTCTCCGCAAACCGGTACAGTTTGTCGTGGCCGTCCGGATCGTCATACACGACGCGCATACGCTCTCCGAGATGCGTCAAGGTATTGATACTGTGCTCGACGTCCGCGGCGCCGTGCGCTTGAATGTTGCGCAGCATATCGATCCACGTCTCGAGGTGCCCTTCAAGCACGAAGTCGACACCTTCGGACTCGAGGTTCGACGTACCACGCACCTCCGTGCAGTCGAAAACCTCGAACGCCAGCACGTACTCGTGTCGGCCGCCACCGGCATCGAGCACGCGCACACCGAAGGTTACGTCGAAGTAGCCAAGCCGCTCGAAGCGCTCGCGCTCGCTCCGCATGAGCGATTGCAGGGCGCGGAAGAACGCCACCGATGGAAACGGGACCCTTGTGCTACTGCCTCCGGAAGTGCCCACATCACAATTCGACCATGCCGCCGCCGCACCGTCAAGCTGCTTCTCTGAAAGCGCCGTAAGCGCGCAGCGGCTGGCACGGGCGCTGTCTTTCCATTACACAGGCGAGCGGAGCCAACCGCACAGATGGGTCAACGCGGCCAAAAACAGCGTACAGCGCCCCGGCAGCGAGCCCCGTTCAACATCAGCCGGGTCCTTGCACGGCTGCGCGCCGCCGCGCCGAGCTGGCACGCGCCGGTCGTGACGTTGATCGCCAGCCAGCCGGGGGCGGATCCGTTTCACGTGCTGATCTCTTGCTTGCTCAGCTTACGCACTAAGGACGAAACAACTGGTCCCGCAGCGCAGCG
>JBHHYR010000008.1:0-44846 GCA_046757585.1 Binatia bacterium | reverse complement strand
AGCGTGCGTTCCAAGGATGAACGCGGGAACCTTGGCAACCGCGTGACCCAGCTGACCGCGCCGCTGCCCGTGGGCCTCGCAGATCCCGTGGAGTGTCTGGGCGCCGTGCGTGAAACGACAGCGGGGTTGAAGGAGTCGAAACAAGCCCTGGGCGGCGAAGTGCTGACCGCGTTCAGCGAGTGGACTGTTCCGAACCTGTTGGTGCAGGCGGTGCGCCTGGCGTCCCGGGCGCGGCCGTACAACCTGATCGTCACCAACGTACCAGGCCCGCAGCTTCCGCTGTACCTGGAAGGGGCGCTGATGCGGACGTCGTATCCGGTGGTGCCGCTGTTCGAGAACCTCGCTCTCGTTGTCGGACTCTTCAGCTACAACGGCGGGCTGTATTGGGGTGTGAACGCAGACTGGGAGCAGATTCCAGACCTGCACGATTTCGTTCGAGCACTTGAAACATCTTTCCATGAGTTGCAGGCGGCGGCCCGCGCGCGTTCGGTCCGTACCGTCAGGTCCTCCGGACGCCGCAGGCGCCCGGGTGCAGGGAAAGCCGTCGCCAGAGCGTCGTGAGAAGGAGCGCACGCGGCGGGCGGGCAGCCACTCGGGTGCGAAGGCATCGCAGAATGGGAAATCAGGTACCGAAAATGGGAATGGGACGCGAGGCCGGCGCGCGCCCTGTGCGGGGAACTTGGCGCTTCTTTCGGCCGACGTCGTGGTATGGATCGTGGAGCATCGCGCAGCGGAAGGAGGGGAGCTGATGCCGATCTTGTCCAAGCTGTGCAACTTTCTGGACGACAACAAAGTTGCGTATGAAATCTTGTCTCACCGGCAGGCATTCACGGCCCAGGAAACGGCGCAGGCACAGCGGATCCCAGGGATGGAGATGGCCAAGGTCGTTATCCTACGGAGTGGCGCCGACTTTATCATGGTGACGGTGCCCGCGCCCTACCGCGTGGATCTCGACCATGCCAAGACAGTCCTCGGGAAACCGGAGCTGGCACTCGCCAGCGAACAAGAATTCGCCGGCTTGTTTCCACAGTGCGAAGCTGGCGCAATGCCGCCGTTCGGCAACCTCTACAACCTGCCAGTGTACGTCGACCAGTTGTTGACCCGAGACGAACATATCGTCTTCAACGCTGGGACCCATACGCAGGTGGTCAAGATGCGGTACGCCGATTTTGCCCGGCTCGTGCAGCCGAAGGTCGTGTCGATCGCCGCGACGCACTAGCAGGAGTCGACCGCCCTTACGGGCGTGGATGCCAGGCGCGCGTGGCACCCCGCGGGGTTCACTGTGCCGGGCGTCAAGCTGCAATTGCAGCGCCTATCGCGTCTCGCCCTGCGATGGGCTACGATCCGAACCCGCATGGGTGTGAAGACGGCCCCGGAGACTCCTGCACCGCTCATAGTAATCCGCAACGTGTCCCGCCGGTATGTGCGGGGGGCTGACGAGGTGCACGCGCTCGAGAGCGTCTCCCTGTCGGTTCCGACCGGCCATTTTGTGACGTTCATGGGCCCGTCCGGTTCGGGGAAGTCCACGTTGCTCAACCTCATCTCCGGTATCGACCGCCCCAATGAAGGAGAGGTCTTTGTCGCCGGACAAAAGCTGAACGACCTCTCCGAGGATGAGCTGGCGCACTGGCGGGCGCGGCATGTCGGGTTGATCTTCCAGTTTTTCAACCTGATTCCGGTGCTGTCGGCCCGAGAAAACGTGGCTTTGCCGCTGCTCCTCACCCACCTGGACAAGGCCGAGCGCCTGCGCAGGGCGGAAACGGCGCTACGTGTCGTCGGGCTCGAGGACCGCCATGATCACCACCCGCGGACACTCTCCGGTGGCGAGCAGCAGCGCGTCGCCATTGCCCGTGCCATTGTCACCGACCCCGATCTCATCGTTGCCGACGAGCCGACCGGCGACCTGGATGCGCGGAACGCGGAGGCGATTCTCGATCTGCTGCGGCAGCTACGGGCCGACTTCGGCAAGACGGTGGTGATGGTCACGCACGACCCCAGGGCGCTGCGGTTTGTGGATGACGCCTACCACCTCGATAAGGGGCTGCTACTCGAGGGCGAGGACGCTGAGCGGGCAGCGGCCGCCATCCTCATGGCGGCGGGCGGTGGGGCGGCAGCGGCGGGCGCCCGTCTGGGGCGATGAAGTACGCCGGATTGATCCTGGCGAATTTGGGACGCAACAAGCTGCGGACCGCGCTCACTGGCGGCGCGATTATGCTGGCCGTCGTGCTGGTGTGCCTGCTGCTCACCATGCCAGCGGGCCTTGATGCCCTGCTGAACAGCGTCGCCAACAACACCCGCATCTCGGTGCACAACAAGGCGGGTATCGTCTATCCCATGCCGTACGCATTCACGCGCAAGGTGCGTGCAGTCGACGGCGTGGCGGACGCTGTTGCCATGACCTGGTTCGGTGGCGCATTCGAGGAGGCGGGGCGGGTGACGTTCCCAAACTTCGCTGTCGAGGTCGATCACATCGGGGGCGTGTATCCGGATTACCCCATCGTGCCGGAGCAGCTCGCCGCGTTCCAGCGGTATCGGGACGGTGCGATCGTCGGCCGTCAGGTCATGCGGAAGTACGGCTGGGCCATCGGCGATCGGGTGACCCTGCGCAGTACCGTCTGGCCCGTCACCCTGGATTTCCGCATCGTCGGAGAGATCGCGGCCGATCGGGCGCCGTACTTCTGGCTCAACCGCGAGTATCTCGATCAAGCGCTGAAGGCCCAAGGGCGTCCCCCTCTTGGCACGGCCGGAATGATCTGGGTGCGTGCCAGTGATCCGACCGACGTGACCCGGATCATGCGGGAGATCGACGACATGTCGCGCAACAGCGAAGCCGAGACCGCGTGTGAGACCGAGAAAAGTTTCTTCGCCAATTTTTTCGGGTCCCTCAAGGGTTTTGTGACGATCATCCTCATCGTCACCGCGCTCGTGACCCTGTGCATCGTCTTCATCGCCGCCAACACGGCATCGATGGGCGTGCGGGAACGGGCCGGTGAGATCGCGGTGTTGAAGGCGATCGGGTTCGGCCGCCGGGTGATCTTTGGCACGCTGCTGGCCGAGGCGACTGCGCTGGCGGCGGTAGCCGGCGCTGCCGGCGTGCTGCTGGCCTTCAGCCTCACGAGCGTCCTGCGGGCGTTCGCGGGCTGGAACCCGACGCTTGGCCCGCTGGGCAGCTTTGTCGTGACGGCACCGGTGATCGTGCAGAGCCTCTTCCTGTCGCTCTTCGTCGGTATGCTGGCCGGTGTGGTGCCCTCCTATGGGGCTGCCCGCAAGCCGGTGGTGCAAACCCTGCACGAGGTTTTCTAGTGTCTCTCCCTCTCTCCTACAGCATGCGCAATCTCTGGGCGCGTCCCGCACGTAGCCTGATGACGGTTGGGGTGATCGCGCTGGTAGTGATGGCCTGCACGCTGTTCCTGGGACTCATCTCGAGTCTCAAACGCACCCTGGTGTCCACTGGCAACCCGATGAACCTTGTGGTCATGCGGAAGGGGTCGGACAACGACGGCTCGAGCCAGTTGTCCCTCCGGGCGTTCCAAGCGATCCGCTTCTTCGACGGCATTGCGCATGGCGCCGAGGATCGTCCCCTCGTGTCACCCGAGCTCGTGGTGCAGCCGTTCTTTCGCACCCGCAGCGGGGGGCGCGAAAACGTGCTGGTCCGCGGTGTGGAACCGGTTGCGCTGGCCGTCCATGACCAGGTGCGGCTCATGCGAGGCCGCATGTTCACGCCGAGTGCGCACGAGGCCATCGTCGGTCGTGGTGTCCTGGACCGATACGCCGGCGCGACGCTGGGCAGCGATCTCGCCTTCGGGCGCGGCACGTGGAAGGTCGTCGGGATCTTCGAGGCTGGCGGCTCGTCGTTCGAGAGCGAGGTCTGGGTGGACGTCCGGGAGCTGGCAAACGACGCCAAGCGTCCCTTCCCGTACTCTGGCATCCGCCTGCGTGTAGCGACCCCGGCCGCGTTCGAGCCCTTGCGCCGCCGCATCAACGCCGATCCGCGATTTGCGCTCGACGCCCAACGGGAGACCGACTACTACCGGCAGCAGTCGGAGTCGGCGAACGCGCTGTATGTCCTGGTTGTGGGGATTGCCGTCCTGGCCGGCATCGGCGCCGGCTTCGGAGCGGCGAACACACTGTACGCTGCCGTACAAGCGCGCACGGTCGAGATTGGGACCTTACGAGCGCTCGGGTTCTCACGCTGGACGATCCTTGCCGCCTTCGAGGTCGAGGCGTTCACCCTTGCCACCCTTGGCTTCGTCGCTGGCGCGGTGTGTGCGGCGGGGCTCTCCCGGCTGGTTGGAGCTCTCCTCGGCGGCATCGCGTTCGGCGCGGCGACCTTCACCACCAATGTGATTACGCTGCATGTCGGCACCTTCGATCTCCTCGGAGCCTTGGTGCTCGCGCTAGTGGTCGGCGGCAGCGGCGGTCTGGGCCCTGCCTGGCGCGCCGCCCGGCTGCGGCCGGTCGAGGCGTTGCACAGAGCGTAGACTTTCGTCTCCCGTTTGTGTTCACTGGAGTCAGATGACATCCGTCGAACCGGGAGGCGAGGAGACGCGTCGTGCCGACCTCGCCTCCCTGCGCCTCGACCGCGACACCTTCGCCAAACCGGCCGCACGCCCGGCGAGGCGTCGGATCCTGCCCATCGTCCTCGCCGTGGCCGTCGTCGGGGGATTCGTGTTGTGGAGGCTCGTCGGTCGCGCCACGCCGGTGACCGTCGTGTACTCCACCAGCTTCCCCTCAGGGCAGAGCGCGCCGGCGGCGGTGCTGTCAGGCTCCGGCTACGTGGTCACGGGCGAACGCTACGTCTCGATTGGCGTCCGGGTGGCGGGACGGATTGACCGGTACTTTGTCGAAGAGGGCCAGCGGGTGCGCAAGGGCGATCCCTTGGTGCAGCTCGACGATCGCGATTACCGTGCTGCCGTGGCACGGGTCACGGCGGGTCTTGCGAAGGCCCGTGCCGATGCCGCCCTCACTGCAGCCGACCTGAGACGTGGCCGAGCATTGCGCGAGCAAGGTATTATTTCCCAACAAGAGCTGGACGTTCTCGTCAACAAAGCTGCGGTCGCACAGGCGACGGTGACGCAGCTCGAGGCGGAACTGGCGCAGGCGCGCGTGAATCTGGACTACACCGTCCTGCGTTCCCCGACTGATGGCGTCGTACTCGCGAAGCTCAAGGAGGTGGGCGAGATTGCCGTGCCGGGCGGCTTCGCCGGTTCGGGAGATCTCGTGCGGGTGGCAAACTTGACGGACATGCGCGCCGAAGTCGATGTCAACGAAGCGGATCTCAACCGTGTTCGGATGGACCAGGCAGCGGAAGTGACGCCCGACGCCTATCCGGACGTGCACTACGCTGCCAAAGTGGTAAAGCTGTACCCGCAGGTGGACCGGCAGAAGGGGACCCTGAAAGTCGAGGTGCACATTCTCGAGCCGGACACCCGCCTCCTTCCGGACATGAGTGCCCGGATCACCTTTCTCGCTAGTCCGCCGCCCACCGGGAAGGCCGAGAAGCCTGTGGTGCTCGTGCCGCTTGCGGCGCTGCGCCGCGATGCACAGGGCAACCAGTTCGTCTGGGTAGTCAACGGCGGCCGGGGGCATCGCGTGCGCGTTGACACGGCCGGCGAAACCGGTGATCAGGTACGCATCACCCGTGGGGTGAGTGCCGGAGAGGCCGTCGTCGTCGGGAACCCGCCCGCACGCGAAGGGCAGAAGGTGACGGTCCGCGCTTCGGGATGAGAGGCAATCCCTTCGCTGGTGCGTGTCGAGGCGCTGGGTGGTGCTGTAACGCTCCATCCTTCCGAAGCATCTGAGCGGGGAGTGAGCAGGAGACCACCGATGCCGGGTACTCAGATTGAAGCCGCTAGTCCGGCGCCTGCTCGCGCAGCAGGCCTGCCGATCACCAAGATCGCTCTGATTGTCGTTGCGTTCGCCGCGCTCGTCGCGCTCGGGCGGTGGGCGGGAGGCTACATTCCCCAGTTTACTCAGTGGGTCCGTGGACTCGGCGTCTGGGGGCCGGTCGTGTTCAGTGCCGGGTATGCGGTTGCCACAGTGGCGTTTATCCCGGGTTCGCTGCTCACCCTCGCAGCGGGTGCCGTTTTCGGTTTGGTCTGGGGCACGGTGTACGTGTTGATTGGAGCGACCCTAGGCTCTGCCGCAGCCTTCTTGGTTTCCCGCTACCTCGCCCGGCGCAGCATCGAGCGGCGCCTCGGTGGTAACCCGCGCTTCGCCGCCATCGATCGGGCGGTGGGTGCCCAAGGGCGGAAGATCGTCGTGCTCCTGCGCCTCTCGCCGGTCTTCCCGTTCAACCTGCTGAACTATGGCCTTGGATTGACGCAGGTGCGCTTCACCGACTACGTCGTCGCCTCAGTTGGGATGGTCCCGGGCACGCTGCTCTATGTTTACTACGGCAAGCTGGCTGGCGACGTCGCCGCCTTGGCGGGCGGCGCTGCACCGGAGAAGGGCGTAGGGTATTACGCTATCCTGGTGCTGGGTCTCGCGGCGACTGTGGTTCTGACGACCATCGTCACCCGCATCGCGCGCCGTGCTCTCAAGGAGGCCACGGGTGACTAACCGCGTTGCTGCGCAGCGCAAGCCTGTGGCGCAGGCCGAACCCCTCATCGCGCCGCTCGACGAATACAATCGTCTTCTTCTCGACAACGTCCACCCCGAATCCTACACCAACCCGACTCCCACCGGGCGCTACAACCTTGTTGTGATCGGCGCCGGCACGGCCGGCCTGGTCACCGCGGCCGGCGCCGCCGGCTTGGGAGCCAAGGTAGCGTTGATCGAGAAGCAGCTGATGGGTGGCGACTGCCTCAACGTGGGTTGCGTGCCGTCGAAAGCATTGATCCGGGCGTCGCGCGCCGCCCACGAGGTGGCGCGCGCAGGCGAGTTCGGTGTGCAGGTGCCCCCGGCGGTGCGCGTGGACTTTGCGGCCGTCATGGAGCGAATGCGCCGCCTGCGCGCCGGCATCAGTCAGAACGACTCCGTGCAACGCTACCGCACGCTCGGTGTGGACGTGTACATCGGCGCCGCACGGTTCGCCGGAAGCGACATCGTCGAAGTTGACGGCCAGCGCCTGGAGTTTGCGCGCGCCGTGATTACGACCGGGGCGCGGGCGGCCCAGTTGCCCGTTCCCGGTCTGAACGAGATCAGCTACCTCACCAACGAGAACGTGTTCTGGCTCAACGAGCTGCCGCGACGGCTGGTGGTGGTCGGCGCAGGGCCCATCGGCTGCGAGCTCGGCCAGACGTTCCGCCGGTTCGGTTCCGAGGTGACGATCATCAGCCAGGAGTTCCTCCCGAAGGAAGCGCCGGAGACGTCGGCGATCGTCAGAGAACGCTTTCGCCGCGAGGGTATTACGGTTGAAATGTGCTCGCACATCGTCGCGGTGGCGCAACGCGGCACCGAGAAGGTCATCACCTACGAGGTCGACGGGGCACGGCGCGGGGCGGTGGCGGATGAGGTGCTTCTGGGGGCTGGCCGCGCCGCCAACGTCGAAGGGCTCGAGCTCAAGCAGGTGGGCGTGGAGTACACTGCCAAAGGGGTGCAGGTGGACGATCACCTCCGCACCACGAATCCACACATCTTCGCGGCCGGCGACGTCTGCTCGCGCTTCCAGTTCACTCATGCCGCCGATGCCATGGCCCGGATTGTGATCCAGAACGCCCTCTTCTTCGGTCGCAAGAAGGCGAGCGCGCTGACCATCCCGTGGTGCACATACACGAGTCCCGAGGTGGCCCACGTCGGCCTCAACGCCCGGGCCGCGGCCGCTGCCGGCATCGACGTCACGACCGTCACGGTCGAGCTCAAGGATGTGGACCGCGCCATACTCGACGGTGCAACCGACGGCTTCGCCCGGGCCGTGCTCCGCAAGGGGAGCGACAAACTGGTCGGCGTGACCATTGTTGCCGACCACGCCGGCGAGATGATCGGGGAGGTCGTGCTCGCCATGAATCACGGTATTGGCCTAAGCCGGTTCGCCCAGACAATCCACCCGTATCCCACGCAGGCCGAAGTGCTCCGCAAGCTTGGGGACGCCTACAATCGCTCCCGGTTGACCCCGGTCGTGAAGCGCCTTTTCGAACGCCTGCTCGCCTGGCGGCGGTAGCTGGCGAGTTGGGTAAAGCACACGAAGCCGGTACCACAGCCGTAGCAACCCACTTTGTGACGGGCCCAGGCGAGCTCCTGACGGCAGTCCCGGTCTGGTTTCGGTGTGCTCATCGCTGCTGCTTCCGGGAAGGCGCGCGTGATCCAGCGCGCCGCGCAAAGAGCAGGTAGAAGGGTAGAGCCGTCGCAGTCACGATGACGGCAATGGTACATTCCTTTGGCCGGCCCCATAACATCACCCCGGCAATCCCGGCGTTGGCGACCAGGTACAGGGCAGGGATGGCTGGGTAGCCCCAAGCGCGATACGGGCGCGGGCGTTGGGGTTGGCGGCGGCGTAAGGCGTAGAGCGCCGTAACGTCCGCCATCGTAGCCAGGATAATTGCGAAGGTGGTGTAGTCGAGCATACTGGGGAAGCGGCGCAGCACGACGATCAGCGCGATGGCAGTCAGTGCCTGGACGGCAAGCGCAACGTGCGGGGTGCGGTGCACTTCGTGGACCCGGTTCACGCCGCCGAAAAAGAGTCCGTCGAGCGCCATGGCATACGCGATGCGCGGCCCGACCAGGATTGTTGCGTTGAGGCTTCCGACGATCGACGTCAGCACCAGCGCCGCAACGATCGTACCCCCAGCGGCTCCGAAGAGCGCCCGTGCTGCCGCTTCGCCGACCCGAACCTCGCCCCGTAGGACGTTGACCGGCAGCGCGTAGAGGTACACGGCGTTCAACACCAGGTAAATCGCCGTACAGATCGCGAGTCCGATGAATAGTGAACGCGGCACAGTGCGGCCCGGGTCACGGATTTCGCTGGCTACGTACACGGAAGCGTTCCAGCCAAGGTACGTAAACAGCACCGGGGACAGGGCCAGCCCGAAGTGGGCCACCGGTGCCACGGCCACGGCGGAGAAAATGGGGTGCAGGTTGTCGATGCTACCGTGGCCGAGGAGCGGTCCGGCCACCACCAGGCCAATCAGCGCGGCAACCTTCACGTATCCGGTCACGTTGTTGAAGCGCGCTCCGGCTCGTACCCCGGTGTAATTGACCCAGGAGGTCGCAACGATGAGCGCTACGGCCGCGGCTATCTTCTGGCCCTCCCCGAGCGCGACAAAGTGTCCCAGGCTCTCGGCAAAGCCCACGGCCAGCGTGGCCACCGTGCCGGCGTAGATCACGAAGAAGGAAAGCCAGCCGGCAACGAAACCGGCAAATGCGTGGTACGCCTCGCGCAGGTAAACGTAGTCGCCCCCAGCGTAGGGGTACATCGCACCGAGCTCCGCATTGGCGAGTGCACCCGCCAGGGAGAGGAGGCCACCGGTGAGCCACGCGGCTAGGATGAGACCCGGATGCGGCAACGCATCAGCGACGGTGCCGGGCGTGAGGAAAATGCCCACGCCGATGACCGACGACACGACGAGCATCGTCGCATCGGTGAGCGAGAGCTCCCGCTTGAGACGATCAAGCGGGTGGCGATCAGGCCCGGCCACCTCAGAGATCACGCTGGCCGGGGCCCGCGTTTGGCTGTCCTGGGAGGGCCCCATCAATAGTCACGTCGCGTACCCGTGCGGCGACCCGGCTCGGTGCGAGCGAGCACGGGTACACGAGACCCCCCGTCCGCAACCGCCCTGGAAGGGAACCTGCGCCGCCGAGATGCTCTTTCCCGGTCGGCTCCTCTTGCCAACGAGGCCAGCGGAGCGGGGTCGCTTATGCGGTCAGAATGTGGATGGTACAGGCGGAACCCAGACCAATCACGTGCGCCAACCCCACTTTGGCATTTTCAACCTGGCGGGCCTCAGCCTGGCCGCGCAGGTGGGCGACCAGCTCGCAGATATTTGCCACACCCGTGGCACCGAGTGGGTGCCCTTTGGAGAGCAGACCGCCGCTGACGTTGACCGGAGTCTTCCCACCCCATTCAAACCATCCCTCGTCGACACCATGGGCGGCTTCGCCATCCTTGCACAGACCGAGGTTCTCGTAGTGCAGCAGTTCCGCTGTTGCGAAGCAGTCGTGCAACTCCACCAGGTCCTGATCTTCGGGGCCAACGCCTGCCCGTTCGTAGGCGGTCCGGGCAGCGTTCCGGGTGAGCGTGTTCACGTCCGGGAGCGTGAGGTCACGCGGTGTCCAAGGATCGGAGGTCAGTACCGAGCACGCAATCTTGACTGGCTTATTGGCGTGTTTCCTCATTGTGGATTCCGAGGCCAAGATGACGGCCGCTGCCCCGTCACCCGTCGGACAGCACATATAGAGCGTGTTGGGATACGCGATCATGCGCGCTTTCAGGACGTCCTCGAGGCTGACCTCCACCTGATACTGCGAAAGCGGATTCTTGGTGGAGTGCTTGTGGTTCTTGACCGAGATCTTGGCGAAATGTTCTACCGTCGTCCCGTACTGGCGCATGTGTTCCACACCCGCCTGGCCGAACACCGCCGGCATGAGCCCGCTGCCGAGAATGCCCTCGACGCTTTCGCGCCGGCCGCCCCCGCCGAGCAGGCCCGCCTTGCCCATCTGCTCCGAGCCCACCGCCATCGCCACGTCGTACTCGCCGGAACCGACCGCGAGGTAGGCCTCGCGCACCGCCGTGGAACCTGTCGCGCACGCGTTGGATACGTTGATGATCGGAATCCCGGTCTGGCCAATTTGCTGCAGGATCCGTTGCCCGACCATGCCGTTGGCCTGGACGAGGTTTCCCGACGCCAGCATCTGGATATCGTGGATCGTCAGGTTGGCGTCCTTGAACGCCAGGAGCGCCGCCTCGGCAGCGAGCTCGCTGACATCCCTGTCGGGATAACGGCCGAACTTGATCATCCCAGCGCCGAGTACGTACACGTCTCTCATGTCCAATCCTCCTTGGGCCGCTCGGGGTCGGGCGGGGGTTCGCCGGGTGCCCTACCCGCGGGCCGGCTGGAAGAAGAAGGCGATCACGTCGTTCCCTTCCTGATCCTCGCGGACTTTCCTGGTCACCATTTCCACGGGCATGCCGAAGTCGATCTTTTCCGGCTTCGGCTCGACGTTCACGATGGTGCAGCGCACGCTGACACCCTCGGGCAGATCCACGATGCCGGCGACGTACGGGGTGGGGATGCCCGGTGCCGATTGATAGACGATCGAGTAGACCCACAGCCGCCCTTTGTCAGCCAGGTGGATTTCGTTGAACGGGCCGGTCCCACCGCATTTCGAGCAGGCGACCCGCCTGCCGAGATACACGGCACCGCAGTTGCTACACTTCTTGCCAACCAGGTACGGCTTGTCCCCGTTGCTGCCGAGTCGGAGAAACGGGACAATCGGCCGCGGCCGGCTGTGCGCTCGCGCTTCGCTTGGCTCGGGCATACGCACTCTCCTTTTCCGCAGGAGGGCGCCTGCTCCTGCGTTGCAGATGTCAGTATCTTTCACGGTACACCCGCATGCGTCAAGGTGGCTCGCGGCCGGCCAGGGTGCTCGGTGCGGGTTGGAAGCCTCTGCGCGTGCGCAAAAAGACACGCCGCTGCCGGCGGGCGACGGGCATCGCACGGACAACCTTGCAAGCGTCACCGTGGCCCCCGCTTGACACGCGCGTCGAGTTTCCCGAAAAGGATCCCCATGACCAAACCGATTTCCAGTGATCTCGTTGGTATGACGTTCGAGCCCGTTTCGTTTTCCTGGGACGCAAAGGACGTCATGCTGTATGCTGTTGGCGTAGGTGCCAAGCCCGAAGGCGAGTTGGCGTTCGTGTACGAAGGAAAGGGCCCGAAGGTCCTGCCGACCTACGCGGTGATTCCGGGGATGTTCGCCATGGGCGGCCTGGTGTCGAACGTGGAGGTCAATCTCGCCATGCTGCTCCACGGCGAGCAGTCGATCACCTTGCACAGGGAGATCCCGCCGGAAGCGAAGGTGCGCGTGACTGGCCGCGTCAGCGAGGTATGGGATAAGGGCAAGGCCGCGGTGATTGGCTCCGAAGGCCTCGTCGAAGATGACCAGGGCCCTCTGCTGACCGCCAAGGCAACGCTGTTCATTCGCGGAGCGGGCGGCTTCGGCGGCGAACGCGGTCCGTCGAGCCAAGGTGTCAACGTCCCGCCGGATCGCGCCCCCGACCAGATCGTGGAAGACGTCACGCGCCCCGAGCAGGGTGCGATCTATCGCTTGTCCGGTGATCGCAACCCGATTCACATCGATCCCGACTTCGCCAAGATGGCCGGGTTCGAGAAGCCCTTCATGCACGGGCTGTGCACGTACGGCTTTGCGGGCCGCGCGATTCTGCACTCACTCTGTGGCGGTGATCCGGCCCGGTTTCTTCATTTTGAGGCGCGATTCGCCGATCAGGTCTATTTCGGCGACACGATCGTCACCAAGATGTGGAAGACGGGCGACGGCGAAGCCATCGTGCAGGCGGAGACGCAAAAGGGCAACGTCGTTCTTTCCCAAGCGCGCGCGACGTACCGGCCGTAGTCACCGTGCCCGGCGGCGGATCGGGCGCCGAGGCGTGGGCTCGATTTTCTTCCGAGCGCTCGCTTCCGAGGGGGTCCGCAACAGTGCCTGCCTCGACGATTCGCGGCAGGGAGGGTATGGTGTGTCGGGTGGCGCCAGTGGTCGAACAGCGATGGACTTGAGCGCGTTGCTCGGGGCGCCAGCAGCCTCTCTCGGCTTTGGCGGCGCCGCGGGCTTGGTGGTTGGCTACACGGCGAAGAAGGTGACGAAACTGGCGGCCCTCGCCCTCGGTCTGACCTTCATCCTGGTGCAGGTGCTGGCGTACCAGGGCCTCATCACGATCAATTGGGGCGCGGTGGAGACGACTGCTGCCGGGGTATGGAACGATCCGCAGGGGGTGACGCTGGCCGACCGCGCCTGGAGAATTCTGACGGCGAACCTCCCCTTCGGCGGCGGCTTCCTTGCCGGCTTCGCCTTGGGCGTCAAGATGGGATGAACGCGAGCGTCGCAGACGTCGCGCTTTGCTACAGCCAAGGCCGCGGATGGCCGCCCGCTGCCGTCACGGGAGGTCGATGCGGGCCGGATCGCGTCACTGGGCCGGCCCGATCACTAGCGGCGGTAGCTCCGTCTCGGTGAGATATTCGAACTGCCGGCGGAACTCTTCGACTGACACGCCCGCCGTCTCGGCGAACCTTGCCAGGGTGGACGGGTCCTCGAAGTCGTCCCGGCGCAACCGGATCATATAGCGGCGCGCAATCGCGTAGCGGGTCGAGTGAATATCAACCAGCCGCACCTTGGCACGTCCGGTGCGGGGGTCGACCAGCTGCGTGAAGGGAATCGGCACGAAGTGGCCGCCTTGCATGGAAACCATCACCGCGTCGCCGCCGGACAGCAGGTACTTCGCGGCGCAGTAGCCGAGATCCCGCGTGTACTCCATGTCGTACGGGATGGGGTCGGCGCAGCGCAACTCGTACCCAATGTTCTTCGCCACCACAGTGGCCTTGATCCCGAAGTCCTTGAGCCGCTGTACCACGGCGTGCTTGAGGATCTCCCCGATGTCGATTTCGGCGAGCCGAACGTTTCCATGCGCGTCACGTTCCACCTGCTTGAGATCCGAGAGCTCCTGCGGGTCCATGTTCAGGACCAGGCCTTCCGCGACCACTGCCACTCCGTCGCGCCGCCCTTCGCTCAGTCGTTTGATCATTGCGCCGACCAGCGCATCGACGATGGCCCGCAAGCGAACGGTCCTGCTGCCGAACTCCTCGGCAATCAGCGTCAGCGTCGCCCCGGCGGCCTTCCCGATACCCAGAGCCAGGTGTCCTGCCTTCCGTCCCATGGAAATGATGATGTACCACTTCGAGGTGGTGTACGCGTCAACCATGAGGTTCTTGACGAGTTCGACCCCGATATGTCGTGCCGTCTGGAAGCCGAACGTATCGATGTGGGGCGGCAGATCGAGGTCGTTGTCGATGGTTTTGGGCACATGGACGACCCGGATGCGGCCGGCGGAGCACTCGGCCAGTTTCATCGCCGAGAACGCCGTATCGTCGCCGCCGATGGTGATCAACCGATCGACGTCATGCTGCAGCAACGCGCGCACGGCGTTTTCGAGGTGCTGCGGATCACGAGTCGGGTTGGCGCGGGAGATGCCGATAAACGATCCACCGCGGAAGTGCAGGCGACTGACCAGGTCGATGGTCAGAGGGGTGACGTGCTCCGCGTTTCCCTGCATGATCCATTCGAACCCGTCACGGATGCCGACGACCCCCACGCCTTCCAGCACACCGCGAATGGTCGCCGCTCCGATGACACTGTTGATGCCAGGCGCTGGTCCTCCACCGACGAGGATGGCCAGCTTCTTTCGTTTATCCATCGTGCGGCTCCGTACGTCAGGGCGGTGGATGGCCTCAGAGCCATCGTTGCCCGGGGCGTCGCGTTAGGTCAAGGGCCTCCCGCCGGTCGCTGCACCACCCCGCACGGGGGCTGCACCTTCGCGCTGGAGAGCCGCGTCGGATAGGGAGATGGTGCGAAGCGCCCTGCCGGAATCTGGGAGTTCCTCCCCGGGCGTGCGACCCACGACGCTAGCGGTCGTGCACCAACGTTTTGAGACCGTCGGGAAACAAGACTTCGATCTTGGCGCCATCCTTTGTGGCGGTGACGAGGCCTAGTCCGAAGGTCGGGTGGTTGATGAGCTCGGACGGCGCAAATCGTTCGGCGAATTTGTAGGAGCGTGCAGCCGATGCGTCTCGACCGAGGATCAACGTTGCGTAGTCGCTTGCCTGGGGCGTAGGTGTGGCACGCATAGCCGTGCGGGTGGAACGTCCGGTTCGCGCCGTCCGGGTGCCACTGGCCGCCCGCCGCTGGCCAGGCGGGTTGGGCCGGTACGCGTGCTGTGCCTGGCACGTGTTGCAATGTACCCGCGTGACCTTGTTCCCAGCCATTGCCTCGACGGTGTGGGCCAGCAACAGCTTGCAGCGAGTACACCAGCTGTCGACGCGGCTTCCGATTCTCACCTTGTCCATGTTCCTCCCAAAGGGGGCCTTGCCTGCTCTCATCTCACCGTTTCGTGCCGGGCCGCACATCGTGGACCTGCCTCGACAAGACCCTGTCTTTCGCTCACGGTGAGTTCAGATTCGCGAGGTAGGAGAGCCCGGTAACGTTACTATCAATAGCAATCGAGCGCGATGAAGTCGAGCCGGCTCTACGGAGCCAGCCGGCCTGCACCGTGGTCGACGCCAACGAGCTCGATGAGCAGCTGCGGTGACCCCGGCGGCCCCATCTGCCCCGTATACTTGATCAGCGTCTGTGGTGCATCCGCCGTGAGCCAGAGGGTGTGGACCGGGATGAAGAATCGGACGAAGGGTTGCAGGAAACCCGGCAGGTTGGGGAACAGGCTGTGCGGATTGACGCGCATGCGCACCCGGTGGCAGGCAAACGTCCCCGCCGGCACGCGTACTTCTTCCCGCCCATCCACCCAGAGATCCATCTGCAGCAGCGACGTGCCCATGAGGATGAAGTCAAAACTCGCTTCTTGTTTCGTGCCGAGCCCGAGTCGGGTGAGGAGGTACCCCAACGGTGCCAGCGGCGGGTAGGCGTTCGGCGGGACCGGGCGCGAAAGGAATGGAAACGCTGCGGGGACGAATTGCTGGTGGCCCGATGCCACCACGGTTCCATCGCTGTCCTTGACACGGGTCGTCCAGGAGACGCAACGGGGGGGTTCCTCGCGCGTGAAGGTCACGCGGATCTCGACACGGTTTCCCCCGGGAAACACGAGGTCCGACGCCGCGACGACATGGGTGATGTCGCCAGCCGCCGCTTGATTCCAACCGCGCACGCTGTACAGGGGCTTTCGCGTCTTTGCTTCGACCACCTCGTAGTGCAGGACCCCAGTGGCCGGAGCAGGTGTGGGCTGCACCGCCTGTGCAGCTGCACCGCCTGCGGCTAGACAGAGCAAAGCGACAGCCAGCAGCGTGCCCGTCGGTGGCAGGTGCGATCGTTTCATCGTTCCGACCCCGTGAGCGCCGATCACACACTATAATCCTGGGTGCGCCTGGTCTCCAGCGCTGCCGCTGGCTCCGTGCCGGTTGCGCTGCTCGGTCCTATACTGGTAACGCGGGTAGCGATGATTGCGTGTCTCGACCTCGAAGGGGTTCTGGTCCCGGAGATCTGGATCAACGTTGCTGAGCGTACGGGAATCCAGGAGCTGCGGGTGACGACGCGTGACGAGCCGGACTACGACAAGCTCATGCGCCGTCGTCTGGCCATCCTCGAAGAGCACCAGCTGCGGCTGTCGGACATCCAGCACGTCATCGGGACGATGGCGCCGCTCGACGGGGCACGCGAGTTTCTCGGCTGGCTGCGGGCGCGCTTCCAAGTCATCATCCTGTCCGACACCTTTGACGAGTTTGCCGCACCCCTGTTGGCGCAACTGGACTACCCGTGCCTGTTTTGCAACTCCCTGGTTGTCGACAGTGAGGGCAGGGTGCGCGACTACCGGATTCGGGTTCGCGATGGGAAGCGCAAGGCAATCATGGCGTTCAAACTGCTCAACTTCGCGGTAATCGCGGCAGGCGACTCCTACAATGACACCACGATGCTCGTGGAAGCGGATCAGGGTATTCTCTTCCGGCCTCCGGACAACGTGCGGCGCGAGTTCCCGCAGTTTCCAGTCGCACGGACGTACGCGGAACTCCGCGCGGCCTTTGTGCGGCTGGCGGGCGTGCCCGAGTAGACGGGCCTGCTCGTCGGCGAGCACCAGAGCCAGCGTTGGGCAAGCGGCAGCGGGTTCAGACGGTTCAGGGCGCGCTGTGCTCGGGTTGTCCCGCGACGGGCAGAAACACGGTGAACCGGCAGCCTCCCCCTTCCCGGTTTGCCGCGGAGATCCGGCCGCCGTGAGTGCGCGCGATTTCTTGCGCGATGCTCAAGCCTAAACCGGTGCCGGCTTGGCCTTGCCGCTCACGCCTGGCACGGTAAAAGCGGTCGAAGATCAGGGGGAGCTCTGCAGGGGGAATACCCGGCCCCTCGTCGCTCACGCTCACCTGCACCCATTCTCCCCTTTGCCCGGCTGTCAGAGACACCGTGCCACCTCCCTTGCTGTGGCGGACTGCGTTGTCGATCAGATTGTTGAACAGTCGATACAAGTCGCCGGTGTTTCCGCGCACCCGCAATTCCGATATCCCTGACACCTGCACGGCGACCGTTTTCCCTACGGCGGCGCCCACCCACGAATCGGCGAGCTCCTCCAGTATACTCCCAAGTTCAACTGGCGCTGCCCCACGCGGCGCTCCCGCCGCCCCGAGGCGGGCGAGGGTCAGCAGGTCCTCCGCGAGGCGAACCATGCGATCCGTGCTCACCAGCGCATCTGCCAGCGCGGCGCGGTAATCGGCGGCGGTACGGTTGCGTGCTAGGGCGACTTCGAGGCCGGTATGCAGCACGGTCAGCGGGGTACGCAGCTCGTGCGCCGCATCTGCCGTGAAGCGCCGCAGCTCGGAAACCGCCTGGTCGAGTCGGTCGAGCAAGCGGTTGAGCACCGTGACCATGCGGCCGACCTCGTCGAGCGGCTCGTGCACCGGGACGCGTATCGAGAGGTTCTCGGCGCCAATGGTTTCAAGCTGCCGGGAGGCCACTTCCAGCGGCCGGAGGGTACGAGCCACAACGAACCACAAGCCGGTACCGAACAGGGCGAGCACGAGCGGCGCTCCCACGGCGAGCAGGGACACGAGTTTGCGTTTGGCCTGGACGGCTTCGGCAGCCGAGACACCGACCGAGACGGTGAGAGGGCCATCCGGTCCCTCCGACTCGTAGCGCATGACCCGCAACCCCGGCTGTCCGGATGCCAGCACGGCCCCCGCCTCGGCTGGCACCGCGGCCACGACGGTCCCGGCACGGGCGACGGTAATGTACTTCGGGGTCCCGATATCCCGCTCAGCGGCGATGCGAGCAAGCAGATCGCTGGACGGCGCCGTGTTGCCGGTCGAACCGACCAGCACCGCTACGGTCTCCGCCTCTTCCTCCAAGGCCACGTCGATGTCGTGCAGTAGGCGGTTTCCGAACGCCTGGATGAGCAGCCAGGCCCCTGCCAGGGACAGCGGCACCAACGGGATCAGCACCCAGAGGAGCAAGCGGGTGCGGAGCGAGCGCGTCACGTTTCCTCCTCGCGTATCACGTAGCCGGCGCCACGCACCGTGTGCAGTAGCCGGGGGCTGCGGCCCGCCTCGATTTTCTTGCGCAAGCGGTTGACGAAGACTTCGACGAGATTCGACAGCGGGTCATAGTGATCGCCCCACACGTGCTCGGCGAGCATTGTGCGGGTCACGACTTCGCCCGCGTGGCGCATGAGAAATTCCAGCACGCTGAACTCCCGTGCGGTCAGTTCAATGCGCCGCCCGCTCCGATGCGCCTGACGCTGCAGGATGTCGAGCCGCAAATCTCCCACCTCGAGTCGCAGTGAGCGCTCCTGCCCGCCTCGTCGAAGCAGCGCGCGAATCCGGGCCGCGAGCTCGGCAAACGCGAACGGCTTGCTGAGATAGTCATCGGCACCGGCATTGAGCCCGGCGACGCGATCGTCGAGCGAATCCCTCGCTGTCAGGATGAGCACGGGCGTGGTGATGCCGCTGTCCCGCAGGCGCCGGAGCAGCACGCTCCCATCCTCGTCGGGCAAGCCCAGATCAAGCACGACGAGGTCATAGGGATTGAGCAGACACAGGCGCCACGCCTCTGCTACCGTTCCGCAGCAGTCTACCGTCCACGCTGCCTCTTGCAGCCCGCGCCGGAGATGCCGGGCCAGCGCCGGCTCGTCCTCAACCACCAGCAGGCGCATTCGGCGCACTCCGGACCACTGATCCCGTCCTCGTCGCGGCTCGCCGCACGAACAGGAGATACAACAACGGAACACCGAGAAGTGAAAACAGCATTGCTACCGACAGGCCACCGATGATCGCAATCGCTAGCGGCTGCTGCATCTGACTTCCGGCCCCCCAGCCCAGAGCCAATGGGGCCAGGCCTGCCAGCGCCGCTAGGGACGTCATCAAGATTGGCCGCATGCGTACACGTCCCGCCCGGATCAACGCGGCTTCGAGATCACCGTGAGGCGCCGAATCCTGAGCTGCAAAGTCCAGCAGCAAAATTCCGTTCTTCGCCACGATGCCGAATACCATGATCATTCCGACCAGGGACGACACATTGAGTGCCGTTCCGGTGACCCACAAGCCTACCAGGCCTCCAGATAACGCCAGACTGCTGCCGATGACAATGGCGGCGACCGCGGCCACCGAACCGAACTCGAGCAGCAGCAGTGCGGTGACGCATCCGACGGCGGCGAGAAACACTCCCAGCAGCTCGGAGAACGCCTGGCGCTGACTGGCGTACAGGCCACCGTATTCGAGCGAAACCCCCGCCGGCAGTGCGAGGTGCGCCTGGAGCGTGTGCCGGACATCGTGCATGACCGAGCCGAGATCCCGCCCGCTGAGTCGGGCGGTCACCCGCACCAGCTGCCGTAGGTTGTCGCGCTGGCGTGTGACAGCCACAGGTCCCGCCTGCAGCCGGGAGAACGAGCGCAACGGCGCCAGCTCACCGGTGGGCGACACGAGGGTGAGGCCCTCGAGAGCACGCAGCTGCTCGTGAAAACGCTTCGGGTAGCGCAGGCGCAGCGGGATGGCGCGGTCACCTTCCAACAGCTGGCCGACTACCGTGCCGGTGATCGCGGTCTGGATCCAGTGCTGCACGGCGGTCGCCTCCAAGCCTACGCGATGCCCGCGTTGCCCGTCGACGGTGACCTGGTAGGTCGGCCCCAGCGGCGTGATACCATCGAAATTATCGACGATTCCTGGGACCTCGGCGATCAGGGTGCTCGCGCGCCGCGCCGTTCGTTCCAAGGCAGCCTCGTCGCGACCGAATAGCTTGATTTCGATCGGGCTGGGATTGCCGCTCAAGTCACCGATCATATCTTGCATGATCTGGACGAACTCTACCCGTAGCGCGGGCACCTGCTGCTCAATCTTGGCCCGTATCTCCGAGATGACCGCGTCGATCGGCCGGCGGCTGCCGCGGCGCAAGCGCACCGTGTAATCTCCCCGGTTGGCCTGCGTGAGGAAGAAGCCGAGCTCGGCGCCCGTGCGGCGCGAGAAGGCGATCACTTCCGGGGTGCGCTGCAAGATCGCGTCCACCTGCTCGAGCAGCCGCGTCGTTTCGCCCAACGCTGTGCCAGCCGGGGACCAGTAGTCGAGCACAAAGGCCCCCTCGTCCATGGCGGGCACGAAACCCGTTTCGACGTGCTCGTAGGCGAGCCAGGCCGGCAACACGAACAGTCCGCCGACAAGCAGCGCGACGAGCGGGCGGCGGAGCGCCCACCGTAGCCCATCAGTGTAGAACCGCATCAGCCCGTCCGCTAGACGCCCGCCAGGCCCTCGGCCGACGGGGCGCGCAGCAGCCGGTTCCATCCAGGATGCCAGTGCCGGTGTGAAGCTCAATGCCAGGCACAAGGAGAGCAGCAACGCGATGGACATCGTCAGCGCCAGCGGCCGGAAGAAAGCGCCCGCTACCCCCCGCAGTAACCCCAGCGGCAGCAACACGGCTACCGGCGTCAATGTGGACCCGAGGAGGGCGTGGCCAATCTCTCCCATCGAGGTTTGCAGAGCGGTGCCGCTCCCACGTGCGCGGTGACGGTAGAAATTCTCTACCACGACGATGGCGTCGTCGAGGATCAGCCCGATACCGGCAGCGATGCCCCCCAGGGTCATCAGGTTGAAGCTCATGCCGAGCGCGTGCATCACGATGCAGGTCACGAGTACCGTCGTGGGAATCACCAAGGCCGCGACAAAGGTCGCCCGTACGTCAGCGAGAAAGAAGAAGATGGTCGCGACCGCGAGAATGAACCCGACTGCGATGCTGTCGCGCACGTTGCTCAGGGCATCGTGCAGGAGATCGGCCTGATCGTAGAACACCGAGAACTGATACTCCGGATGGCGGTGCGCGAGTGTCATCATGCGGTGCCGCACGGCGTCCGAGATGGCGACGGTGTTGCCGGCGGGTTGGCGCGACACGTTGATGAGGATGGCCTGGCGGCCATTCGCGGCCACACGCGTGTAGTCCTCCCGCAGACTGGAGTGGACGCGGGCGATGTCACGCAGCGTGACCGGTACTCCCCGGTCCTCGGCCACCACCACGTCCACCAGCGCCGCGGCGCTGGTGGCTTGCCCCTGAACGACCGAGAGCGCGAGGTGATAGCCGTCGCGTGCCAGCCCGCCGCCGGCAATTCTGCTAGCGCTGCGGACGGCCGCCTCGACGCTCGCTAGCGTGAGATGATGCTGCACCAACGCCGCCGGCTCCACGGTCAGGGTGTATTCGCGAACCTTCGCGCCGTTGAGATCGACCCGGTAGACGCCGGGGATGGAGCGGAACTGGGGCGCGGCTTCGTAGATGATGAAATCCGACATCTGCGCGAGTGTACGCTGGGTCGACGTCACGGCGAGCCCGACGATCGGGAAGGCCGAGGTGTCGAGCAGCCGCGCCTCGAGCTGGGTCCCGGCCGGTAGGTTGCCGCGTACCTCCTCCATGGCGGCGTTTACCAATTGCAGTGACCGGTGCATGTCCTGGTTCCAACCGAACAGGAGGTTCAACTGCACGCCGCCGCTTGTGGTGCGCGAGCGGATGATGTCGGCGCCGAGTACACCACTGAGTGCATTCTCCAGCGGTTGCGTGAGCGCCGTGAGGGTTTGCTCAACGGGGAGGTGTGGAGCCCGAGCGACGATCGTAATGCGATGAAAGGCGACTTCCGGGAAGATCGACATCGGCATGGTGGAAGCTGCCCACAGGCCGGCGCCGAAGAGCAGCGCGGTGATGCCAAGGAGCGCTGGGCGATTTTGGCTGATGAAGCGCCCGAGGGTCATGGGGCGTGTGTGTCACCGGCGGGGACCAGAGACACGACTGCGCCGTCGGGCAGGCCAAACTGTCCGGCGACAAGGACCGCCTCTCCAAGGCGCAAGCCACTGGTGACCTCCAGCGCGTCTTCGCTGCGCAGCCCCAGCGTAACGGCACGCCGGTGCGCCCGGTGGTTTGCGGCTACCATGACCACGCCACGTTGCGCGACGGCGGACGAGAGCAGCGCCGTACGGGGGATCCAGAGCGCGCCGGTATGCTGCGCTACGGCGATACGGCATCGGACTGCCGCGTGCAGCAAGGGTGGGATGAACGGTGAAGCCAGGGCAATCCGGACCGGGACGGTGAGCGCCTGCTGCCTGACGGCTGTGACGAGCGCTTCGATCTTCCCGGTCGCGTGGCTCGCGGCCCCGCGGATCTCGACCGGCATACCAGCGCGCAGTCGTCCCGCCGACTCGAGCGGTACGTGCGCCAGCACGTACAGTGAGTCTGGATCGAAGACTTCCAGAATGACGTCGGTCCGCCCGACTTGTTCGCCTGGGTTGCGCAGGCGCGTCGCCACCACGGCTGCAAACGGTACACGGAGTGCAATGTCGTTCTTACGCAGGCGACCGCGAAGCCGCTCGGCTCGCTGGTGCTCCTGCCGGGTCAGCATCCCCGGCTGCTCGAGGATTGTGAAACCGTGCAGAGCTGCCTGGTTTTCCAAGGGCATGACCCGCGCGACGACCACACCCCGGTCCACACGGTCGCCGGCGCGCACCGTGAGAAAGGTCAACACGCCCGCAACGGGAGACGCCAGGCGGAGCACCGTGCGCGCCGCTGTTTCCCCTGTTACCGTCAGGACTTCGGCGATGTCACCCCGCCGTACACGAACAGCCTGCGCCGTGATCGGCCCCCCGGTCACCACCGCTGCCGGTTCCGGGTCGCCGGCACAGGCGGCGAACAGCAGGCCCAAAAGCAGCAGCCCCGCCGAGAGCACGTGGCGCACCCGGTGAGGCTGTGGCAGGGATTTCAGGCGCCGCTGCCACCGGGCCGCGCCGGCTGGCCCTGCAGCGCAGCCCTGCTGCTTCGATCCAGCGTTGTCGGCGTTGGGGCGGTGGCAACGGGACCTCAGGGTTTCGTTCATAGCGTAACCTTTCCCAGAATCTGATGCTGGGTTGCCAGCGCCACCCGGTAACTGAGCAACGCTCGCTGCGTGTTGAGCTGAGCGTCGACGAACTGGCTTAAGGCATCGAGCACCTCGAGCAGTCGGACGTCGCCCCCGCCAACGTAGCGGGCTCTCATGAGTCCAAAGTTCTCGGCGGAGCGGTCGACCGCCGCGCGCCACGCCGCGAGATCGTGCTGGGCCCGGTCGGCCTCGACGCGGGCCCGCGACAACGCCGTCGCTAGGGTCTGGCGCGACTGCAAGACGCTAGCATCAGCGGCATTCGCGGCGGCGATCGCGGATGCAAGGCGTGCCGCCACAACGCCGCCGTCGAAAACGGGGATACTGAAGCCCAGCAGGAACTGGCCGCCACCATTGCGTCGGAACGTGGTGCCCGGATGAACGCCGAGCACGCCGCCGCTGGCGGTCAGCGTGAGCGTCTCACGTCGCTGGCTGCGCACGGTATCGATCGCCCGATGCGCGACCTGGGCCGCGGCACGCGCCTCGATGATGATCGGACTGGTGTCAATCTGCTCCGCTGCGTCCTGCACCTCCGGCATCTGCGGAGGCGCGATGAGTGCCGTGGCGGGTACGGAGATACCGGTGAGCGCGGCGAGCAGGTCAGTGGCGTTGCGCAGATCAGCGGCAGCGCGACGCCGGGCGGTGCGTGCCCTGCCAGCCGCCAGTTCCGCACGCAGCACATCGTTGTGCGGTACCAGCCCGCGCCGTTCCTGTTCCGTCAGGAGCGCCACGTATCCCCTGAGGGTGCCCGATGTCTTATCGTGGATCGCTACCTCCTCGCGCCGGGCTAAGGCGGTGAAGTAGGCCGTGCGCACCGCACGTGCGACATCTGCGCGCTGCTGCTTGCTCCGAGCCGCAGTGCCCTTCAGTCGTGCACGGGCGGCCGCAAACTGCGCGTCCCGCAACCCTCCGTCGAGCAGTGTCGCCTCGACGGTCACGAGCGCCGCCGTGCTGCCGCCGTCGGTCACTGTCTTATCGAAACCCTCTGATTTCCCGTACCGTCCTTGCACGAGAAATCGTGGAGAATAGGCGGACAGCGCCGCGTGCAACTCCGCCGACGTGCTCCTAACCTGCCAAGCTGTCACTCTTGCTGCCGGCGAGTGCTCGAGGGCCAGACGTACACACTCGTTCACCGTCAGCCCCTGCGCGCCAGCCGCCGCCAGCATCACGCTGACAAGCCCAACGACCGCCCCCATCCTGGGGGCCGCGACACACATGCGTGCAGCGCTGCTGCGGCAATGGGGGGACCAGTGATGCGAGCAGCTCCCAGTGTACCGGATCACCCGTACAGACTAGCGGGAACCGCCTGAACCCAGGATGAACGGAGCCTAAATTTCCGTTTAGCTTCCCCCTACGCCACTGGTGGAGGAGTTTTACCGTAGTGCGCCGAGGCTGGCCTGCGGCATCGGCGTCAAGAAGAGCAGCACCGTATCCCTTCGCGAGTGACCGCCAGCGCTCCGTTGACTTGCGCACAATCGGGGCGCTGATCTCGACTGCAGCCGCTCAGATGCGGTTGCCGCCGCGAAAACGTTCGCGCCGCTCAGGGCTGCACCGTTTTCAGAAAATCGATCAGTGCTGCGTTCACCGCGGCTGGCTTTTCTTGCTGCGTCCAGTGGCCGCAGCCCTTGATGAGGACCGTGTCGCGCAAAGTAGGCACCCACAGCGACATGCCGTCGGCCATTTCCGGGCGCAGCACGGGATCGTGTTCCGCCGTAATCATCAACGCCGGCTGGGTCACTTTGGCGCCCGATAGGTAGGCGGTCAACTCCCAGTTGCGGTCGAAGTTGCGATACCAGTTCAAGCCGCCGCGGAAGCCGGTGCGTTCGAACGCACGGACGAACACGTCGAAGTCCTCGGCCGTCAGAAAGCTCCCGTGCGGAGTATCCGGCAGCCGGTCCAGGAGGCCTCCTTGGTCGGGACCCAGGACGCCCGGCGGCCGCTGTCTGCTCGCTTGCACGATCTCGCGCGGAATATCCTGGAACAGGCCACGTAACGTCCGGCGCACGTCGCGCTCCAGCTCGGCTTCGGCGACCCCCGGCTCCTGGAAATACAGGATGTAATGGAAGTTGCCTTTGGCGGCGGCGCGCATCAATGCCGTCGGTCGCATGGCTAGGCGCGGGAAAAACGGGGTGTTGACGCCGGCGACTGCGGCGACCCGCTGCGCCGCGAGCAGCGCCATCTGCCACACGACCAGCCCGCCCCAGTCATGCCCGACGATCGCTGCCTGCTCGATGTCCAAGGCATCGAGCAACCCGGTGAGGTCACCAACGAGGTGGTGGATCGTATAGGCATCGATCGGCTCCGGGGCATCGCTCTCGCCGTAGCCGCGCTGGTCTGGCGCGATCGCGCGGAACCCGGCGGCCGCCAGCGCGCGCAGCTGATGGCGCCACGAATACCAGATCTCCGGGAACCCATGACACAGGAGCACCGGGAAGCCCTGGCCGGCCTCGACCACGTGCATCCTGATCCCGTTCGCTTCAACGTGTCTGTGCGTGAACTCAGGCATATCCGCTCCGCTCGCGCCCCCCGCCAGCGCTCAAGGGTGGAAGTTTCGCTGCGGTCTTATGCCCCACACGCCTGGTGTACGCAAGGTCGGATGGTGTGCCGCCGCTGCGGGCCGCCGACTGTGGGCCGCCGCTCACACATCGACGTCCTCGACCTTTGGCGCGTGCTCCATGATGAAGCGGAAGCGTGGTTCGACCTCTTTGCCCATCAGCGTCTGGATCGTCGCTCCCGTTGCTTGCTCATTGCGTACCTCGACACGCAGCAGCCGCCGATGCGCCGGGTCAAGGGTGGTCTGCTGGAGGGTAGGGGGGTTCATCTCGCCGAGTCCCTTGAAACGCTGCACGGTGACGGCTTTCCCGTTCGCCGTGGCGAGCAGGCGGTCACGTTCCGCGTCATCAAGTGCCCAGCGCACCTCCTTGCCAACCTCCACCTTGTAAAGCGGGGGTTGGGCGATGAACACATTGCCGCGGCGAATCAGCTCGGGCAGCTGGCGATAAAAAAACGTCAGGAGAAGCGTGCAGATGTGATGGCCGTCGGAGTCGGCATCCATCAGCAAGCAGATTTTCCCGTAGCGCAGTTTGGCTGGATCGAAATTCTTGCCGGCACCGCATCCGAGAGCCGAGATGATGTCGTTGAGTTCTTTATTTGACAGGACCTTGCTGGTCGATGCTTGCTCCGCGTTGAGGACCTTGCCGCGAAGCGGCAGGATGGCTTGGAACTCGCGATGGCGGGCTTGCTTGGCCGAGCCACCCGCGGAGTCGCCTTCGACGATGAACAGTTCGCTTTCGCTCGGGTCGGTCGAGGTGCAGTCGGCGAGCTTGCCCGGCAAATTGAGCCGATGCGATACGGCACTCTTGCGCTGGACGCTGTCGGCTGCGGCGCGTGACGCGGTGCGTGCCCGCGCGGCGAGGATCACGCGGGTGGCGATTGCCTTTGCCTGGCTCGGATGGGTCAGGAGGTAGTTCTCCAGGCCGGTCCGAATGAAGTTGTCAATCGGTGTCGTGATTTCCGGATTGTTGAGCCGTTCCTTGGTCTGCCCTTGGAACTGCGGCTGTTGGAGGTAGATGCTCAGGATGGCTACCAACCCTTCGCGAATGTCTTCCGCCGCCACGGCGAGCCCCTTCGGGATCAGGTTCTGTATCGCGAGGTAGTTGCGCACTGCCTTGGTCAAACCGGCCCGCAAACCGTTTTCGTGGGCGCCGCCGGCGGGTGTGGGGATCCCGTTTACGAAAGACCGAATGCCCTCGTCCGTGCCTTGAGTCCACGCCAGCGCGCATTCGGCGATGAAGCCGTCCGTGCGTTCGGCATAAAACGGATCGGCGACACGCTGGTTGCCGCCCCCGGCGATGAGCGTGTCGATATACTCGGCGATGCCGCGGTCGTGGCGAAACGTTTCGGTCTGCTGGTCGACGCCGTTTTCAAACACGAGGGTGAGGCCCCGATGCAGGTAGGAGCGCACCTCGAGGCGCTCGCGGATCATGGCGGGTTTGAACGTTGTATCCGGAAAGATCTGGGGGTCCGGGGTGAAGGTGATGGTGGTCCCCGAGCCACGCGCCGGCCCTAGTTTCTTCAGCTTGCGCACTGCCACGCCGCGCGCGAACGCCTGCTCCCAGCGGTGGCCGTCGCGTTTGATGGTGGCGACGAGCGACGCAGAGAGGGCGGTGACCACCGAGGCGCCAACGCCGTGCAGCCCTCCGGAGTGGTAGTAGTTCTGGTTCTCGAACTTGCCCCCGGCATGGAGCGTGGTGAGAATCAGCTCGAGCGCGGGACGCTTGTACTTCGGATGCGTGTCGACCGGGATGCCGCGGCCGTTGTCGGCCACGGTGAGCGTGCGCCCGTCCTTGTGCAGGGTGATCGTCACCGTATCGCAGTGGCCGTTCATCGCTTCGTCGACGGCGTTGTCGATCAGCTCCCAGACGAGGTGGTGCAGCCCCACGCTGTCGACGCCCCCAATGTACATGCCGGGGCGTTTGCGAACCGGCTCGAGGCCTTCGAGCACCGTAATGTCTTTCGCCGTGTACTTTTTCTTCATGGTCGCACGGGGCTCGATGCTCATCCTTTCCCGTTGCTGTGAACGTCCGCTGCCGCTCGAGGTATCAATTCTACGGCCCTGAAACGCTTCAGCGCCTTGCGGCCTTTGTGGGCCCTGTGAGCAGGCGCGGGCAGGTGGAAGCGACGTTCCGTGCCATCCTCAGCGACGGCGATCGGGGGGCGGTCGAGCGGGTGGCAGACGGCGCCGACGAGTCGGTCGCCCTTGTCGACGCGCATCAAGATCACGCCGCGGCCGGCGCCGGACAGCTCCGGCAACTCCGTTGCCGGAAAGACGAGGACTTTCCCGGCGGCTGTGGCAGCGGTGATCGTATCGCCACCGGCCGCGGCGACCACCACGATTTCGTCTCCGTCCTTGGTGCGCGCGACCCGGCGGCCGTTCTTGGTCGTTTCACTCAGATCCGGGCGGCAGAAGAAACCCATCCCACGGGCTGTGGCGACCAGCCAGCGCGGCGCCACCCCTTGACCGGGGCTGGCCGGCACCAGCGCCGCGCGCACCACGCGTTCGCCGTCCGTGAAGCTCAGCAGTGACTGCACCGGCTCGCCGTAGCCGGTGGTCGCGGGAACGTGCCCGACGTTGAGCACGTAGGCGACACCACGGTTGGAGAACAATGCGAGATTGTCACGAGTGTTCCCGCGAAGAATCCAGGTAGCCGCGTCCCCCTCACGCACCCGCGTGGTCGAGGGATCGCGGATTTCGCCGACGCGTTTTATCCAGCCGTCGCGTGTCACCACGATAGTGGTATCTTCGTGCACCACGTAAGCCGCGGCATCATACACCAGCTCGGCGCCCGCGCTGAGCACGGTGCGGCGCTTGTCGCCGTACTGCCGCCCAATGTCCTGCAGCTCCTGCTCGACGATCTTCCAGCGCGCCTTGGTGCTCTTCAACAGCCCCTCGATCTCCCGGGCCAGCTGGTGTTTCCTGCGCTGCTCGTCGCGGATCTTCTCGATCTCCAAGCGTGCCAGTTGGTACAGTCGTGTCTCGAGCACGGCGTCGGCCTGCACGCCGTCGAGATGGAACTCCCGCATGAGGTGCTGTGCGGCGTCGGCACGTGAGGCGGATTGACGAATGATCTTGATCGCGCGGTCGAGGTTGGAGAACAGCTTGAGAAAGCCGGCGAGAACGTGCAGCCGTGCCGTCAGCTCACGCAGCTCGTGCTCGAGGCGGTGGGTGACGACCTCGAACCGAAAGTCCAGGAAATGCCGGCAGAGGTCGCGCAACGTCAGCCGCGCCGGCTGCCCGATGCCCGGGGTCGCCGTCGGCACCAGCACCGTGAGGTTGACGTTGAAGTTGATCTGCAAGGAGGTGTGCTTGAAGACGTACGCCATGACGGCTTCGGGCGACGCGTCGGGCTTGATTTCGATCACGATGCGTACGGCAGCGGTCGATTCGTCTCGCACGTCGGTCGCCTGCGGCAGGCGGCGGCTGACGATATGCGCGGCGATTTCCTCGACGATACGTGCTTTGTTTGCCGTATACGGGATAGAGGTAACGATGACCCGCTTGCGGCGCCTGTCCATTGCCGTGAGGTACTGCCCGCGCAGGCGGACGGGTCCCTGCCCGCTCTCGTATAACGCACGCAACTCGCGGCGCGTGTTGAGGATCTCGCCGCCAGTCGGGAAGTCGGGGCCTTTGATGAACTTGCAGAGGTCTTTGCTGCTGATGGCGGGCTCGCGGATCATTGCGACCAGCGCCTCGACGACCTCGGAGAGGTTGTGCGGCGGGATGTTGGTCGCCATGCCCACGGCGATGCCCGTGCTGCCGTTGATCAGCAACTGGGGAATGGCGGCGGGCAAGACCACGGGCTCGCGCAGCGTCGCGTCGTAGTTCTCGCGGAAGGTGACGGTCTCGTGCCGAATATCGCGCAGGAGCTCCTCGGCGATGGGTGTCAAGCGGGCTTCCGTGTATCGCATCGCGGCGGGGCTGTCGCCATCGAGGGACCCGAAGTTCCCTTCTCCCTGGACCAGCGGGTAGCGCAGCGCGAACGGTTGCGCCATGCGGACCATCGCGTCGTAGGCCGCCACGTCGCCGTGCGGGTGATACTTCCCGAGCACCTCACCCACCACCGCGGCTGACTTGCGCGGCCGGGTGCCCGCGGTGAGGTGGAGGTTCTGGTACATGGCGTAGAGGATCCGCCGCTGTACCGGTTTGAGCCCGTCGCGCACATCCGGCAACGCGCGCGACGTGATAACACTCAGCGCATAGGCGAGATAACGCTGCTCCGCGGCGCTGCCCAAATCGACCGCTGCAATGTCCGCTGGGACCTTCTTCTGCACCTACACAGTCCTAGTTGCGTACTTGTCCCGATTGCACGTGGGGCACCTGCCGCCCATCCGCTCCTCCACGGACGGATTATACCGAAGGCCGGTGATGACGTCGAGGCCGCTTCAAGGCCGCATATGCCGCCCCAGCTGGCGGACGAGACAGGTTGTGAGGTTGTGTTGCGTTGTCAGGTTGTTTGCTGCCTAGCCTCTAGCCACACCCCTCCGTGTCTCCGCTTGCCAAGGGGAGCCTGTCCCGCATCTCCACCCTCTGGACACGGGACGCCCAACGGGGGTGATTGGTCTCTCAGCGGAGCTGTTCAATCTGGCGAGCGTCGATGATCCGCACCACCTTCTTTCGGCCGGACGGGAGAAGGCCAGGATGAGACGGATCGAGCGGTGTGCAACCGGGTACTGGGGGAGAGGAAGCTCCTGGGCGACCTGCGTTGGTTTCATCGCCAGACGTTTTTCCACGGCGTGTTCGGTCGAGCGTGCGGCGGGAGCTGCCCCTGGTTCGCCGCTGTGTGGCATCGGCTCCGCATCAGGGTGCCTGATCCGTCGCAACCGCCGCATGAAAACGCCTTACGGTAGTTGACATAACTTCGGGAGGGGTAGAGTACGTAACACACGATCAGGAGTAGTGCACGGAAGAGGCGACAATGGACACAACGCGCCGATGGGTGCTCGCGCGGGCGCTGCAACTTGCCGGGGGCATACTGGTGCTCTGCCGGCCGTGGCGGGCGGTGGCCCAGCGCGGCACGACGTGGACCACCCGCCGCGCCACGCCACAGGACGTTGGCGCGCTGGTGGCGATCTTCAACGCCCACCGTGCGGCAGGGATCTGCCCCTACGCCGACCAGATGCCGCTCTGGACGCCCGCGAAGGCGCAGGCGTTTCTCACCGTCTACACCGGCACGCTGATCGTGGAGCGGGATGGTGTGCCGGTTGGGTTCGGCGGCTTGATCGACTACAGCGACCCGGCCACCAGCAGCTCGATTGCACCAGACGCCGAGCCGGAAATCACGGTGGTGGCGGTGGACTTCGAACGGCTGGCGCCGCGCGAGGTCGTGCCGGCGGTGACTTTACCACGGCGGACGCTGCCGCCTGGTGGACCACTGGCGTGGGTCAGCTTCCGGGACGAGACCGCCGATCGGCTTCAGCTCAGCAGTGTGCCCCTGGACGACCCCGAGGAGAAGGACATCGCTGTCGGGGACTTTGATGACGACGGGGATGAGGACATCATCGTGGTGCGGAAACGGCCGTTTTCCACCTTTGGGCCGCGTGCTCCCCTGCTGTTGCTGAACGAGGACGGGATTCTGGTCGACCGCACCGTCGCGAAGTTGGGCGACAGCGCGGGACCGTTGCTCAACACCAATGCTCGCGACGTGTTCGTGGGCGACTTTGACGGCGGCAACGCTCCGGATCTGGCGATTGCGAACACGTGCGAGGAGTTTCCCACCTTTTACCAGAACAAAGGAGGTCGCTGCACAAATTGGACCGGGTTCACGCGGCAGGATGATGGCTGGCGGCCACCGGCATCGGGGACGGGCAGCTTCTCAGTACAAGGGAAGCGCTTTTGCGCGGTCGCCGGCGGCGATGTCGATAACGATGGGGATGTCGATCTCTACTTCTCGAACTATGACACGGTGTGCGGGTCGGGCGATGGCGGCCAGGGCGACCCAAATCCCGGTGCGCCATCCGACAAGGACGTGCTTTTGATCAACAAGATTACGGGCGCGGATGCGACGGGGAGACTCATGGACGAGAGCCAAGCGCCAGCGAACCGCCTCGGCGAGCTGGCCAACGTTGCCTTCGGCACGGCGGCCGAGATCCTCGACGTGGATCGCGACGGCCCCGCAGGGCTCTGCGACGGAAGCCCCACCAGCCCGTGCGATAACGACATCGTCAAGGTCTCGACCCTGTTCAGCGTGTCTCCGTGGAAACCGAACATCCTTTCAGCGAGCGACGGAATCGGTGTGTTCATCCTTCGCAATACGGGGAATGGTCACTTCACTTGGAATGGGGCGACTAGTGCCGAGGACATCCTGGATCTCAATCAGCCGTACATGTTCACCGGAGGCGATCTCAACAACGACGGCAAGCTCGACTTTTACGTCGTCGATGACAGTGCGGATTCTGTGTATGTTGCAACAGGCCCTTCGTCATACGAGCGGCGCGACGTTCTGAGCGCTCGGACGGGAGGTCTTGGCGGCAACGTGAAGATGGCCGACATCGACGACAACGGGTATCTAGATGTTGGGGTCGCGGACGTCGACGTTAACGCGCCAGGTTGCCCGTCAGGAAGGCGTTTCGCGTTGCTCCAGAACGACGGGTCCGGAAATCTGTCGGACCCGTACGGAACGGACGAACCATTCCACGTCAGCACACACGATTTCGCCTTCGTGGACCTTAACGGCGACGGCTGCCTGGACCTGTTTACGGGTGTGTGTTCGGGCTACAAGGTATTCATGAACACCACGCCCCCGAAGTGTCAGGGCGGTCCGTGAGCTGTTTTATAGGCCTACGCGTCGATGGGCGCCACGGACTCCGAGTTGTGCTGGGGTGCACGATCATGGCGATCGCAGTCACGCGGGGAGCTAGCGCGAGCGACCTACAGTTCCGGTCACCGGTCAGCAGCGTCGCAGTGGGAGACGGCCCACATGGGGTGGTCGCAGCGGACCTGAATGGCGACGGCCTTCCGGACATCGTCACGGCGAATGCGGGTTCGAGCAACGTGTCGCTGCTGCTCGGGCGAGGGGACGGTTCCTTTGTCCGCTTAGAGCCCATCTCGATCCGTATCAACGAGTTGTTCGTCGTTGATCTGCGTGCGGTCGCAGTCGCTGACCTCGACGGCGACGGGATCCCCGACTTGGTGCTGGGCTGCGAGAACAGCTGTGCGTCAGTGTTTGTGCTGCTGGGGGAGGGTGAGGGTGTGTTTGCGATGCCCCAGGAGTTCTTCGCTGGCCGCGGCCCCTTGTCGGTCGCCATTGCCGATTTGAACCGTGACGGCTTCACTGATCTTGTTGCAGCGCTCCGCTTCAATGACGCCGTCTCGGTGTTGCTTGGCCACGGCGATGGGACGTTTGGCGACCGGGAGCACTTCGACGTGCGGGCGGCCGGAAATCTGCGAGACATTGCGGTTACCGATCTCGACGGCGACGGCGTGCTCGACATCGTGGCGGCGAGTGGCGACCTCGCTGTCTTGTTGGGAGTAGGGGACGGCAGCTTTGTGGACGCGCAGCTCTTCCCCGTCGGCGAGGGCGCGGAGGCGGCAGCACGCCGACGCCTTTTTCCAGCAGATGGCGCGCAGCGCTTCCCCGGCGACGAGGGCGCGGAGGCGGTGGCGGTTGGGGATCTGAACGGCGACGCCGTGCCGGATGTCGTGACGGCCAATCACCAGCCCGATGGAGTCTCCGTCCTGCTTGGCCATGGCGACGGGACGTTCGGCGCACCCGAGACGCTTCCGGTAGGCATCGAGCCCACTGGCCTTGCCCTGGCGGATCTCAATGGGGACGGCTTCTTGGATGCGGTGACAGCGAACTTCGCCTCGAATGATCTCTCGCTCTTGCTCGGCCTGGGCAACGGCACCTTCGCGCCGGAGCGACGGCTGCCCGCAGGCGACGGACCTCGAGGTGTCGCCATCAGGGATCTCAACGGCGACGGCCGCCCGGATCTGGTGGCTGCCAACTCCGCGTCGGACGACGTGTCGGTGCTGCTGGCCGAGGGGGGGCCGGAGGCCGGAAGCAACGGGGGCTGTCAACTACGGGAGCGGAACTCAGAGACACCTGCTTTCCCGCTGCTTGTGTTGTTTCCCGTGGCGCTCCTTCTCTCTGCGCGCCGCTTGATCAACCGAGGCGGGTACAGCCCCACATCCACCACCGGATGTTAGGCCTGTGCCGCGAGGTAGTGATCAGGGTCGGAGCAGCGCCACCGCTCGGAACTGTGAGCGCTCAGCCCGATTCGGACCCGCCACATCAGCTTATCGACGCATTTTCGGCGTCGAAGTAGGCCGGATAGGGAATCGGCTGGCGCTGAGCATGCCGCCCGCTGCCGAGCACTGGAACAGGCGCTCACGAACCGCGGCTGGTGGATAGCAGGGCTGTGGCCTAGCGGGACGATGGTGCTTTTGATGCACTTCGTGCCTGCCGCATGAAAGGAGGCGCTCGTACGAGCTTTCAATGATACCCTGCAGGGTTGCCGGAAAAGAGCGGCGTAGGACCGAGTTGGCGCATTGTGCAGGCGCGCAGGGCGGCAAGGCCCCCTGAGCCTGATCAAGGCTCAACAACGACGGTGAAGTCGTCGCACCAAGCCGGCCGAGCGTGCGGCGGGAACTGCCAGCCGCCTGTGGTTCACCGCAGTGTGTGCCCTTGGTTCCGGATCAGCGTGACTGATGCGCGGCAACCTCCGCATGAGAATGCCTTACGGTACTTGACACACAGCTCGTGAAGGGGGGGTAGAATAGCTGATACGTCATCAGGAGTAGTGCACGGAGGGACCAGCATGCACAGCGAGGGCTCCCGACCGCGGTTCGCCGCGGGCGCGTGCCACACCGGGCTCACGGCGCCGCGTTGTAGGCCATTCAGGTCGGCCGGCAGCTATGGTATGGGGACTGTGTGGCAAGGGAGGTGGAGTGGGTGCTGCCGTTGGGCGAGGGCGTACAAAAGAGGCACTGGCACGCGACCGAGCGCGGCAAGGTTGTCGCGTTCGCCGTGCAGCTTGAGATCCGGATCGAGACGCAGTGGCAGCCAGTCTTGCGCTACGATGCCGCACATGGTTTCGCCCATCGTGACTGGTATGAGACCCGAACGCGGAAGCGGAAGGAGGGCCTTCGATTGGAGCGAGCCGAAGCGTTGACGCTTGCCGATCGGGACATCGACCGTAACTGGCGAGCGTATCGGGACGCGTTTCTCGGGAGGAGCGAACGGTGATCTGGTTTGAAGAACGAAACGCCGAGTTGGTCGCCGAGTTCGATCGCTACGTCATGGAGCATCCCGCGTTTGCGGCCAGAATTCCGCGTGGCGCGCAGGTGGTCCTCCAGCTTTCCGGCGACCCAAAGTTCAATGCGTGGCTGCGCCGCCTGGCGCGCAAGCAGCGCCAACCCGGACAGCCCGTGGTCGTCGTAGACATCCGCAAGCTGCTGCCCGCACGGTCTCGGATCCGCGCGCTACGACTGCGTATCGACGCGGCGTGACGGCACTTGCGCTACCCATTGCAGAAGGTGTCCTCATTCTGACCGGACTTGCCGACAGTGGTAGGGGCGCAGATCAAGCCGGCGAGGGCGAGCTCAGTCGCGGGAAAGTAGGCCATTAGGAAACCTCGCTTGCCCATACCGAAGTTCCCATTGAACCTCCTATTCGTTGCTGAGTAGCACCTCAAGGTGAGACCCGGGTGGCGGAATGCGCCGCGCTCTCCGCATCGATCTCAACGGCGCCCTCTCCCACTGCGTGCTGCGCAGAGGCACCGGCCCGCGGGACCAGTGCAGGCGGCGGCGGTTGCCCGGATACAGCACGGCGCTCAGCCTGCGAGCGCGCCGAGGGAGGAAATGTCGCGTAGGTTCTTCGCGACCACCCTGAGCGTCGCCGCCCCTTGAAGATCCCTGGAACAGGCGCAAGCAACGAGCTCCCCTCTGTTCATGTCCCACATTTCGTGGCTCTGGACACTGCGGAGTGAAGTTCCCCCCTTTGAAATAGGGGGGCCAGGGGGGATTTTCTCCCGCCACAGCGGTTCATCGCTCGCGGCGCGAGGGGTACCGGCCCGGCACGGAGCAAAGCAAATCCCCCTCAATCCCCCTTTGTCAAAGGGGGAAGCTCACCTGCTGAACCGGCAGTGTGCGGAAGGCCAAGATGTGGGTAAAGATCAGCTCCCGCACATCGGCGGGAGAGGAAGCTCTTGGGCGCTCTCGGGTGATGTCATCGCCAGACGTTTGTCCCCGGCGTGTTCGGCCGAGCGTGCGGCGGGAGCTGCCCCCTGGTTCACCGTCGCGTGTTACCATCGGTTCCGGATCAGGGTGAGGGGGATGCGATGTGGTGCCGCAGGCGGCCTTCTTGGATGCTGCGGGGGGCCGGCAGACGCGCGGAGAAGGACAAAACAGAAGGGGCTGCGCCAATTCTTCACTCCCGCTCATCCTCACCTTCTCCCACCCGGGAGAAGGAACACGGTGCGCGAAGGGTCCCTACACTGCGCAACGTCGACGCTCGACAGATTCAACCTCTACGATCAGAAACCCATCACCGTTGTGGCCGTCCCGTGTCCAGAGCGAGGAGATGTGGGACATGCTCAGCTTGAAAAAGGGGGACCGAGCAGGTGGCGCGCCAACGAGGACCTCGCTTTCGCTGGGGAAGAACACGTTCGTGCTCGGGTGCATGTTCCCCATATGCTGGGTGCGATCGACCAGCGTGCCGGCCTCGTTCATCAGCACAAGGTCGAGCGTCCCCCCTTGCGCGAAAACGGCTTCTTGCGGGCGATAACCACATCCATCCACCCGTCGCCGTCGAAATCGCCGATCGCAATGTCCTTTTGCTGCTGGTCGCACTGCAGCCACGATTTGGTCTGGCAGGTCTCACCGGCCAGGCAGTCCGCATTCACAGTGCACTACTTTCCAGAAACCGAGCCGCCGGCAGTGACGCACAGCTGGCACGTTTCACTGAACACACCACCAAGGACTGCCGCTGGAATTGCAGCAGAAAGGGAGGCTCCGATGAAGAAGCTCGTCGTCGCAGCAAGGACCGGTCGGGAGCGGATGGCACACAGACGCAAGCAGGCAACTGCGGTGAAGACCGTGAGCGCTCAGTGCACGCTGCCCACACGTCCGACCGGGCTCTAGGAGCTTGTCCTCCTTGCCCAGGTCCTGCCGCGACGTCTTGATCGCATCCGAAATCGGACCTAAGCTCCGAGGTATGTTGCACATGCCTTCCCTGCGCCTGCCGGCTTGCGATCACCGGCAGGTGAGCCTGTTCCCGTTTGCGGAGAACTTGCAGCTCGGCCTTGGTCCCGTGTCGGGATTGAAGTTCAAGGCTGCGCACTGCCCTGCGACGCTCTGCGCCGTTCCACCCATGGCGACGACGACTTGCACCGGAACCTCGCTAGGATCGATCTGGAAGTCCGCGTTCCTGCCCGTAACCCTGAACTTGAAGAGACCTGGCGTCTTCGAGGAACGGTCGGTGATCACCACCTTCGTGATGCCGCCCGCCACCGTGCCGCCGCGGTCCCGAAAGGTCCACTTAGTGCCCTTCTTGTTGACCGTCCAGCCCGGTGCGCGTCCCGCGGGAGGTGCCCCCGCCGGAACCAGCTGATCGAAAAGCGTGGCCCCGGTCTGATCCTCGACTTTGAAACTGAAACCATTCGCGATCGGATCGATCGCTGGCAGCAGCGGCGCCACTTGCCACTCGCCCTTCAGTGTGAGCCGTTCGTCGCCAGCCGGATCAAGGTCTCTGGCGACCCGCAGCTTGGGTCGATCGATGATTCCGCCAGTACTGCAGAGGATGGGCACGCTCAAGGCGTTCGCGGGGTCCGAACCGGCGTCGAGCTCGTCACGATCGAACGCGCCGTCCTCGTCGCGGTCAACGCCGACGCGTACCCCGGAACCCGGTGGCACGCAGGTGTACGTCAGCTCCTGTCCGGCCGTTGTAGCCTGCGCCCGCACGGCAGCATCACTCAGCGGGCTGTCTGCAGCGCGGTCAGGTTGGAACAGGCCGGCCGCGGTACGGTACGCTCCGCGCTGTTCGCCTGCCACCGCGCCCTTCACGGTCAGGTCACACTCGCCGGCCGCGGCCCGCGCAATCAGCAGGTCGATGCGTGAGCCCACGATCGCTGCGTTGGTGCTGCTGAGCGTCACTTGCTGGCCGACAATGGGTGCCAGGTCACTGTCGAACGCCAGAATGAACTGCTCCACCTGCCGCCGCTGGGTGTCGTTCTGGAACCCCCCGGGGTTGGAAGGGCTCTGGTTGAACACGACGGCGTTGTGGAAGCGGAAGAGTGTGTCGACGCTGCCATCGTGGACGAAGCCGAAACCGCGCACCTGGTCACCCATGAAGCCGTTGTTGCCGCTATTCATGAACGGACCGGCTGGCATGCCGAACATCCCGACTTTCTGGTACATGTTGCGCAACTGGGGAATCTTGAAGTGCTGCGTTTCGCCTTCGAAGCTTGAGAAACCGTCGGTGCCGAAGAAGCCTTTGGAGGGATCGAGCCTGTGGCAGCCGTTGCAGGTCTGGACGGAATCGGACGGGTTGGAAGTCAAGAAGAAGTCCCGTCCGGCCTGCTGATCAGGGGTCAGTGAGTTGTCCAGGGCTCGGATCGGGTTGGGTGGGTAAGTGATCTGGAGTGCGAAGTCCGTGAACGCCTGCATCTGTGCACCGGACAGCGGCCCCTTGGCCCCCAGCAAGCCCGCGAATGCCACGTTGAACTTCTTGAATGCCGCATCTGCATCGAGCGGGTTCACGCCGGGGTCATTACCGCCGGTACGGTCGCCCCGCCAGTGCATCGGGCCGTCATTCGGCAGTCCCCGCAGGCTCTGGGTGGTCATGGGGCCTTTCATCGGATGGAAGTCGGAGTTGCCGACGGGGCCGAGCCGAAACGGGTTGGGGTTGCTCTGGACCGTACCGTCAGGATCGCCGAGATCCCACGCCAAGCTATCGAAGTCTCCGAAAACGTGACAGCCGCCGCACGCGGCCTCGCCGTTACTTGACGTGAGCGTGGCGTCGTAGAGGAACGGCCGGCCGTTGACGACGCTGGGCGGCTCGGGATTGAACAGCGGTACGTGGTCCACTTCGATGCGGCTGACCGTGTCGATGACTGCAATCGCGTTATCGAAGCGCGTGAGTGCGTAGAGACGGTTGCGCGATTCGTCGAGCACCAAGCCGCTGGGGCCGCCACCGCTGACTACAATCTGGTTGGCGGTGTCCGGGATGAAGGTATCGTTCTCGAGAGCCGCCGTGTCGAAGACACCAATCTTGCTGGATCCAAACGCGGCCACGTACAGCGTCGCGCCGTCGCTGCTAATGGCCATGCCGAGTGGAATCGCCAGGCTCTTTTCCTTCACCCCCTTTGGGCTCGGTACGACGCTATAGTCGATGTGCTTATTGAGCTGCCGGGGGAGGACGCTGCTGCCGCTGAGCACCGTGATGCGTGCCTCGTGGAGATGGCCCCGCACCGTACTGCCGCCAAAGGTTCCGATCCCCTCGAAGCGAACGTCGTTGCGGGCCTCAGTGTTGGAGACGTAGATTTTCCCGCTGATCGGGTTGACTGCCATATTGAAAATGATCGTCCCGACACCGGCGAAGGCGTTCCCGCTCTGGGCAGGCGGATTGCCGGTGGCGTTGATGGCAAACACGTCCTCATCCGGCAGCGAGAAATTCACCGCGTTGTTCCAGTTGCGGCCGAGCGTATCCTCCCAGGCGTTCGTGCTGGGGTTGAACTTCACAATCAGGCCGGTCTCCGGGTGCGGGACACCGTCCTTGTTCGTATCGGGTCCCGGCACGCCGCCGGGCATTGTGACACCCTCGACCACGCACGAACCAGCACTGGCGCCGCCGTCGCACACCAGCTCTTCGTTGATCGCCGTGGTGCGGTTGCCGGAATGGAAGACGGCGGCGTAGACGGTGTTACTATCCGGGCTCACGGCCAGTGCCCGTGGCGTGTCCCCGAAGAGGGTGACGATGGTCAGCGGCGTGCCGCCGAGCGCGGCGCCAGGATTGGTGGCGTCAAAGGCCCAGACGTCGGCACGGCCGACACCCGGGGTGGTGAGCTGGGGGTCCACGGGGCTGTTCTGGCCGCGATGCGCGGTGGCGACGAAGGCGCGGTTGCCGCCTGGGCCGGCGAACACGATGTCGCGCGGCTCGTCCCCGACCAGCAGCGTGCGGGTGACCCGCGGCAATGCGCCGCCGACGTCGACGATGCTCACGCTGTCCGAGAGGTGATTGACCACCCAGACTTCGCTGTCCGTTCGTGCCGCCACGGCCACTGGTTCCAAACCGACCGGCACTGAGCCCGTGTGGGTGAGTCCGGCGGCACTGACCGCGAAGATCTCGAGCCGGTCGTCAGGGGTGTTGACGGCGAAGAGCCGGGTGCCGTCGGGTGACAGCGCCAGGGGCCGGACTTGACCGCTTTCAAAAGTCACAAACGAACCTCCCCGCGCGGCTGGCGGGCCTGTACTGATCATTAAGAGCAAGACCCAACCCCATGTACAGCTCTCGCGGGCACACCGCCGACCGAACGTTCCTGCCATCGCGCTTCGCTCCCGTTTCAAGATGGTCTTTCTATCTTTTACCCTTCCTGCTTCCAGAGGCAACAATTTTCTGCGAACAGGCGAAGGGATTTCGTAGGTCAGGTTACCTCTGGTCCCGGCAGTTGGGCGTACGAATCCCCTGACAGTCATCGGCCGCTGCGATACAGTAGCCACGAGATGATCATTGGCCTGCTGTGGATCGCCCAGGTCGCTTTGTTTGCTGTCGGATGGTTTGGGCCGTGGCGCGACGCGCCCGAGCGCGACACCAACGGTCGCTTGGCGTGGCCCGTTCGCATGGGACTCAGCCTTTCACTTGTCGTGGCGGCCTTCCTCATCTGGAGCGGCCGTACGGCCGAAGCTGCCGCCTATAGCCGCTGGGTACTGCTCGGGATGATGGCGTCTTTTGCCGGCGACCTGATCATGGCGCGGCTGCTCCCGGTCCCGAACCGTCTGATTGGTGGGATGGCCGCCTTCGGCGTGGCGCACGCTCTGTATATCACCGCATACGTGAGCACAGTCCGGCTGCGTGGTGCCGCAGTGGCGAGCCCTGGCCTGTGGTTGGGGCTCATCGCCTATGGAACGGCCACAGTAAGTGGTTGGTGGTTCTTGATCCGTAATCCCGCGCGCGAGCCGATCGTGAACGTCGGGGCGCTCGTCTACGGGCTGTGGATCGGGCTCATGGCCTCGTTTGCGTTGGCACTAGGAATGTCGCTCGGCGGTGGATGGTGGCTCGCTGCGCTCGGCGGCTTGCTGTTCGTGGGATCCGACCTGCTCATCGGCGTCACTGACATCCGCGGGCTGCGGCTGACCAACGCCAACGATTGGATCTGGCTGACCTACGTCGCTGGACAGATGGGGATCATCTACGCACCGTGGCTTTCCCGGTAGGCCGCCAGCATGGTCGCGCGCTTGTTTGAGATCTCCGCCGCCAGGGCACCAGTGTGCGCACCGAGGTCATCGGCGCTCTACGGCCTGGTGCTGTACTCACCGAAGGGATCGCGTTTAGCTTCATCGCCTACGCTACACCCATGCTCGCCGTTGGTTGCGGGCGTGAGGTCCGCGCGTTGCTGTACCTGTTCGCGGTCCGGTTCGCCGTGCGGTACGCATATCTCCAAACGTGAGCCCCGGGGTCCTTGCCGTCAACGCATGGGGTGAGTGCCGGCCGTGGACCCCCGAAGCTCGCTGCGCAACTGCTCCACTTCGCTCTGCAACGCCTTGATCTCGGTGGCTTGCATCTGGATCGCCGCGACGGCCATGCTGGTGTACCCGTAGAGATCCACCACGTCGCGGCGGCTGTCGACGCTCGGGCTCGGCTCGACGTCGTCGATCATGAACCCGAGATGCGGCGGAACTGCGGCCGCCTCGGTGCGGTAGCGGAAGGTGGCCAGCTTGATGGCCAGAACCTCGTCCCGGAGTCGCGTCAGATCCGCCGTCTCGAGATACGCCACGTCGCGTTTGTAGCGCCGGCGCGAAATCGGACACGAGCCGACAGGCGTTCTCCGACAGATGAGCGGGCTATTGCAGTGCCCTGCAGTACAAAACGAGCCGGGCAGACAGCAGAAGGCAGCGAACTCCGCACAAGGCGCGCCCAGCTGCTCGCCCGAGCAGTATCCGATGTCCTCAGGACACGGCTGCTGCGCCACGACCGGCGGGCCGCAGCCTTCGAACCAGCGCAGCTCGCGGCTGCCATCGCCGGGACACCCGTGCAGCGCGTTATTGACTGCACGGACGAGGACGGTCACGGTTGGCAGGTTGACCGCCGGGCAAGGTGGCTCACAGATCGGGCCGCAGATCGGGTCACAGAAGGAAGGGCAGCTGTCCGCCGGCACCTTGGTGAGGGCCATGTTGATTCCGGTGATCAGCTCGTCGACCGTGACGATGTCGTCGCCGTTGCAGTCGCCTGCACAGAGCTCGGCGAGGTGACCCGTTGCCGGCCGCACACCGGCGAGCGCTACCAACGCCGACAGCACCAGAGCCATGAGAACACCTGGCCGCTGGCGTTCGGTGGCGATGGCACAGGCGCTTCTCGTTTTTCTCCGGAGCATCAGCAGCGCGAGGGGCAACAGCAGCAGAACGCAGGCGAGCGGACTCGCATGCGGGCGAGCGATCTGGCACCCACCGTTGTCTCCCGCTGCCATGGCCTGAGGTACGGGGGCGTCAGAGCGCTGCGGCGAAGCCGCCGTTGGTGTTACGGTAGGCGCGCCCGTGCGACTCGGTGGCACAGCCGTCGCGGTAGCCGCCGCCGATGGTAGTGGGGCGCCGGGTGGTTGGTGGCCGTCAACCGGTCCGACGACAATCGCGCCACTACGGCCCGTGGCTCCAGGTACGGGTCGGCCTTCCGGGGTGCTGAAGACGACGTTGCTGGCCACCAGTGGATGGACAGTCTCAGCTGCGTCAGAGGCGACGCGGACGGTGCACGTGTAGAGCACGGCGCCGTCCGCGATCGGATCGCTGTTGGCGGTCGAGAAGACAATCGCCCGCACCGAAACGCATTGGCTATCCGCACAGCCCGCCGGACGGAAGCCGAACGATGTGGCCGCCTTGTCGATGTCCGGATTGACGGTGCAATCCGGTCTGCCACTGGGCTTAGCGACGATCGAAATAAAGACTCCGTCGAACCCGATGTCGTTTTGTGTGCCGGCAACTGACGCGCCAACGCTCTCCAGCCGCACTGCGACTTGCACCAGCTCCCCCGGATTCGCACGGACGACATCGATTCGCACGGCGGGGGCGACGGGGGTGGGTGTCAGCGGGAGCGGCCGGACGAATAGGACGCCGTTGCTGCCAATGACATCGGGCAGCGGCTGGCCAGCGGGATCGATGACGACCACCGCTGCCGCGACGAGCGGATACTGTCCCGTGGCCGCGTCCGGCGTTACGTCCACCTCGCACCTGTACAGCTCGGCCCCATCGGGGATCGAATCGATGTTGGCCCCGAGCACAACCGCGCGCACACCTGACAGCGAAAACTTGAACTGCGTGAGGTCCTTCCCCACGGCGGCGTTCACCTCGCAACCGACCAGCGACATGACCGCCACTGGGTAGGTGATGTCGTTCTGCACGCCGGCGACCTCGAGACCGCCGGTTCTCAACGTGACCGGGATGGTCAACTGCTGTCCTGGCCTGGCCTCCGCCGAGGTCACCTCAAGGGTGACTGACGCGGCAGGGGGTGACTGTGCCGGGGCCGACAGAGGCCCGGTACAGAGGAGCGCCAAACCAATCGGCGCGGCGCTCAGATGTCGAATCCATGCGGCCCGACGTGTCACTCGGTTGTAGGTGTGGCTCTCAGTCATCTCGTGCCTCCCGTTGCGTGGTGCTGCACTTGGTGACAGCGATCGAACCGGGGGGTCCCACGGAACGGAGCGGCGCCCGCGGGGAGGGTGGCCGATACCGGTTCGGCCAGGGAGGTAGAACACGGCATCCTCAAACCTGCCACCCTCCTTGCTTCGTTCGTCATCCGCGGGCGCCTCGGGGACGATCCTCTAATAAACAAGTTTTGTTTGCTTGTCAATCAAGTTCGCTTTGGTACTATTGGGGCCATGGCCGCACCGGCGTCGCCGCGCAGAAGCATCAAGGACGTGTTCTACGAAACCCGTGTCCTCATGGGCCGCGACTACACCGTGCGCCGCTTCGCGACCGAGGTGTTGGGCGGCGTGATCGATCCGGTGATGCTCGGGTACATCGAGAAAGGGAAGCGGTTTCCCAGCGAGGCCCTGGTCCGCCGGCTGGCGGCGATCCGCAAGGAAGATCCGTACGAGCTGCTAGCGCTGCTGTGGCGCGACCGCATCTTGTACGCCTTCAGCCGCGAGCTGCGCCGGGTGCTGCACGCGCCGCGCGGGGTGGCCGGCATCGAGGACGCCGACCTGGCTGTGTTGACGAGCCAGGCGATTGCCGCGTTGCCGGACGACGGCAGCTGGGTACCAGTGGCGCGGTGGCGGCAGGCGTTCCGTAGCCCCGCGCGCCGTGGCGCCAAGAAGGCAGCCGTCAGCGGCGCACTTGCCAAGCAGGTCGAGGCCGCGTTGCGCCAGCGCGGGCTCATCGAAGTGCGCACCGGCAAGGTGCGCCGGCGGGGACGACACTATGTGGCTACAGACACCGCGGAGCGGCAGGCATTGGCGCTCGAGTTCTGCGCGTTGTTCGCCAAGGGCTTGCTCGACAAGCTGGCGCTTGCCGATACGGACACTGGCACCTACCTGCGCAACCACTATCTGCACATCGACGCGGGCCGACTCGTGGAGTTCCAGAAGCGGTTGGATGACACGGTCCGCCAGCTGGCACAGGAGTTCGCTACCGATGCGTCAGCGCAAACCCGATTTCTCAACGTCCTGGTGACGTCGACGACGTTCTGAGTGAGAGGCGATCATGCAGCTGTGGCGATACATCTGGTTGATGGTACTGGGATGCGCGCTGGCGGTTTGCGCCTGGGCCTGTACCGGCGGCAGCGGCTCCAGTGGCTTCGACGCGTTTCCGAGCTCGGAGAACGCCGCGATCGAGCAGGCGCTCAATGAACAGCGCTGCGTCGAACGACAAGGGCTGACCATCTGTCCCGCCGATGAGCGCTCGGTGGTGCGTCCCGCGTCTCCTACCCCGACACCCGGTGCCACTCCAAGCCGCGTGGTGGACACACCGGCGCCGCAACCCACGCCGACTGCTGAAGCGATCGCAACGAGTTCACCCACCGCGACCTCGACCCAGACACCCAAACCGCAGCCAGCGCGCAGGCCGCATGTCGACACCGGCATCGATGCGACAACGTCGCTGTCATGCACGTTGAGC
>JBHHYR010000007.1:0-44863 GCA_046757585.1 Binatia bacterium | reverse complement strand
GGCCCCTGAGTGCCAACAAGCGCTGGCGGGTCCGCGCCATCGTGGAGAAGGCGGTGTGAGGAATGCTCGGTAGCACGTTGGGCGGGCGGAGAGCGACATGGTGCAGTCGGAAACAGTGTTGAACGTGGCGGACAACTCGGGCGCGCGCAAAGTGCTGTGCATCAAGGTGCTCGGTGGGAGCCGCCGTAAGTACGCCTCGCTCGGCGACATTGTCGTGGTGTCTGTGAAGGAAGCGATCCCTAATGCCAAGGTGAAGAAGGGTGAAGTGATGAAGGCGGTCGTGGTACGGACGGCGAAAGAGGTGGGCCGTGCGGATGGTTCGTACATCAGATTCGATTCCAATTCGGCCGTCCTGATTGATAATCAGCGTGAGCCGGTCGGGACCCGGATTTTCGGCCCCGTAGCACGCGAGCTGCGCGCCAAGAAGTTCATGAAGATCCTGTCTCTCGCCCCCGAGGTGCTGTAACCTGGAGCGCGCTCATGCATGCACACATTCGCAAGAGTGATACGGTGATGGTGATCGCGGGCCGCGAGCGCGGCAAGACGGGGAAGGTGGTGCGCGTGCTGCCCGGTAGGGGGCGTGCGATCGTCGAACGATTGAATATCGTGAAGCGGCACACCAAGGCGCGGGGGCCGCAGAGCCCGTACGGGATCGTCGAGAAGGAAGCGGCAATCCATCTGTCCAACCTCATGATCATGTGTGACAAGTGCAACGCACCCGTGCGAATGAGCAAGCTCCGGCTTGAAGACGGCCACAGCGTCCGGATCTGCCGCCGGTGCAAGGAACAGCTCGACAGGTGAGTCGCATGGGAGCACGCTTGAAGGAACGCTACGAGCGCGACATCCTGCCGCGGCTGGTCGAGGAGATGGGGTACCGCAACCGCATGCAGGCGCCGCGCTTGGACAAGATCGTCGTCAATGTCGGCTTGGGTGAAGCGATTCAGAACGCCAAGGCCCTTGACGTTACGATGGCGGAGCTGGCCGTGATTACGGGCCAGAAGCCGGTGGTCACGAGAGCCCGAAAAGCCATCGCAAACTTCAAACTGCGTGCGGGGATGGCCATCGGTTGCATGGTGACCTTGCACGGCAACCGCATGTACGAATTCCTGGATCGGTTGGTGAATGCGGCGTTGCCGCGCGTGCGCGATTTCAAGGGCGTGTCGGACCGCTCATTCGACGGCCGAGGCAATTACTCCCTCGGGGTGCGGGAGCAGATTATCTTTCCGGAGATCGATCTCGACAAGCTGGAGAAGGTACGAGGGCTGACGGTGTGTATCAATACCACAGCGCATACCGACGCCGAAGGGAAGGCATTGCTCAAAGCTCTGGGAATGCCGTTTCGCAACTAGGAGTCCGACGTGGCAAAGACATGCTTACGTATCAAGGCGCAGCGGCCCCCGAAATTCCGGGTCCGCGCCTACAATCGCTGCCCCCTGTGCGGGCGGCCGCGGGCGTTTTTCCGCCGCTTCCAAATGTGTCGCCTCTGCCTGCGCGCCTTGGCGCGCAAGGGAGAGATCCCCGGCGTCACCAAGGCAAGTTGGTAGGGTAGCCGAATGGCGATGACGGACCCGATTGCTGACTTGCTCACGCGCATCCGCAACGGTGTGCACGCGCGGAAGGAACAGGTCGACATTCCCTGGTCGAGGGTGAAGGCGCAACTCACCGAAGTGCTTGCGGCGGAAGGATTCGTGAAGGAACGGAGCGTGATCGAGCAGGGCGGGCACCGCGTTCTGCGCGTGTGGCTGAAGTATAACACCGACAACCGTCCCGTGATTAGCGGACTGAAGCGTGTCAGTCGTCCGAGCCTGCGTGTCTACGTCGGAGCGCGGGAGATTCCCGCGGTGCGGCGCGGGTTGGGGGTCAATATTCTGTCCACCCCGGCGGGCATCCTGACGGATCGCGAGGCACGCCGGCGCAACGTTGGCGGTGAGATCCTGTGTTCCGTGTGGTAGGCAGCATAGCATGTCACGCATAGGGAAACTGCCAGTACGCATTCCCCCGTCGGTCAAGGTTCAGATCGCCGCGGGACGAGTGCGCGTCGAGGGACCGAAGGGAGCTCTCGAGCACGCCATTCCACCCTGCCTGAGCGTGGAGCTGGAGGATGGACTGTTGCGCGTCTCGCGGCAAGAAGAAACACGGCGGGCCCGCGCGCTGCACGGGCTGACGCAGAAGCTGCTGGCCAATCTGGTCCACGGTGTGGGGGAGGGCTTCTCGAAGACCCTGGAGGTCGTCGGCGTAGGCTACCGCGCCGAGGCGAAGGGACAAGCGCTGCAACTCGCGCTGGGATACTCACACCCGATCTTGTTCCAGTTGCCCCCCGGGGTGCAGGCGCGGGTGGAACGCCAGACCGTCATTACACTGGAGAGCATCAACCGGCAGCTGCTGGGCGAGACTGCTGCGACGATTCGGCGGCTGCGGCCCCCGGAGCCGTACAAGGGCAAAGGGATCAAGTACACGGGCGAGGTTCTGCGGCGCAAGGCCGGTAAGGCGGCTGGCGCAGGGGGGGCGTGAGCATGGCTGTGGCGGCGAAGAGGTTGGCGCGGACGCGCCGGCAGGCGCGGGTCCGGCGGCGGGTCCGGGGTACGGATGCACGCCCGCGCCTCTGCGTCTTCCGCAGCAACAGGCACATTTACGCGCAGGTCATCTCGGACCAGACCGGGAGAACGCTGGTCGCAGCCTCGACGGTGACGCCAGCGATGAAGGCCGAACTGACGGGAACCGGCAACTGCGACGCTGCGCGCAAAGTCGGTGCCCGCCTTGCGCACCTGTGCCAAGAACGCGCGATCCGTGCCGTGGCGTTCGACCGCAACGGCTTTCTTTATCACGGCCGGGTAAAGGCGTTGGCGGATGCCGCACGCGAAGCCGGCTTGGAGTTCTGATTGGTACCCGTGAGGATACGCGATGGCATATGGTAGAGGCAGAGACCGCATCGAGAGCCACGGGATCGAGCTGAAAGAAAAGGTCGTGCAGATCAACCGGGTCGCGAAGGTGGTCAAGGGGGGTCGGCGGTTCAGTTTCAGCGCGCTCGTGGTCGTTGGAAACGGCGCAGGTCGCGTGGGATTCGGGCTGGGCAAGGCCAACGAGGTGCCGGAGGCGATTCGCAAGGCGATTGAACGGGCAAAGAAAACGCTGGTCACGGTCCCGATCGTCGATGGCACCATCCCGTACGGCGTCCAAGGCCGGTTCGGGGCGGGCCATGTGCTCCTGCGGCCGGCCGCGGAGGGCACGGGGGTGATCGCTGGCGGTGGCGTACGGGCTGTCGTCGAGCTGGCAGGCGTGCGTAACGTGCTCACGAAATGCCTTGGCTCGAACAACCCCCACAACATGATCAAAGCTGCCATGTGTGCACTGGCGGAGCTGCGCCTGCCGGAGGAGATCGCGGCGCTACGGTCCAAGAGTGTGGAGGAGATTCGCGGGTGACGCACATGTCGGAAGTACGCATGCTCAAGGTCAGCCTGAAACGCAGCCCGATCGGACGCCCAGCCCGGCAGCGGCAGACGCTGCACGCGCTCGGCCTCACGCGCCTCGGACAGAGCGTTATCGTTCCCGACAATGGACCGACACGAGGGAGGATCGGTGCGGTGGCCCATCTGGTGGCGGTGGAGGGTTGAATGAACCTTGCTGAGTTGCAACCGGCTGCGAACGCCGTTCGGAAGCGCAAGCGGCTGGGGCGGGGCCCAGCGTCCGGCCATGGCAAGACCGCGGGCCGCGGGCACAAGGGTCGTGGCGCGCGAGCGGGCGGGAATACCCCTCCCGGTTACGAAGGTGGCCAGATGCCCCTACAGCGACGCCTGCCCAAGCGCGGGTTTCGTAATCCGTTTCGTCGGGAGCTCACCATCGTTAATCTGGGCCAGCTCGAGAGGCGCTTCGAATCTGGTGCTCTGATCGATGCCGCAGTGCTTCGCAACGCGGGACTCGCGCGTGGCCGGGCGCGACCCATCAAGGTGCTCGGGGGCGGGAAGCTGACCAAAGCGTTCAATGTGAAGGTGGATCAGTTCAGCGCTGCCGCCAGGAAGCAGCTTGAAGCCGCCGGTGGCACTGTTGAGGTCGTGAACCGTGGTTGAAGGTTTTCAAAACGCATCCAAGATTCCCGAGCTCCGGCGACGCCTGCTGTTCACGTTCGCGATGCTAGCCGTGTATCGCATCGGGGTGGCCGTGCCGACCCCCGGGATCGATGGCAAAGCACTGGCCGCCTTTTTCGACCAGGCTCGCAACACCATGTTCGGCCTCGTGAACCTCTTCTCCGGTGGTGCCTTGGAGCGCTTCTCGATTTTCGCGCTGGGCATCATGCCGTACATTAGCGCGTCGATTATCTTGCAGCTGCTGACGGTTGTGATTCCGCACCTCGAGCGTCTGTCCAAAGAGGGCGAGGCTGGCCGCCGCAAAATCACGCAGTACACCCGCTACGGTACTGTCCTGCTCTCGGTGATCCAGGGGCTCTTCATTAGTGTCGGGATCGAAAAACTCCAGGCGCCCGGCGGCGGCTCGATCGTCTTTCAACCGGGTTGGAGCTTCCGCGTCATGACTGTGCTCACGCTGACGAGCGGCACGGTGTTCATCATGTGGCTGGGCGAGCAGATCTCCGAACGCGGTATCGGAAACGGTATTTCGCTGATCATCTTCGCGGGCATCGTGGCCGCGTTTCCGTCGGCGGCCACGACGACGTACGAGTTCGTCCGTGAGGGAGAGATGGGGATTCTCGTGCTCCTGGCGTTGACCGTGATGATGGTGGCGGTCGTAGCGTTCATTATCTACATGGAGCGCGGCCAGCGGCGGGTCCCGGTGCAGTACGCCAAGCGCGTCGTAGGCCGGCGCATGTACGGGGGGCAGAGTTCTCATTTGCCACTCAAGGTCAACACGTCCGGCGTGATTCCGCCCATCTTTGCGTCCTCACTGCTGGTGTTTCCGGGAACCATCGCCACCTTTGTGGATCACCCGTGGGCCCGTGCCATGGCGGCCTATCTCATGCCGGGCGGGTTCTTCTATGACATGGTGTACGTCGGGCTGATCATCTTCTTCTGCTACTTCTACACGGCCGTGACGTTCAATACCGCCGACGTTGCCGACAACATGAAGAAGTTCGGCGGCTACATTCCTGGGATCCGGCCTGGCCAGCGTACGGCGGAGTATATTGATCGCATCCTGGTGCGTATCACACTCGGCGGTGCGCTCTACGTATCGGCGGTGTGTGTGTTACCCTCGATCCTGATCCGCCGCTTCAACGTTCCATTCTATTTCGGTGGCACCGCGTTGCTCATTGTGGTGGGGGTGGCGCTGGATACCGTTGCTCAGATCGAAACGCACATGCTGACGCGGAGCTATCAAGGATTCATGAGGCGCGGTCGTATGCGCGGGCGGCGCTAGGAGACCGGGAGCCCTGATGCGCATGATTCTGATTGGTCCCCCGGGTGCGGGCAAGGGGACGCAAGCAAAGCTGTTGGAGCAGCAGTGCAAGGTACCGCATGTATCCTCCGGCGATCTGTTGCGCGCCGCGGTGAAGGCGCAGACGGTGCTCGGAATGCAGGCGAAACGATTCATGGAGCGTGGCGAGCTCGTGCCGGATGAGATCTTGCTCGGGGCCATCGAGGAGCGGCTGCGGGGCGACGCCTGCAGCAACGGCTTTGTCCTCGATGGATTTCCGCGCAACGTTGCACAGGCCACAAGACTTGCAAGCGTGCTTGCGGAGACCGGAGCACGCATCGACCACGTCGTCAGTCTTGTGGTGCCCCGGGACGAGGTGGTCAAGCGGTTGAGCGGCCGGCGCACCTGTCGCGAGTGCGGGGCCATGTACCATGTCCGGCTCAACCCGCCGCGTACCCCGGACACCTGCGACAAGTGCCACGGCGCCTTGTATCAACGCAACGATGACCAGGAGGAAACGATCCGGGCACGCCTCGAGGTGTATGATCGGGAGACCGCCCCATTGCTGGCCCGCTACCGGGAGGAGGGGTTGCTGCGTGGGATCGATGCGGTCGGCAGCCGCGATCAGGTCTTTGCCCGCCTGCGGGCTGGGGTGCAGGGCAAGGGATGATCGCGTTGAAGTCAGCACAGGACATTGAGATCATGCGTACGGCCAACGTGATTGTTGCCGAAGTGCTGGCGGAGCTGTGCCGGCGGGTCCGACCGGGCGTGAGCACCGCCGAGCTCGATCGCGTCGCGGAGCAGATGACCCGGCAGCGCCGTGCCACACCGGCTTTCAAAGGCTACGAAGTCGCCGGGCGGGTCTTTCCCTGCAGCGTCTGTGTGTCGATCAATGAGGAGGTTGTCCATGGGATCCCGTCGGCGCGCCGGGTGTTGCACGAAGCAGACATCGTCGGCCTGGACTTTGGGGTGTGCTACGAAGGTTTCTACGGCGACGCGGCGGTGACGGTAGCCGTTGGGCACGCGGATCCGGAAGCCGAGCGCCTCATGCAGGCAACGCGCGAGGCGCTGTGGGCCGGCATCGAGCAGGTTCGGGCGGGCAACAGGCTCGGGGACGTGTCGGCCGCGATTCAGGGACGGGTCGAGCGGGAGGGGTTTTCGGTGGTTCGCGACTTCGTTGGACACGGCATCGGCCGGCGCTTGCATGAGGAGCCACAGGTGCCGAACTACGGTCAGCCGGATCGCGGCGTGCGGCTGTGCGAGGGCATGGTGCTGGCGATCGAACCCATGGTGAACGCGGGAGGCCCGGACGTGCGCGTGAAGCAGGACGGCTGGACGGCTGTCACCCAGGATGGCAGCCGCTCGGCGCATTTCGAGCATTCCGTGGCGGTTACCTCCAATGGCCCCTATGTGCTGAGCCGGTTGTAGCCCACTGTGGCGCGGAGAAGCGTGAACACACGGAGCATGATATGAAAGTCCGAGCATCGGTGAAACCAATTTGCAAGAAGTGCAAAGTCATCCGCCGTCACGGCGTGCTGCGCGTGGAATGCAGTAATCGGCGGCATAAACAACGGCAGGGCTGACGGCGCAGGACCAGGGAGCAACGAGCCATGGCACGTATCGCGGGAGTGGACCTGCCTCGCAACAAGCGGGTGGAGGTCGCGCTGACCTACATCTACGGGGTCGGGCGCTCGTCGGCGCGCAAGATTCTGTCCGCCGAGGGAATCGACATGGATAAGAAGAGCGACGCCCTCAGCGACGACGAGCTGATCAAGCTTCGCCAGAGAATCGACGCACAGTACAAGGTCGAGGGCGATCTGCGTCGCGAAGTGGCGATGAGCGTCAAACGCTTGATGGACGTCGGCTCCTATCGCGGCTTGCGGCACCGGCGCAACTTGCCGGTACGCGGGCAGCGCACGCACACGAATGCCCGTACGCGTAAGGGCCCCCGCCGCACGGTTGCCGGCAAGAAGCAGCCGCGGGCCAAGAAGTAGGACCCTGCAAGGAGCAGAGCATGGCGAAGGAGAGCAGCGCCGCCAAGGCCGCCGATAAGGCGGTGACGGCGAAACGCCGCAAGGCGAAGAAGATGGTGAGTGAAGGCGTAGTCCACATCCACTCGACATTCAACAATACGATCATTACGATTACGGACCCGGCCGGCAACGTCGTGGCCTGGTCCAGTTCCGGCTCGGTCGGCTTCAAGGGCTCCCGCAAGGGCACCCCGTTCGCTGCGCAACTGGCGGCAGAAGCAGCGGCCAAGAAGGCGATGGATTACGGCTTGCGTGCCGTTCAGGTGTACGTCAAGGGGCCCGGCGCGGGCCGCGAGTCAGCACTGCGGTCGCTGCAGGCTGCTGGCTTCGCGGTCAGCTTGATCAAGGATGTCACGCCCATTCCGCACAACGGCTGCCGGCCTCCGAAGCGCCGGCGCGTGTAAGGACGAGGAGGAGGAGCATTGGCTCGCTATACGGATTCGGTCTGCCGGCTCTGCCGGCGGGAAGGGGTGAAACTCTTCCTGAAAGGAGAGCGCTGCTACACGGATAAGTGCGCAATCGAACGACGCAACTATCCGCCAGGAGAGCACGGTCAGGGACGGAGCAAGTTTTCCGAGTACGCCGTGCAGCTGCGCGAGAAGCAGAAGGTGAAGCGCATGTATGGCCTGATGGAACGGCAGTTTCGGCGCTACTTCCACCTCGCTGAAGCCCGGCGGGGGGTCACCGGCGAAACGCTGCTGCTGATGCTTGAACAACGGCTGGACAATATGGTGTACCGGATGGGCTTCGCAACCTCACGTGCGGAAGCCCGCCAGCTCGCCCGCCACGGGCACATCCTGGTCGACGGCCGCAAAGTCGATATTCCGTCGTACCTCGTGCGACCCGGCCAGGTCGTGAGTGTGCGGGAAAAAAGCCGCGCGGTGGTCCGCATCCTCGAAGCCGTCGAACAGGCCGAACGTCGTGGCGTGCCGGACTGGCTGGAGATGCAACGGGAGGCGTTTAGCGGCCGCGTGAAAGCGTTGCCGACGCGGGCGGATTTGACCATGCCTATCAACGAGAAGCTGATCGTGGAGCTGTACTCGAAGTGAGTCCACTGCAGGCGCAGGCCTGCTGGAGGTTTCAAATATGTTGCCGCAACAGAATTGGCGCACGTTGATCAAGCCGAAGAAGCTGGAAGCGGAAGAGAAGAACCTGACGGCCACGTATGGCAAGTTCGTGGGTGAGCCGTTCGAACGCGGCTTCGGGATTACCATCGGGAACTCTCTGCGGCGCACGTTGCTGTCGTCGCTGCAGGGTGCGGCCATCAACGCGGTCCGGATGAAGGGTGTCCTGCACGAGTTTTCCACCCTCCCCGGCGTCCGCGAGGACGTGACCGACATCGTGCTGAACCTGAAAGAGGTGCGCCTCAAGCTGCACAATGGGACAGAGGACACGGCACGGATCGAGGCGAAGGGTGAGTGCGAGATCAAAGCGGGCGACATCAAGGCCGGCCCGAACGTCGAGATCCTCAACCCGGACCTGCACATTGCCACCCTGTCGAAGGAAGGCCGCCTCGACATGGAACTGACGATCAAGACCGGTCGCGGTTACGTACCGGCCGAGCGCAACAAGGACGAAAACGCGCCCGTCGGCACGATTCCCATCGACGCGATATTTTCGCCCGTTCGTAAGGTCAACTACCACGTGACCAATGCTCGCGTTGGGCAGCGGACCGATTACGACAAGCTCAATATGGAGGTGTGGACGGACGGGAGCGTCCGGCCCGACGACGCCCTGGCGTTTGCCGCACGTATCCTTCAGGACCAGCTGGCGATCTTTGTGAATTTCGAGGAGGCAGCGGAAGCCGCCGAGGCGGCGGAAGAAGGACGTCCGGGCCTGAACGAGAATCTCTTCCGCAGCGTGGCGGAGTTGGAGCTCTCCGTCCGCTCAGCAAACTGCCTGCAGAACGCGGGCATCAAATATATCGGAGAGCTGGTGCAGAAGACCGAGGCGGAGATGCTGAAAACCAAGAACTTCGGCCGCAAGTCCCTCAACGAGATCAAGGAAATCCTTCGTGAGATGGGTCTGGACTTCGGGATGCGGATCGACAATTTCCCCTCGCGGGACGAACTGGATCGGCGCTGGACCAAGGAAAAGGAGAGCGCCTGACCCTGCTGCAGGCTGGCGGGCCCGTCTGCCGGTCCCGAGGTACCGGCCGTCTCACGCACACCAGCGGAGCTGCAAATGAGACATTTGAAGGCTGGACGTAAGCTGAATCGGAGCGCCGCCCACCGGAAGGCGCTCTTGCGCAACCTGGTCACGGCTCTGCTCGAGCACGAACAGGTGCGCACGACGGACGCAAAGGCGAAGGAATTGCGGCGGATCGCCGACCGGATGATCACCTTAGGTAAACGCGGCACCTTGCAGGCGCGGCGGCAGGCCCTGTCGTACGTTCGCCAGCGCCGGGTTGTGCGCAAACTGTTCGACGAGGTCGCGGATCGCTTCGGTGAGCGACCGGGTGGTTATACACGCGTGGTGAAGCTCGGGCACCGCCATGGTGACGCAGCCCCCATGTCGATCATTGAACTGACTGACCGCGGTGAGGCTTCGAAGGCGGAGGCGGAGAGAAAACGCGAACGGCGCCGGCGCCGAGCGGAGAAGAAGGCGGAGTCGCCCGCGATGTCGCCGATGGGTTGAGGTGTCGCGGAGCCAGGCGCGACGGACGGTGCGCCGCCCCTGCGTGCAGCGCCACGCGCGAGTCCGTACGCACGGCTGGGTCGGTCCCTGATTAGTTCGGTTGAATCCACATGATGGCGTTGCGCGTTTCCAACTGCCACGGGACGCTGCTCGGCCCGGGGACGCGGGGGAGATTCGCCTTCATGGCGATGCAAACGGGCAGGTGAGTGCGCAGGAAGTCCTCCAGGGCCCGCCAGCGCTGCAAGCCGTCCGCGAGAGCAGCCGTGTCGTCGCCGGCGGGCGTCAAGGTTCCTCGCAGCGGCGCGAACAACCCGTTGCTGGAGAAGTCGCCCCACAGACCGTTTGCCGTCTTCTGCACCGTGAGGATGACGCCACCGCTCAACGGCCGCCCGAGCCCGCCGCCGTGACACAGCGGCAAGACCAGCCGCCCGTCGAGCTCGAGCTGCGAGATCCACGCCGGGGCGATATCCGTCACCGCCGCACTGACCAGGATGCGGTCGAAGGGCCCTGCCTCCGGTATTCCGAACGCGCCATCGCCCTCGCGAATCGTCACGTTCGTGTACCCTGCCTGGCCCAAGAACCCAGCGCTCAGCTCTGCCAGATCCGCCGCGTATTCCATCCCGAGCACCGTCCCTTGTTCCCCCACTAACTCTGCCAGGATCGCCGTATAGTAGCCGGTGCCAGCGCCCACATGCAGCACGCGCATCCCCTCTCCCACAAGCAGCTGCTCGATCTGTTCAGCACCCGTGCTGGGGGCCACGGAGCTGACGTTTTCGTTGGCGGCCACAACGGTGTCACTGTATGCGCGCCGCGCATCTCTGGTTTCCTCCATCTCCGTGGCAAACGGGTCGATAGGGAGCAGGAACGGCGTTGGGAGAAAGGCATGGCGCGGGACCGCGCGGAAGGCGCGTTCGACGGCCGGTGTCTGGATGATGCGACGCTGGATGAGATCGTCGACTAGGGTGTTACGAGCACTGGCTGTGTCGTCATCAGGGACGGTCATTTACCGGAGGCCCGTTTGGGCCCGAGGGATGAGGGCGGCAGTTTCGCCCGTCATGGCGTCAGACGTTTTCCAGAATCGTCGTGGCTCCTTGCCCCATTCCGCCGCAGATCGTGGCCAGGGCGAACTGGCCAGCGCGACGCCGGAGCTCCAGCGCGCTGGTGCCGACCAGGCGAGCGCCGGATGCACCGACCGGGTGCCCAATGGCGCACGCGCCACCGTTAACGTTGATCTTCTCCGCGTCGGCCTCGGGCATCTTGAACTCGCGCATCAGGGCGATAGGTGCGCAGGCGAACGCCTCGTTGACCTCGATGATCTGGCAGTCGCCCATGGCGAGCCCGGACAGGCGGAGCGCCTTGTGCGTCGCGGGAATCGCGGAATAAATCAGGTCAGTTGGCGCGCAGGCACCGGTGGCTACGGTGTGGATGCGTGCCAGCGGCGTGAGACCGAGAGCCTGCACGCGCTCACGTGACATGATCATGCAGACCGCAGCCCCGTCCGCTTGGCCGGACGAGGTGGCCGCCGTGATACGACCGTTGGGGCGGTAGACAGGCGCCAGCGCGCTGATCCGTTCCAAACTCGTGTCGCGCCGCGGCCCCTGGTCGTAGTCAATCCGTGCTGCGGTCCCGTCGGGCAGTAGACCGTCGACCGGCACCATCTCTTCGCGCAGGCGGCCAACCGCTGCGATCGCTCGCTGGTGGCTGCGAAGCGCCCATTCGTCCATCGCGCGCCGGGAAATATCGAACTGCTCGCACAGCCGTTCCGCACCCTGGCCACCGTTGAGGTCGATCAGGTTGATCATCTCTGCCATCTTCGGATTGGGGTTCATGGTAGAGAGCATCGTTCCCGACTGCTTGATGATGTCGTTCATGTCCATCCCGTCCTTGATGACGGGAATCCGAAAATGCGTCATGCTGTCGAGGCCGCCGGCAATGTAAACATCACCTTGGCCGCAGCGAACGTTCATTGCGGCGATGTGAATGGCCATCATTGCGGTGGTACAGGCACGCTCGACGCTCAGACCAGTCACGTGCGGCGGAAACCCTGCCAGAAAGGGGATGGCGGTGCCTGGGTGGGCCTGTTCACCCATCATCTCGACCGCGCCGAGAATGATCCCGTCTACGTCCTTCGCTGCGACGCCGGTCCGCTGCAGGATTTCCCGCAGAACGATGGCGGCAAGATCATCCGAGCGCACAGTGCGGAAGAAGCCCCGCTGCGGGTCGGCTTTGCCGAAAGGCGTCCGTACGTAGCCGGCCAGCATCGCGTCTCTCAGATGGCGCATTTTCACCTCCGCCTGGCCGGAGCTTGGGAGCAGTCACGTTCTGGCGCTCGCGAGTGTCCCATCAAGGCTGTTGCCGACGCAGTCACCTACCTGTGCGGAGCACCGCCGGTCCCGGGCATTACGATCCGCCCCGCGCGCGACCCTTCCAACAGGAAGGAAGAAAATGAGCGGCGCCACACTGAGGTCGGCGCTCCCGATAACGGGATTTACGGTCCTGTACGGGACAATGTCCTGACGCCCCGGGACGAACACCTCAACCCGGTACTTGGACTCGTGGTCACCGCTCATGGCGAATGTACCATGGCGGGACTACCCAAAGTCAAGCACCGTGGCGCAGCCACACGAAGCGGCCCGGGGGCGAGGAGAGAGGGGGGCATCAGAGAGGCCTTTGCTGTGCGCCGTGCCAGCCGAGGACGTCGTGCATGTCGTAGCGGCCGGTCGGTTGGTGCACCAGCCAGAGGGCGGCACGCAACGCCCCGCGGGCGAGGCATGCGCGGCTCTGCGCGCGGTGCGTGAGCTCGAGGCGCTCTCCGAGTCCGGCGAAAATCACGCTGTGATCCCCGACCACGTCGCCGCCGCGCACGGCCAGTACGCCGATTTCCTTGCGTGTGCGCTGGCCGACTACGCCGTGGCGCCCGTACACGACGTCGGTTGCAAGCGTGCGCTCCGTTGCCTCCGCGACCGTCTGTGCGAGGGCGAGCGCGGTGCCGCTGGGTGCATCGATCTTCATGCGATGATGTATCTCGACGATCTCAGGATCGAAATCCGCCCCGAGCGCCATAGCCGTTTGGCGTACCAAGCGTTGCAGCACGGCTATCCCAACGCTCATGTTCGGCGCGATGACACACCGGGTCTGCGGGGCCAGGGCGTCGATCTCCTGCTCCTGCGGTGGTGTGAAACCTGTCGAGCCGATGACGATCGGGCTTTGCCGCCGCACTGCGGCGCGCAGGTGTTCCAGGGCAGCTGCAGCGTTCGTGAAGTCCAACGTGACCGCCTCAGCGGTCGCAACGGCATCAAAATCGGCGGTGATCGTTACCCCGACAGTGCCCGCAGCTGCCACTTCGCCGGCGTCGCGGCCGAGCGCCTCGTGGCCGGGGGCCTCGACGGCGCCAACGAGCCTGGCCGTGTCGCTCTGAACGACCAAGCCAATGAGAGTACGGCCCATACGGCCGGCCGCGCCGCACACGACAATCGGCGTCGACATTATAATAGGCTCATTTCCGCTGCGGGAATGGCGCGGAACCCCGACCCGCCTCCCTGTTCCGCAGGTGACGCAGGTGAGGGGCCCAACAGGTCGGATACGGGCCAACTCGTCTGTGCCTTGGTGAGCCGCAGATGCATGCTGTCCATCAGAGCAGGCCGAACTGCTGCATGATCTGCCGCAGCTTCGCGCGTGGTGCGTCACTCATGGGTAGTAGTGGGGAACGGATGTCGTTCCGGCAGTAGCCCATCATGGCGAGCGCCGCCTTGACCCCGATGGGGTTCGTTTCCAGAAACAGCGCGCGGATGAGCGGCAAGAGTTCATAGTGCAGGCGGCGCGCCGCCTGCCACTGCCCGCTAAGGCACGCCGCCAGCAGCTCGGTGGCTCGCTGCGGCATGACGTTGGCCACGACCGAGATGACCCCTACGCCGCCCACGGCCATGATGGGCAGTGTGAGCGAGTCATCGCCGCAATACACCTCGATCTTGCCGCCACAGAGTCGAATGACTTCTTGCACATCGTCGAGCGAGCCGGTGGCATCCTTGAGGCCGACGATATGCTCCACCTCCGCCAGCCGCGCAATGGTTGCTGCCTCGATTTTCGAGGCGGTCCGGCCGGGGATGTTGTAAATGATGAGCGGCAAACGCGCGCTTTCCGCGATCCTCCGGTAGTGGGTGTAGATCCCTTCCTGCGTTGGCTTGTTGTAATAGGGCGAGATCAGCAGCGCTGCGGCGGCCCCTGTCTCCTTGGCAGCGCTCGTCAGCGCGACCGCCTCGGCGGTCGAATTGGAACCGGTTCCGGCGATGACCGGAACCCGGCCTCTCGCGAACTGTACGACCAAGCGAACCACTTCGACGTGTTCTTCATGGGTGAGGGTTGCCGACTCCCCGGTGCTTCCGCACGGCACGAGCGCGGAGACGCCGTTCGTCACCTGGAACTCGACCAGGTGTTCGAGCGCCTGCGCGTCGATCCGCCCGTCACGGAAAGGCGTGATGAGCGCCGTCATGGCACCACTAAACATGCGGTCTCCTCATGCGTGTACCGCAGTCAACGGTAACGCCGGCCATGCGATCCATCAGGCCTCGATCTCTCCGCTGAACACTTCTTGTGCGGGCCCGGTCATATGGACGCAATTGTCGCTCTCGTTCCATTCGATGTCGAGGTCCCCACCGTTCAAATGTATCGTTGCCCGCCGTGCTGCTTTCTCGGTCAGGACGCCAGCGACCAGGGCAGCGCATGCTCCGGTGCCGCAGGCTGCTGTTTCGCCCGAACCACGTTCCCAGACACGCATGCGCAGCTCGTGCCGCCCGAGGACCTGGACGAACTCGGTGTTCACACGCTGGGGAAAGAACGGATGGTGTTCGAAGCGCGGACCAATGGCCGCGAGGGCAAGCGCATCGACGTCTGAAACGAACGTGACACAGTGCGGGTTTCCCATGGACAGGCACGTGATGCGGTACGTCTCCCCATCAATCGCCAGCGGTGTATCGACGACGCGCTCCTCCGCTGCGACCGGGATGCGCGGGCCATCCAAGATCGGTTCTCCCATATTCACCGTCACGGCATCCACACGTTGCGCGCGGATGCGGAGCACCAGACGCTTGATGCCGGCATCGGTCTCCACCCGCAGGACGTGCGTGGGCACCAGCGCGTGATCGTAGACGTACTGGCCGACACAGCGGATTCCATTGCCGCACATCTCACCCCGGCTCCCGTCGGCGTTGTACATTTCCATGCGGCAGTCCGCTACCTGGGATGGGCAGATGAGGATGAGCCCGTCGGCACCGATCCCGGTGTGTCGTGGGCTCACGCGTCGTGCCAAACCAGCTGGATCCGGCACCGTCTGGGTGAAGCAATCGACGTAGACGTAGTCGTTGCCAATCCCGTGCATCTTCGTGAAGCGCAGCCGGGCCATTTCAGCGCAACGTCTCCGGGATCGTTTCGCCCCGGATGAGATCGTCGAGCGTTTCCCGTTCACGTACGACATGGAACTGCTCCCCGTCGACCAAGATTTCTGCGGCGCGCGGACGCGTGTTGTAGTTCGAGGCCATGACGAAACCGTAAGCCCCAGCACCCATGATGGCCAGCAGATCGCCGGGCTCTAAGGCCGTCAGCTGGCGGTCTTTCGCGAAGAAATCACCGCTCTCACACACCGGCCCGACGACGTCGGCGGTGATCGACCCATTGTGGCGGGGCACAACGGCCTGGATCGCCTGGTACGACCCGTAGAGGGCCGGGCGGATCAAGTCGTTCATGCCGCCGTCGACGACGACGAAGTTCTTCTCGTCGGTTCCCTTGAGGTACAGGACCCTGGTGAGCAGAATGCCGGCGTTGCCAACAATGACCCGTCCCGGTTCGAGGAGCAAAGTTGCGTCGACGCCGCGCCGCGCGTCGATCAGTGCGGCGGCGTACTCACGGGGCTGGGGCGGCTGCTCGTCATTGTAGGTGATTCCAAGGCCGCCGCCGATGTCGAGGTAGCGAATCTGAAAGTCTTCCTGCTCCAAGCGCTCCACCAGATCGCGTATCCGCGCCAACGCGTCGACGAACGGGGGGACGGTCGTGAGCTGGGATCCGATGTGGCAATCGACACCGAGCACGTCGATGTTTGGCAGCGTGCGGGCCCGGCGATAGTCTTCGAGCGAACGCTCGATGTGGATCCCAAACTTGCTCTGTTTCAGGCCGGTCGAAATGTACGGGTGCGTCCGGGGGTCCACATCCGGATTGACGCGCAGCGCGACCGGTGCGCGAAGTCCCACCTCAGCCGCGGCGCTATTGATGACATCCAGTTCGCCGGCTGATTCGACGTTGAACATCAAAATGCCAGCACGCAGCGCCGCGAGGATTTCTTCGCGGCGCTTGCCAACACCAGAAAAGACGATCTTCCCGGGATCGGCTCCGGCCTTGAGGGCGCGAAACAGCTCCCCGCCGGACACGATGTCGAAGCCGCTGCCGGCGCGCGCGAAGGTGTGTAGCACGGCCAGATTCGAGTTTGCTTTTACGGAGAAGCAAATCAGATGGGGGACGGCTGCGAAGGCTTCGTCGAACACCCCGTAGTGCCGGCGGAGGGTCGCCAGGCTGTACACGTAGCACGGGGTGCCAACGCGGGCGGCAATCGCGCTCAGTGGAACCCCTTCCGCGTACAGTTCACCGTTATGGGGTTGGAAGTGGTGCATGGCGCTGTTCGTCGGCAGCCTGGCGTTCGGTCGTCACAATGTTCGATGGTGCACTAAAGTACCGATCCAGGGTGAAAGATACAACCCGGTAACGATAGGCCGTTTCCAAGATCGTATTGGGATCAAGGTAGTGGAAACGCTTCACCTTCCGGAAACGGTCGCGGTCGCTGACCTCCATGACGGTGATGCGCCTGAAGGTCGCGGACGGGCTGGCGCCGGTGGCGCGCTCGACGACGAACCCAGCCAGGTCGGTCATGCGGGAGTTATCGACATAGGTGTCCGGCCGGCTCCATGTCAGGCGAATGCCGCCGCTGACAGTGCTGGCGTGCAGGTCCGTAATGGTCTTGGGGGCGACGTCCTCCGGCGGGCGCAGCGCTCCCTTACGCCCACAGCCCAGGCCTCCCCCGCAGGCAAGCAGCACAATCACCGCTGCAACGACAGTGTGCGCGCGGTCGCGCTGGCAGTCCACGGCCCTTGCGCGTCGGTTACCCACCATGGCGTTGGAGTTGACGCCGCAGATTGCCCGGCGAGGTTCCACCTGGCAGACGGCGGCGGCGCACGGCGGCCTCCGCGCTCAGCCACCGCTTCACGTCGGTGCCGAAATGCGGGGAAAAGCGCCGCAGCTGCGCCGGTGCCAGGTCTTCGAGGGCAAGCTGGTTTGTGAGACAATGACGGACGATCGCGCCGACGATGCGATGCGCCTGGCGAAAGGGAACACCCTTGTTCGCAAGATAATCCGCTAGCTCCGTCGCCAAGGTATAACCCGCGGTGGCTGCAGCGCGCAGGCGGTCGCGGTTGATCTGGAGGCGAGGAAGCAATGCGGTCAAGACGTCCAGGCTCGCCTTGACCGTGTCGACACTGTCGAACACCGGTTCTTTGTCTTCCTGGAGGTCACGGTTGTACGTCAGCGGTAGGCCCTTGAGGACCGTGAGGAGGCTCAGGAGGTTTCCGTAAAGACGGCCGGTCTTGCCGCGGACGAGCTCGGCGACGTCGGGATTCTTCTTCTGCGGCATGATGGAGCTGCCGGTGGCGAACGCATCGGGAAGTTCAACGAAGCCGAACTCTCGCGACGACCACAGAATCAAGTCCTCGGCGAGCCGGCTCAGGTGCATGCCGAGAATTGCGGCGGCGGCCAGAAATTCAGCGGCGAAATCGCGGTCGCTCACGGCGTCCATGCTATTGGCGCTGATCTGGCGAAAGCCCAAGCGCCGTGCGACGGCACGCCGGTCGATCGGGAACGTCGTGCCGGCGAGTGCCCCGGAGCCTAGCGGTAGCACATCGAGCCGCCTCAGGCAGTCACGCAAGCGGCCTTCGTCCCGTCCCGCCATCTCGGCGTAGGCCATACAGTGGTGCCCAAATAGTACCGGCTGCGCCGCCTGCAGATGCGTGTAGCCGGGCATGATCACGTCGCGGTGCCGCCTGGCCACTGCCACGAGAGCACCCCGCAGCTGCCGCAACTGCTGCACGATGCCGCTGATCTCCGCTCTGAGGAAGAGACGCAGATCCAGCGCGATTTGATCGTTGCGGCTCCGCGCCGTATGCAGCTTGCCGCCAGTAGCACCGACCTTCTCGATCAAGCGCCGCTCGATGGCCATGTGAACGTCTTCGTCGGCGGAGGAAGGGCGGAACTCCCCGGTATCGAACTCCGCCTGAATGCGACGCAAGGCGGCAACGATCCGTGCCGCGTCGCGTTTCGGGATAATCCGCTGCGCCGCCAGCATCTCGCAGTGCGCGATGCTGCCGGCAATATCGTAGGCGTACAGTCTCCGGTCGAAGGGGAAGGAGGTGGTAAAGGACTCCACCAGGCGCTCAGTGTCCTCGCCCAACCGCCCCGTCCATGCCTTGTGCTCCCGCTTGGCCATCCGTTGCACCATAGCGAAAACGGTCCGGCAAATGAATCAGCCGGCGTACCCACCGGGCGACGTTGGTGGAAGCGGTGCTCGCTGTGCGTGGTCGTACCGTAAAATAGATAAGAGCATTATTATGGCATATTGACACAGGGCCATTGTATAGCATACGACTAGAGATGGAGCTATGTGTACGGTCAACGCTCCGCGGGCACCAGGGCATATGGAAGAAGTACGGCAAGGTGGGCTCGGAGGCCAAGAGGGGCCTTGCGAGCTGTGTGCGGCTGGTCGCCGGGCGGGGCGTGTGCGACCACGGAGCACGTGTGGTAGCCGGGGCTGGGCTCTGCGCCTCGCGGCAGCTCTGCTGTTGCTGCCCCCCGCGTCCTGCCCCGGCCAGGAGAGTCTAGGCCGCGGGGAGCTCAGGATTCTGGGTATCCAACTCAGCGTTGATCCGGCTGCGCAGACGGTACCACGCAATCAACCGACGGCGCTCGTGGGGACGTTGGTCGATCCGAGCAACGCGGGTGCACCACTGCCCCCGCTCTCCGCGGAGCTGCTCGGCAGCTTGACGGTCAAGGGCGAGCTGAGTGGGCCGGGGCTGGCAGCACCGCAGACGCTATCGGCAACCTTCGGCGCGCAGCCGGCGGCGCTCAGCTTGCTAGTACCCGTGCCGGCGTTGGTGGCCACCGGAAACTACGTCATCGACCATCTGCGGCTGGAAGATGCCAGCGGGCGTGTCATCGTCTCCGCCGAGCCGGCTGTGGCGACGATCGACGTCATCGACGAGGTCGTTGTCACGTCGGTCTCATCGCGGCCGTTGTCGCTGCAGGAGATTCAGGATCGGGGCATTGTTATCGACGAGTCCAACTTCAGTGCGTTCGAGTTCACCTTCGGGCTGGGGACCGAATCCGGAGAGGTGCCTGTCGCGTTCGACGTTGCCTTCGCGCAAGATCGCGCCGCCGAGGAGCCGGGAGAAGGCTTCACGCTGCCGGTGATCGTGCCTGGCGTCGACGTCCCCAACCTGGAGGTCCAAGGGCTCATGCTCGAGAAGCCCCCTGTGGAGTTCGAGGGGGTGGAGATTCCGCCGATTCCGGCAGTAATCGTGATTCCGGGCAACATCGCCTTTTTGCATCAGTTCTTTCAGGTCATCGTCCTCGTTTCCAACGTGGCGCCACCCGGAAGCCGGCTAGTGGTGACGGACGCCACCGCCACGATGCTTCTCCCGGTGGGTGCGGACGGGATCCCGGCCAGCGCGGACGACCCGCTGGGGCCTGCCCCCACAGCGGCGGCTCCGAGCCCGACGTCGGGCGTCGTGGATACGGGGGTGACGAACAAGCGTGACGACGGTGTCGAGTTCGGACCGGGGGAGGATGCCAGCGGCGAGTTCGTCGTCGAAGGCAAGCAGGAAGGTACGCACCGGATCGAGGTGACCCTCGGCGCACAGCTTCTCGGCCTGCCAGTGGGCCCAGTGCCGCTTGCCGGGAAGGCCGTCGGCACCGTCCTGGTGCGCAATCCAAGCTTCGCGCTGACCTTCAATCACCCTGACGTCGTCCGCGCTGGGGAGACGTACTCCCTGTTCGTCACCGTTCACAATACCGGTGCCGCGGACGCCAATTGTGTCACCATGGCACTGTCTCCAAAGGATGTGAGCGGAGCCACTCTCGTTGGCTCGCAGGCGATTGCATCGCCCCACCCTGAAGGTCCCGGGGAAGGCGGAGGCGGGGCGTGTCCGGCACCGGCCGGGGTGGGGGCCGTCGTGGTCCCGACGATTGCACCGAACGATGTCGAGACGGTCGAGTACACGTTGATTGCCCGCAGGAACGGGCAGGTTACTGCGACCGGCTTCATGAGCGACCAGCTCACCGCTGCGTTCGTCTTGCGTACGGGGATCGGGGACCAAGGCATCCCACTTTCGCCAGAATCTCTGGCCCTGCCGCCGTCCGTCAACGACCTGCCGCATGATTTCTTGTTCGCCGCCATGCGTGTGCTCGGGCTCGCGCACAGCGTTGCCACCACGCCACAGGGTGCGCCGATCGGCATCAGCGACCGTGTGAGCAGTGAGGTGGTCGCACGACGGGCGCAGCAGCTCAGCGCGGCGGGACTGCGCATTCGCATTGGCGAAGAGACGCGGACATCGGTCGGCGACGTCGTGCTGGATTGGCTGGGAAACGGAGGGGCAGGCGACAGTCAAGAGCCGGCAGTGGAAGGTGCGCTTGACCCGGGATTCGATGAGATCGTGCGCACCACCGGCGCAGGGCATGACCTCGAAGCTGCGTGGGCAGAGGTGTTCACCGCGGATTGCGGCGCGCCGAACGCCGATTGCGGCGTCATTGGCCTGCAAGAGCAGTTCGCGACCGCGGAGCAATATCGACCGTCGTTTGTGTCGGTGGCGGTCGCCGGCGGTGCCGAGGTTGCCCTGACGGACGATCAGGGACGCCGCACTGCCATCGATAGTCGGCAGCCGATAGTCGAGAGGGGCGTGCCGGGGACGATGCTGCTCGGCTTTCAGAGTGGACAGCTGGCGGTCATCGGGCGCAGCGACCGGAGCGCGTTCTACGACGTGAGCGTTACGGGCGTCGGGGGCCAGGGATCGGGGCAGGGTGTGGACATCAGCGTCGTGATGCCCGGCGCGAACGGGTCGCTGCAGCGGTTCGTGTTCTCGAGTGTCACGCTCGCAGCGGGCGACACGGCGATCGTCCGCATCGTGTCGTCAGCCGGCGGGGCACCGGTGCTTCGACTGCCGGACAACCAGCAACAAGCAGCCAGCAGCCTGAGATCTTTCGACGCCAATGCGGGTCCCCGGATCGTTGGCGTTCGCCAGATCCCGGAAAGCGACCCGCTCATGCGCGGACGTGTGGTCGCCGTCCTCTGTGACCGCGACGTGGCACCCGACGGCCTCGCCGAAGCGACCTTCAGCCTGGCGTACGCGGGTGAGGATCCTGGTGTCAGCGGGCGTGGCCCGCTGGCACAGGGGCCGACGCAGAACCGTCTGAAGCGCCTGCAGATACTGCCGGGAAACCGGATCGTGCTGCTCAACTTCACCGCTTCGGTGTCGCGCTTCTTCCGATACACCCTGGCCAGCAGCGGCTTGCGTGCACCAGGCAGCGTCCCACAGGTGCCCGAGAACGACACACGGCCCGTGGTTCCCGACTTTTCGACACCTGCCGGCGGGATCGTCTCGGGCTTCGTGCGCACGGGTACGGGCGGCCCGATCCCGTTCGCTCCCGTGGAGCTGCGTGAGCTGTTCACAGACGACCTCACCGGCCTGACGATTGAGATCGTGACTGGACAAACGACGACCGACGCCGCTGGCTACTATCGCTTCGATTTCGTGGCAGCGGATAACCTTGGCCCGTTTCGCGTCAGCGCGCAAGATCCGGTCACCGGGGAGCGTGCCCAGCGGCGTGCGAGCGTCGCGCAGGAGGGGCAGGAGTTGCGCATCGATCTGCTCATGCTCGGCCTGGGTCGCGTGAGCGGTACGGTGGTAGACGCGGCAACGGGCATCTCTATCCCGCGCGCCGCAGTGACGGTGCGTAGCCTGACAGATGGCAGCGAGATCCAGGTGGTCGGTGATGACAGCGGCGCGTTCACTGCCGACAACGTCCCAGTGGGGAATCTGCTGGTCGCGGCCGACGTGCGCGACGGCGACACGGGTGCCACGCAAGCAGGCTCAGTGGCAGCAAGTCTGCACCGGGCTGGGGATGAGGTTGCGGTGCGGGTGCCGGTCTTTGCGGATACGGGTGCGGCGGAAGGTGCAGTCTTCGAGCCCCCGGCCAGCGGTGACCGCGCTGCACCGCTGCAACCGGTGAACGGTGGGGTGGTGGTTGCGGTGTTCGATGATGACCGAACATTCGAGCGCGACGTACGGACGGATCGCAGCGGCCATTTCCGTCTCACGAGCCTCAAACCAGGAGTGCTGAACGTGCGTGCCGTGCGCCGGGAAACGGGGGAGCAAGTCGAGGTACGCGCCACCATTGGCCCAGCCGCGACTACGCCGGTCGATCTGGTCTTCCCAGGGACTGCGGCCGTTGTGGGCACCGTGGTCTATCCAGACGGGCAGCCGGCGACGGATGTTGATGTCATTGGCGGAATGGAGCTGGTGCGCACCGATGACGATGGCAACTTCGTCATCAGGCGCATCGGTACCGGCCAGCACGAGATACGGGCGGCCAGCGAGGTGACCGGTGCGGAGGCGACCGTTGCAGTCGATATCGGCGTTCCCGGCATCGCCGTGCCGGTGACCATCGTCTTGCCCGGTACGGGCACCATCCGCGGTGTGTTACGAGATGCCGGTGGGAAGCCGGTAGTCGGTGTCGACGTCTTCCTGTGGTTCGGTGACGCTAGCTTCCTGCGCAGCAGGACCGACGGCCGCGGCGGGTATACGTTCACAAACCTCCCCTTGCGGAGCGACTACACGTTGCGGAGCAGCACCCCAGAGGGTGACGGGCAGATCCAGCCTGTCAGTCTGGTGGTCAACGGGCAGATTCTGATCAGCGACCTCACGCTCCGTGGCTTGGGTACCGTCACAGGCGTCGTGCTCGATCAGGACGGCGTTTCGCCGCGTACGGCGCAGGTGGTCGCAACGTACACCGCGTTTGACGCCATCGGACAGCTGAAAGAGATCAAGAAGACCGTTGCTAGCGACCTATTGGTGGGCATGACCGGCTGCGCCGGTGCGCGTTGCCCGGATGGTACCACCAGCTGCAGTGGTCGGTTCAGTCTGCAGGTGCCCGTGGGCTCGCCGTACCGCGTGCAAGCGCTCAGCCCTTTCAACGGCGATCCGGCAGCCGTCGAAAGCGTCCTGGCCACAGCTGGTGCGACGAACGAGCATTGTCTGATTCTGGGAGAGAGTGGGAGCGTCCGCGGGACGGTCTTCCTCGCCAACGGCAAGCCTGCGGGAGGAGGGGTGGAGGTCACGTACCGGGAGGCGGCCCCGTTTCGAAGCAACGCCAGCGAGCGTGCCGCCCTGACCGATTCCGCCGGGACGTTCAACTTCACGTTGCTGCCGGCGCGGCCGTTCGTGATCACCGCGCGTGATGCTGCCACGGGTCACCAGGGTGTGGTCAGAGGGAGTGTTCTAACCGGGGACGCCACGGTTGCGAACATCCACCTCCTCGGCCAAGGCCGTGTCACCGTCCGTGTCGTGGACGCGGGTGGCCGGCCGATCGCCGATGCGCGGGTACAGCTCAGCAGCGGCGCGCCGGTGGCCTTCCTGTTGAAGCCGTTTCCGACCCTGCTTACCGATGGGACGGGGATTGTCGAATACGCCGGCGTGCCAGAGGGCGAGTTTTCGGTCATTGCCGAGGATCCCGGTTCACTCACAGGCGGGCGGTCCGGCGGTGCCATCGTCGAGGATCAAGGACATACAGAAACTACCATCGCCCTGGCACCGTCGGGAAATGTGCGGGGAACCGTATTTGACGCGACCGGGATGGCGGCGCTGGGCTTTGCCCAGGTACGACTGGTGCAGAGCGGCCGTCCCGGAGCATATGTCACCGCCGACGTCCGCGGGATGTATACGTTCGACTTCGTGCCTCTGGGCGCCTTTTCGCTCGAGTGTCTTGATCCAGGGTCGGGTCGCATCGGGCTCGGCGCTGGTGCGGTAAACTTCGCCGGCGACGAGGTGAGTGTCGATCTTTTCCTGCTACCGGTGGGCGTCGTGTCAGGCACCGTGACCCGCCAGGGCGGCGGTGTCGTCAGTGGCGCACAAGTCGAGCTGCTTTCGTCGTTGCTGTTGCGGCCGGCGAGCCTGGCGCGGGATACTTCCTTCTTCGGTCCCGGCAAGCTGACGACCACCACCAACCTCGAGGGCGTGTACAGCCTCGGTGGCGTGCCGCAAGGGGACTTTACCGTGGAGGCGACGGATCGGGTGAGCGGCGCGAGCGGACTGGGTGGCGGCCAGCTGACTGGTGAAGGGGAAACGGTTACGCGCAACATCACCTTAGCCGGGCGCGGGCGCGTCCTCGGCCGCGTCTTTCTGGCTGACGGGCTGACACCTGTGGGCTTCGCCAGTGTCACGATCGACACCGGTGGCTCGCAGGTCGTCGTTCAGAGCGATGCGCAGGGACAGTACGAGTTTGAAACCGTACCGCTGGGCACGTTTACGATCACGGCACGAGAGCAAGGCGGCAGCGACGGCGGCCGTACCACGGGGTTGCTCGCCAACGACGGCGACACTGCGGCCGCCGATGTTATTTTCTTGGGCACCGGGGCGATCCGCGGGCAAGTCGTCGACGCCCTCGGCCAGCCACTCGCTGTGCCGGCAATGCTCACCTTGATGCGGCGCGACCTCAATGCCACCGGGCAGGGTAGTGTTCTGCAAACGACGTTCATGGGCTTCAGCGATGCGAGGGGACAGTTCAGCTTCACCGAAATCCCGACCGGCAACGTCAGCATTACTGCCCGATTGGTGGCTAGCGGCTTGGCCGGCAACGCCAGTGGAACACTCGTGGCGGACGGCGAGATGCTCGACGGTATCAGCATCACCATCGAACCGGCCGGGTCGATTGGTGGCAGCGTCCTGCTGAGTGACGGCATCCATCCCGCGGTGAATGCGATTATCACCCTCACAGGCATAAGCGACCGTACGGGAGACACATTTACCATTCCTGCGCTTACAGCCAATGACGGCACGTACATGGTCGACAACCTGCCGCGTGGGCCGTTTACCATCAATGCGTTCGATTCGGTCAGCGGGGGTTTAGGGGTCGCGAGCGGCCGCATCGACACGGCGGGTGCGTTGGTGAGCGTACCGCCAGTCATTCTGGACGACACTGTGCCGGCAGTCACTGCTGTCTCACCCAGCAATGGTGCTCTTGGAGTCGGCTTGAACACGCCTATCGTGATTGATTTTTCCGATCAGATCGACGCGTCCGCGGTGGGGCCCAGCAGCGTGGTCGTCCGCACCGGCAGCACGGTGCTACCCGGGACGCGTTCAGTCGATGCGAGCCGGATGCGATTAACGTTCACGGCCGCGGGCGGGTTGCCAGAACTAACCACCCTGAGCGTGGAAGTCAACCGGAATGTTCGTGACGACCTTGGACGGCCCCTGGCAACGGTGTTCCGCTCGACTTTCCAGACCGCAGACGTCACCGCACCGCAGGTAGTGCGTGCAAACGTGATCCAAGGCGAGGTGGCTATTCAATGGAGCGAGGCGGTTGTAACCAACGGCGCCTCGCGTGGCTCCGTGGTGCTGGCTCGGCGACCCGACGGCACGATGGTTGGCGGCACACTGGCGTTTCGTGACGGCAATCGTACGGTGATCTTCGTGCCAGCCGAGCCTCTGGCCGAGCATCAGGATTTCGAGGTGAGGGTCAGCGGCTGGCATGACGCTGCTGGCAACCCGCAACAGCCGGAGCCGTATATGGCGCTGGTTTCCACGACGGACGACGCAGGACCTGCGATTCGTCTTGTGAGCAACATGGCCGGCGACACAGCGATCCTCGGAGCGACGGTTATCGTCACGGCACAGCCGGAAAGCGACGACGTGAGTGTAGTCGATTTCCTCGCTGTAACCGGCCAGCTGCTCAGCTCCGCTCATACACCCCCCTTTACGCACAGCTTCGTCGCTAGCGGCACGACCACCTTCACGGCCGTGGCCACCGATTTCGCCGGCAACCGCGGCGCCCCGGCAAGTCTCACAATCACGGCGGTCGAGAATCAGGCCCCGGGAGTGGAACTCACGGCACCCGCGGGCGGGATTGCCGTGGCAACCGGGACGTCCATTACCGTGACTGCCGTGGCGGTGGACGATCTCGAGCTGCGGGATGCCCTGCTCGAGATCCGTGGCGCCGAGATCCAGACATCACGGGTCTTCCACTTTGCGCCGCGGCTGACGAGCGCCACTGCCACCTTCAACATCCCGATTCCCGCTGCAGCGCAGCCGGACGATGCTGTCGTGTTATCGGTGGTTGCCCGAGATACACGGGGTGCCGCCAGTGCCCTGGACGCCGTTACAATCCGTATTGTCGATGCGACACCGCCCACGGCGCGGATCAGGTCTCTGGCAGGCGACTTTGTCGTCAATCCGGGTATGAGCATCCCGATCACTGTGCAAGCGAACGACGCCGTGGGCGTGGCGGAGATCCACTTCCGCACTGCTGGCAGTATCGCGGCGGAGAGCAACGCCGTGGTCGCGCCAGCCGAGGCAGCGGCACACGCCACGTTCATGTTGAACGTCCCAGCGGATGCAGCGGAGGGCAGCCAGGTCACCTTGATCGTAACGGCGCTCGACGAGGCCGGTAATGTCGGTAGTGCACCCCGGATCACGCTGACGGTGCGCGACGGGACGCCGCCCGCCGCCGTCATTCTCGCACCGAGCGCCGGTGTGGAGCAGATTGCCGGATCTCAGCTGGCGGTTATGGTCGGTGCGAGCGACAACGGTACCGTGAACGCGGTCAACTTCTTTGTCGATGATCGGTTGGTGGCCACGGACCGCACGGCCGATGTATCCGGGCGCTACACGGCGACCCTGGCGGCGCTACGTGGTGCTACCAGCATGCGGATCGGGGCAGAGGCGATCGATGCGCAAGGCAACGTGTCAGACCGCGTAACGGTGGTCGTGCCCTTGCGCCCCAACCAGCCACCGATCGCCGATGCCGGGCCGGACCGGACGATCTTGACGGCGGTGCGCGAGCTCGTGAGCGGGGCGGCTTCAAGCGATCCGGACGGGGGTTTGCTCACCTATCGCTGGCGGATCATCGACAGCCCCGCAGCCAGCCGGGCCACACTATCCAGCGCGACCTTTCGTGACCCCAGCTTGGTGGCCGATGTGCCCGGACAGTATACCCTGGGCCTCATCGTCAACGATGGGATCGACGATAGCGCAGAGGATACGGTTACCCTGACGGCGGTCATTGCCACGCCAACACCAACGCACACGCCGACACCGACCCGGACGCCGACGCCAACGCTGACCCGTATACCGAGTGCGACCCACACGAGAACCGTGACTCCTACCCGGACGGCCACGGCGCAGGCGACAACGACGAACATCACCAAGACCTGGCGTGGTGGCAACTCGACGGCACCGACGAACTGGTCGAACCCGAACAACTGGGATCCGGTCGGCGTGCCTGGAACGGCGGACACGGTGCTCATTCCCGCTGCTTCCGGTGGTCAACCGCAGCTGACAGGGAGTGCCGCCATCAGGGGGCTGGTCATGGAAGCTGCGGCCCAGCTGGACACTGCCGGATTCACACTCACGGCCTCGGGCAGCATCAGCGCGGCGACGATCGTTGGCGATGGCACCGTCGTCCTCACAGGCGCAGGCGTTTCGGTCGGGGGCGTGCTCCCGAATCTGACGGTGAAGGGCGCTGCGTCAATTGCAACATCGACAACGCTGGCCGGGAACCTCACGGTGCAAGGCGGCGCGGCGAGACTTACGCTGAGTGGGCAAACGGTGACCGTGGACGGCACTTTCAGCACGCAGGCACGGGGCGTGCTGGCAATGGCCGATCCAGCCAGCGTCTTGCGTGTGCACGGGGATGCGATCTTCGCCGGCGGCAACACCGTGGGACTGCTGACGGCGGGGGTGCTCGAGGTGGCGGGGGATTTCAGCCAGCCCTCGTTCTTGAACGGGTTTTCCCGTGCCGCCAGCTTCGCGGCGTCGGGGTCACACACCGTGGTGTTCAACGGCATCGCGCCGCAGACAGTGAGCTTCAACAAGCCGACGGCCTCGCACTTTCAGAGAGTCACGTTCGCTAACCCTGCTGGAGTGCAGCTCAAGACCGGGGCACGCATCACGGGTGTGGCCACGATCAGCGAGGGCACGGTGAGCAGTGCCAGCGGAGTGACAGTCAGCTTGGGGGGAAGCTTGGTCGATGCGGTGGGTGGACGCTGGCAGGTGGTAAATACCACCTTCACCGGAAGCAGCGTGAGCTTGCCGGCCCGTTTGACGACCAATGTGACCTTCGCGGGTCCAGAGGTGTTACCCGGGGGATTCGAGCTGGAAGGTGACCTCACGGTGGCGGGCGGCGTAGCGCGTCTGACGCTGAACGGAGGGGTGGTCGTGGTGAGCGGCACTTTCAGCACGCAGGCACGAGGCGTACTGACAATGGCGGATCCCGCCGCCGTGTTGCGCGTGCACGGAGATGCGATCTTTGCCGGCGGCAGCACCGTGGGACTGCTGACGGCGGGGGTGCTCGAGGTGGCGGGGGACTTCAGCCAGCCCTCGTTCTTGAACGGGTTTTCAAACGCCGCCAGCTTCGCGGCGTCGGGAACACACACCGTGGTGTTCAACGGCCGCTCCCTGCAGACTGTCAGCTTCCACCGGCCCGGCAGCTCGCACTTTCAGAACGTCGAGTTCGTCAACGCGGGCGCTGGGCTGGCGCTGGTAAGTGCGGTCGTGGCAAACGGGCAGCTGCGGGCAGCCCCCGCTGTCGTGCCCACTGTGTCAGGCAATGGGAACACCCTGACCGCCCACGGTCTCGATGTCGACGGGTTGGTGTTCGACAACGTGAGCTTGCGCGTCAGCGGCGGGCTAATCGGGCAATTCGATTCCGTGACCTTCCTCAATGAGCCGACCAATATCACGCAGTTGGCTATCGCGCATCCGGGCGCGGCAATGCCGTTGGTGTTTCACGACCTGGCTTTCCTCACGATCCCAACTACCGGACACTATGTGGATGCCACCGACACTGCCGCGTCGGATGGCAAGCGACTGACCCTGAACATCGTGTGTGCCGAGCCGGCCGACGGTTCCGGCCGAACCCTCGTCGGCGGTGGGGCCGCCGTGAATTGGCTACCCTGCACGGCACCGGCTCGCACAGCACCACGCTTCACAACGGCAACGCTCCGCAACGCTGCGGCTGCTCGCTATCTGTCGGTCGCGGTCCCAACCGGAGAATCGGTTTTCCACGCAGTGCCGCGGGGCACTCCGACCGCGGTGTTCACGCCAACGGCAACACCGGCACCGCAGCCGTGTCAGGCAGTTGCGGGTAGGCGACTAGGATGTGTCGACGTGACGCCGACGGTGACTCCCACGCCGACGCCCCCGCTGTGGTGACACCAGCGAAGAAACGGCCGGGGAAGGCCGTACGCTGGCGGGCACGACTGCTTGAAGCGTTTTCGGGGGCAAGGTGCGCGAGCCTCGGTTGCGTCCTAATACACCCACTTGCCGCCGCTGAAGCGAAAGATTTCGGTGACCTCGGTGGTTTCCACAGGTCGCGGCCGACTGTGCTCAGCTTGTTCGATACTGCTGCCCTGCTTCTCGTAACGCACCTCGAGGTAGCGAATGGTGCCCACCGGTACTGACGCTGTGCCGTTCTTCACGGTACACGTGTGCTTGCGTGTGTAACCGATGTAGGCACCGTGTACCCCGGCGGGGGCCGTCTGCCATTTGATGTGGCTCGCATTGATCTGCTCGCGGTCCTGGAGCTTGTGCATCCATCCTTCACAGAAGCCCTTGAAAGCGCTCGCTGCATCTTGTGCCTGGGCGTGTGGCGGAGCGCACAGCGCAATGAACAGACCAACGGCCACGGCCAGTCGCATCAGACCTCCCTCTTGCTGCACCGGCAGCTCTCCCGCTCGCTTCACAGCTGGCTCCGGTGCGCCCCCGTCCTGGTGTGGCTGCGGGGCCGTCCTCTCATGTCTTTGTCGCTGGGATCACCACCAAGTTGCGGCGTATACTACCCTTCCCGGGCTCGAAAAGCACGCCCAAGCAGGCGGCGTAACGATGCGGAGGGGAGCATGTACATCGGCTCCGTCCGGGGAGCAGAAAGCGAGAAACACCGGAGCCACTATGAGCCCCTGAGGGCAAGCTCGCGAGTCTGGAGGTGCTGGATACGGTCGCGGAGCTCGGCGGCGCGCTCGAACTCGAGCTGCCCGGCGGCGGCGCGCATTTCCTTCTGCAGTGCGGCGACCCGCTTCGGGATGTCTGCCAGGGTGACGTATTCCTCGGCCGACTCCGACGCGACGGGAATGTCGACGTAGTCCGCCTCGGCCACCTCGGCCCAGCGAGTGGCGATCGCCTTCTGAATGGTTTGCGGCGTGATGCCGTGCTCGCGATTGAACGCGGCTTGCACAGCCCGGCGGCGGTTGGTTTCGTCGATCGCGCGGCGCATGGAGACCGTGATGTGGTCGGCGTACATGAGGACCGTGCCGTTCACGTTGCGGGCGGCGCGGCCGATGGTCTGGATCAGGGAGCGCTCGGAGCGCAAATAGCCTTCCTTGTCAGCGTCGAGGATGGCGACCAGGGAGACCTCCGGGAGGTCGAGCCCCTCCCGCAGCAGGTTGATGCCAACGAGCACGTCGAACTCCCCCCGGCGCAGATCACGGATGATCTCGACCCGTTCCAGGGTTTCGATGTCGGAGTGCAGGTAGCGCACCCGTAGGCCCAGCTCGTGGTAGTAGTCGGTCAGATCCTCGGCCATCTTCTTCGTCAGCGTGGTGACCAGGACGCGTTCGTTGCGGCCGACGCGGACACGAATCTCCTCTAGGAGATCGTCGACTTGGTGCCCGGCCGGGCGCACGATGACTTCCGGGTCCATCAAGCCGGTTGGGCGAATCAGCTGCTCGACGATTTCACCGCCAGTCTGCCGCAGCTCGTACTCACCCGGCGTTGCGGAGACGTACACCACGGTGCGTGTGAGCGCTTCGAACTCCTGGAAGTTCAGCGGGCGGTTGTCCAACGCTGAGGGCAAGCGGAAACCGTACTCCACGAGAGTTTCCTTCCGGGAACGATCGCCACGATACATGCCACCGATCTGTGGGACAGTGACGTGGCTTTCATCGATGAACAGCAGCCAATCGTCGGGAAAGTAGTTCAGCAGCGTCGGCGGGGGCTCGCCGGGTGCGCGGCCGGTGAGGTGCCGCGAGTAGTTCTCGATGCCGGTACAGAACCCCATCTCGGTGAGCATTTCGAGGTCGTACAACGTACGTTGTTCGAGCCGCTGCGCTTCCAGAAGCTTGTTGTCGGCGCGCAGCTGGCCGAGCCGTTCCGCCAGCTCCTGGCGGATGCACGCAATGGCTTCCTCCAGCCGGTCAGGCGTGGTGACGTAGTGGCTGGCCGGGTAAATGGCGACCGAGCTCAGACGTCGCAGCACCTTGCCGCGCAAGGGATCGATCTCGGCGATCGTCTCGACACGATCACCGAACAGCTCGACGCGGATGGCACGCGCTTCCTCGTAGGCGGGGAAGACCTCCACCACGTCGCCGCGCACCCGGAAAGTGCCGCGATGGAAATCGTAGTCGTTGCGGGCATACTGGATATCGACGAGCTTGCGCAGTAGCTGATCCCGGTCCACCTCGGCACCGCGCTCGAGAAAAACGAGCATGTCGAAGTATGCCTCGGGAGAGCCCAGCCCGTAGATGCACGAGACGCTGGCAACGATGAGGACATCGTTGCGTTCCAGCAGCGCCTTGGTGGCCGAGTGGCGCATCTTGTCGATCTCGTCGTTGATGGAGGAGTCTTTCTCGATGTACGTGTCCGTGCTCGGCACGTACGCTTCCGGCTGATAGTAGTCGTAGTAGCTGACGAAGTAGCGGACCGCGTTGTCCGGGAAGAGCACCTTGAACTCGTTGTAGAGCTGTGCCGCCAAGGTCTTGTTGGGTGCCATGACCAGCGTCGGCTTGTTGACCTGGGCCAGCACGTTCGCCATGGTGAAGGTCTTGCCGGAGCCGGTGACGCCCAGGAGCACCTGATGCGACCGGCCGCGAGCGATCCCCTCGGTGAGCTGTGCGATGGCCTGCGGTTGATCTCCTTGCGGGGCGAAATCTGCCTTCAACGTAAAGCTGCCAGGGCGTCGCACAGCATGGCTTTATAGCAGACCGGCTGGGGCAGGGTAGGGGGAGCACGGTTGAATTCAGGGCATGCTTGTGCGAAACCGGCGCCACGTTCAATTCAAGGAGGATACGACTATGCGAAAGATCGCGACCATTCTCGCGCTCGGAGCCGTGCTGTCGGCTGGTCCTGTCTTCGCGCAACACGTCGACAACTTCACGGTCGTCAACATCGAGTACAAAGGCACGAAAATCTGGCTGCCCGGAACGCTCGTCGTGCACAAGGGCGATAAGGTGAAGATCAAGTTGATCAACAATGTCCCGGGTGCGGATCAGCATGGCTTTACCATTCCTGCCTACAAGATCCTGACGGTGGTCACGCGCGGAGAGCCGAAAGAGATCGAGTTCGTTGCAGACAAAGCCGGCATCTTCCCGTTCAGCTGCCAGCTGCATGCGGCTCACGTCGGAGGGCGGTTGGTCGTGCTCGAGTGAGCACGGAACATTACGGAGGCGGTCCCTTCGAACCGGCCTGAGCGTCGGGCCGGCCAGCTGGACAGGTCCCGAGCGAACTCGGTGGTCCGTAGAAGTTACGCCATTGCGGGCGAAAACAACGAGCTCCCTGCCGTGCGTCTCCTGTGAGGCACGAGAAAACCTTCCCAGCATGGTCACGTTGCCGGATCACGGTTAGTAGCCAAGGGCACGTATGGTCTTGTCGTCGAGGCCGAAGAAGTGTCCGATCTCGTGCATGACCGTCGTGCGGACTTGCTGCCGGATGCGATCAGGTGAGCGGAACGCCCGTCGCAAGGGACCGTAGAAGATACTGATCTTGTCAGGCAGCACGCCGCCGTACGCGGCGCCACGAAGGTGGAGCGGTACGCCCTGATAGAGTCCGAAGAGCGTCTGGTGGCGTGGGTTCATGCGCAGGGAGCGCAGCAAGGCGGGATCCGGTTCGTCTTCAACGACCACCTCGACGTTGTCTAGATGCCGCGCAAACTCGGCAGGCAGATCATCAAGAGCGTCGCGCACCAACGCTTCGAACTCGTTCCGATCCATCGAAACATCCTACCCCAATTTCGAGGGGTGCCACAGCTCACGGGAGCCGCCGGTACCAGCGACGTCGCGAACCCGCAACGCTGACGGAGCTCGGACTCTGGCTATCTTGACCATGGGAATCAATCCTGCCAGAAGCGAGGTGTCAATGATACAGCGTTCCTCTAGGGTCGCGACCTTCGTTGCGTTGCTTGCCGCCTTGGGTACCGCGGGTTGCGGCTCGTCCGGCTCGGGGCGGACTGCCTTTCCCGAGGTGCGTTTTCAGGTCTCCGGATCGACGAAGTTTGCGGTAGTTTCCCTGGTGACCGGCGGTGTCACCCACCCGAGTATTATGGGCCAGGAGTTTGTCGTGAACGGAATTTTCAGCTTTGTTGTCGAGGACGCGCCACCGCCCTACGAGGCGACGTTCGTGCGGACCGGGGACGCCGAGATTGCTGTGACACTCTCAGTGGTCTCCGAGACCGCGGAGACGCAGGTGAGTGATCGTTCAACAGCCAGCAAAGACACGGCAACAGTTGCTATTGGTAGCTCGGCAGCACCGGTAGGTACTCCCACTGCACCAAAGCTGGAGGTGCGCTTTAATATTTGTGCGCCCGCGGGTGACACGGGGTCTTGTTTCACCCCTGAGGATTCTGGACTCTTCGGGGTAGGTTTCACGGGGACAGTGGGCGACGCTTTCACGACCAGCATCCTGCCGGTGCCCTGCACCGTAAATAGCACGGCGTCGTGTAGCCAGGCGCCAACCATCCTCTTTCTTGAAGGAGCGCGTGAAAGCGTGAATGCTGTTTTTGCGCGCGCCCCGTTCACCGGTGAAGATCTGCGCGTGGAGCTGTTACTCAACGGCAACGTCAAAGCTACGACGGCAGGGCCGCGCGACGTCGTGATCCGAGAAGAGTTATAAGTCACAGGCCCGCGGTCCCTACTCCCTCGTCCCCGCTGTTTCGTTCCTGGTGTTCACCTCCCTGGTTCTCCCCTCCCGCCTCCCGTTCTTCCTCCTTATCCACATCCGCAGTTTCGCAAGTGCGGGCGCGGCCTCAGATTGGTACACTGGATCCTTCACTAGAGTAATATATGCAACATATGGATATTATTAGGACTTACTTCGATCAGCTGCGGCGTGGAAGTCAGGCAACCGACGGAGCACCTGGTGCCACGGGCGCTGGGACAGCACGATCCACAGGTTGTCCACAGGGCCTTGAGGGCGTAGCGATTCAAGCTTGGCTGGCCGCGGCGACCACTTTCTGTGCGGCGTCGGCCATATCTGCAGCGGACACGATATCGAGATTCGACTCCGCAAGGATCTGCGTTCCAAGCTCCACGTTGGTTCCTTCCAAGCGGACGACGAGGGGGACCTCGAGATGGATGTCTCGTGCCGCGGCCACCACACCCCTCGCGATGACATCGCATTTCATGATGCCACCGAAAATATTGATCAGGACCGCTTTGACATGGGGGTCCGAGAGCAGGATTTTAAACGCTGCAGTTACCTTCTCCGTCGTCGCGCCGCCGCCGACGTCGAGGAAGTTCGCGGGTTCGCCGCCGTACTGCTTGATGATGTCCATCGTGGACATGGCGAGGCCGGCACCATTCACCATGCAGCCGATATTACCGTTCAGTGAGATATAGCTGAGGCCGTACCGTGAGGCTTCGACCTCCTTGGGATCCTCCTCGTTCAGGTCCCGAAACTCACGGATATCGGCATGACGGAAGAGCGCATTGTCGTCGCAACCCATCTTTGCATCGAGTGCGAGGAGGTCTCCACTCTGCGTCAGGACGAGCGGGTTGATCTCGGCCAGTGAGCAGTCTGATTGGATAAAGGCGCGGTACAGGCTCCCGATGAATGACACGGCCTTCTGCACGCTTGCTTTCGGGAGCCCGAGGGCGAACGCGAGCTTGCGAGCCTGAAACGCCTGAATTGCAACCGCAGGGTCGATCGGCTCGCGGAGAATCTTTTCCGGTGATCGGGAGGCGACCTCTTCGATCTCGACGCCTCCTTCACTACTGGCGATCAGGGTTGGCCATGCGCGCGTGCGGTCGATGACCATGCCCAGGTAGAGTTCCCGGCCGATGTCACATCCTCGCTCGACGAGCACGCGGCGAACCGTTCGGCCCGCAGGGCCCGTCTGGTGCGTGACCAGCGTTTTACCCAGGAGGCCGCGTGCAAAGTCGCGTACCTGCTCGGGCGTCTTGCAGACCTTGACACCGCCTGCTTTGCCCCGGCCGCCAGCGTGAATTTGCGCCTTGACAACGCACACGCCGCCGAGCTCGCGTGCGACGGCGCCTGCCTCCTCTGCGCTCGTAGCAACCCGGCCGTCGGGCACCGCGACACCGTACCGGCGGAGAATCTCCTTGGCTTGGAATTCGTGAATGTTCATGCGTGCTCCTTCCCGGTCGAAGACCGATACGGGAGTGCTCGGCCGGTGCCTGTCGGGACGGCCAAGTGCTCGCCCGTGGAACGGATCTATCCCGACGCCGGGAGAAACTTCTCCGCCGCCTGTACCAGCTCCTGTACGTGATGTACGGATCCGTCGAGCGCCTGGCGCTCGGCTGGGGTCAGGTCGATTTCCACGACCCGTTCCACGCCGCCGCCGCCGATGACGACTGGAACCCCAAGGTAGAATCCGTTCACGCCGTATTCGCCCTCCAGCAGTGCGGCACAGGGCAAGATCTGTTTGCGGTCGTACAGATACGCTTCCGCCATCTGGATGGCGGCGTGGGCTGGAGAGCAGAACGCCGAGCTCTTGAGAAGGTTGACGATCTCGCCGCCGGCCCGGCGGACGCGCGTCTCGATGGCATCCAGTCGTGCGGCAGGAATCAGCTTATCCACCGGCACGCCGCCCACTTGGCAGTAACTGCGCACGGGAACCATATCGTCGCCGTGCCCGCCGAGGACAATGGCGGTCACGCTTTGCACCGACACGCCCAACTCCATGGCGACGAACGTTCGGTAGCGCGCTGAGTCGAGGATCCCGGCTTGCCCCACTACCCGCTGCTTTGGAAAGCCGGTCACGCGCTTCATCGTGGTGACCATGGCATCCAGCGGGTTGGTAATGACGATGACGAACGCCTCCGGGGCGCGCTCGCGGATGTTGGTTGCGACGTCGACCATGATCTTGGTGTTCACTGACAGCAAGTCGTCGCGGCTCATGCCGGGCTTCCGCGGCAACCCGGCGGTGACGATGCACACGTCGGCGCCGGTAATCTCCTCGTAGGTGTTCGTTCCGACCACCGAGGCATCAAAGCCGTCGATCGGGCCCACTTCGAGGAGATCCAGCGCCTTCCCTTGGGGCAGCCCCTCGATGACATCAAACAGCACGACGTCCCCGAGCCGCTTGAGCAAAGTCAAGTGTGCCAGGGTGCCACCAATCATTCCCGCCCCGATCAGGGCAATCTTCTTCCGTGCCATGTTCTCTATCTCTCCGTTGGCCGTCACCGGCCTCCTTCAGGTTGGTCGATTTTGCAGGGTCGTCCGTGGGACCTCAGACTTCGGACTCGTGTTCCTCTCCACGCCTACCGGCGTGTGGTGCCCCAGCACCAACGCCAGTGCATTTATATGCATGTTCAATCCCGTGCGGCAAGTCACCTTTGGGGGGGGCAAATGAGCCTCGCAGCGACGGATGCCTGCGGGCCGCGCGCCCCCGTTTTTGACTGCGCCTCCTGCTGCGGATAGAACCGCAGGCAGGGAGGATGAGCGCATGGCTTACGAGCACATTTTGCTGGCGCGTAACGCGGGGATCGTTACGCTGAGCTTCAACCGTCCGGAAACTCGTAATGCGATGTCCGCGGCAATGGGAGAGGAAATCGCCCGTGCAGTGGAGGAGATCCGCGCGGACGCCTCCGTGCGTGTGGTCGTGCTGACCGGCAGTGGCAAGGCGTTCAGCTCCGGAGGGGATCTGCGCATGATCGCGCAGGACACGGGCGCCAAGTCGGAGAGCGGCGCGCCCAGCATGGCCGGTGCTCCACGCGATTTCTATGGACGCTACCTCACGATCCACGGTCTGCCCGTGCCGACGATCGCCGCGATCAACGGGCATGCCATCGGTGCCGGCCTATGCATCGCGCTCGCGTGCGATATGCGCGTGGCCGTTGCTGACGCAAAAATGGGTATGACCTTTACCAAGCTCGGGATCCATCCCGGCATGGGCGCGACCTATTTTCTCCCCCGCCTCATCGGTACCGCGCGCGCGTGTGAGATCTTGTTCACAGGCCGTGTTTTCGACGCAGCCGAGGCGGAGCGGCTAGGTCTTGTCAATCGGGTTGCCGCCCGCCCTGATTTCGAGGCCACCGTACGTGCCCTGGCGCAGGAGGTCGCTGCCGCCGCACCGATTCCCGTGCGGATGGTGAAGAAGTCGATCTATCGAGGGGTGGAACACACGCTGGAGGACATGCTCGACTACGAGGCACTGAACCAGGGGATGACGTTCACGACTGCCGATGCGCGCGAGGGGGTAACGGCCATTCTCGAGAAGCGGGCACCACAGTTTACCGGCAAGTGAGGCGTGCTGCTGCTGGGTGAGGGCAATCCGAAGTCCGACGTGACAGTACCGTCCCCGATGCTTGCCAGTTCGAGCGGCTTCGTACGCTCGCGCGTCCGTCAATCAAACTCCTCATAATTCGATACCTTCCACACCCCTCCTGCGCGCCGGGTGGTGATCAGCCACTTGCGGGTGAACTTGCCGGCGTCAGGCACGCGGATGGTGCCCTCGAACACGTAGCTGGCGTGGTCGGCCTGTTCCTTCCTTTGAATGATGCGATAGTGAACCTTGGGCTTGCGTGTGGAGGCATCGATGCGCTGCCCTTGCGTGAGCTGCCGTTCGTGCCGAAGCTTCTCCAAGGCCAAGCCCATGCAGAACGGCTCGGCGGCCTGCAGGTTGATCTGTACGTAATGCTGATCCACGAACCGCTCCGCCACGCCCTGGGGAGTCTTCTCATCGGCTTGGCAGGCCCCCAGCAGGAGAGCCCCCGCGAGTAGCGCATGAGCAGCACCGCGAACCGGTACGGTCATTTCTTCTTCGCGAACAGCGTCGCGAGCCGCTGCCGCGCCTGCGTGTTACCTGCGGCCTTCGCCACGGTTGGGCGCCCGCTACGAAAGCTAAAGTAATCGCAGAAGTTGCCGGCTTCCTTGTCGACCTGCCGTTCAGCCTGGGACTCGCGGCATTGGTTGTGATACGTTGCATCGTAGAATGTGCAGTTCAGACAACAGTGGAGGTCGGCCCCACAGTGCAGGCAAGCATCACGGCGGCCAACGCGTTCGACCGCACCAATGTCGCGCCCGCAGTCGTGGCAGCAGCGCTCCATCAGGCTTCAATGCCCGGCTTGGTCAGGCGGTGTCCGGGCGTCCACGTTTCGGGGGTACCTCGCCGTTCACCCATCGTGCCACGAGCGGCAGTGTGAGGGGGCATGTGGTTGGTTGCTGCCCACTGCATCGATTGATAGCATAGCGGCCATGTCAAGTCACAGGGGCTTGATGGAGGCGGTGTACGATGTGAGTCCGGCTCGCGAGGCTCGAGCAGGGATGGTAGCAGCCAAGACGGCCGGCGAACTTCACGATGGCTGAGTTTTACGCCTGCGCGTCCTGGCGCGCCGTTCCTCCGCCAACGGCCTACCAGGCGCTTCCCACTTCGCGGATGACGTACGACGGACGAAGAGAGTGTCACTAGGCATGCTGGGATTAATCGAAGAGTTCAAACGGGCGCTGGTGGTTGAAGACAACGCCTCGCCGCATACGGTCCGTAACTACACCAGCGACCTGCGCCAGCTGCGGGTGTTTCTTCTGGAGCAGCGGATCGGTCTCAATGCAACTGGCGATGAGGTGCGGGTGGACCAGGTGGATCACCTGGCGCTGCGAGCTTTTTTGACGGCGCTGTTGCATCGTAATCGCCGGAGCTCGGCCGGCCGTAAGCTCTCGGCCGCGAAGGCGTTCTTTCGCTTTCTGTTGCGCCGCGAGGTGATCGTCCGGGATCCGACGGCGGGTATTGCTACGCCGAAGAAGGACCAGCAGCTTCCCGTGCACCTGACAGTCGACGACGTGTTCCGCCTGCTGGAGGCTCCACCGCTGCAGACGCCTGCCGGGCTACGCGACCGCGCCCTGCTGGAGGTGATGTACTCCTGCGGCCTGCGGGTGAGTGAGCTGGTGGGCTTGGATTGGCGGGATATCGACACGTCGCTGGAGCTGGTGCGGGTAGGCGGCAAAGGTGGAATGGAGCGATTGGTGCCGATCGGGCGCAAAGCGCTGGCCGCACTGGCCGCGTACCGGGAACGCCAGGTCGACCTCTGCCCGCGGCAGCTGCGTGACGAAGAGGCGGTCTATCTCAATCGCCGCGGCCAACGGTTGACGACACGCACGGTCGCCCGCATCGTCGAGCACTACGTCATGGCCAGCGGCATTGCGACCAAGGCGAGCCCGCACGCCTTGCGGCACAGCTTCGCGACGCACCTGCTCAATGCGGGAGCGGATCTGCGCGCCATCCAAGAGCTCCTCGGACATGCGAGCTTGTCGACGACGCAGAAGTACACCCACGTCAATCTCGACCAACTGACCGCCGTCTATGACAGGGCGCACCCGCGCGCCTAGGTGACGAGACAACGGCGAATGCGTGCAGGGATGCCCGGGCAAATGAGGCCACACGCCCAGATGCGCAGCACGACCATTCTGGCCTTGTGTCATAACAGCAAGGTCGTGGTAGCGGGTGACGGGCAGGTGAGCTTCGGCGACACCGTCATGAAGCGCGGTGCCCGCAAGGTGCGCCGGATTTACAACGGTAAGGTGATCGCCGGCTTTGCCGGGGCAGGTGCCGATGCCTTTACCTTGTTCGAAAAATTCGAGAAACAACTCGAACAGCACAGCGGCAACCTGCGCCGAGCCGCCGTCGAGCTGGCCAAGGACTGGCGCACGGACCGCGTCCTGCGCCGCCTCGAGGCGCTCCTGGTTGCCGCCAACGAAGAGACGCTTCTGGTGCTGTCCGGCAGCGGTGATATCATCGAGCCCGATGACAATGTCATCGCCATAGGGTCCGGTGGCAACTACGCGCTCGCTGCGGCGCGTGTGTTGATGAAGCACACGCAGCTCGACGCTCGCACGATTGCTGAAGAGGCCATGCGCATGGCTGCGTCGATCTGCGTGTATACCAACGACCAGCTGGTGATCGAGGAACTGTAAGGGAAGTCCACCGCGTGTCGTTTTGGCGGTTCCCAGGAGCTGCCCCCAGAGGGTGTGGCGGCAGGCTCCTTTCCCCGTTTGGCCGGGCACGCCGCCGGCTGAGACCACGGGGATACGCGGGAGGGCTTCCCTGACGGGCGCCGCTTGCATGCGGCGTTGATCGTGGTAGCTAAGGAACCGCATGAGCGAGATGACACCGCGCGAGATTGTTTCCGAGCTCGACCGCTACATCGTTGGGCAGCGTGCAGCGAAACGCGCCGTTGCGGTTGCGCTGCGGAACCGGTGGCGGCGCCAGCAAGTGCCCGAAGAGCTGCGCGAGGAGATCGCACCCAAGAATATCATCATGATGGGTCCGACCGGCGTTGGGAAGACTGAGATTTCGCGCCGCCTGGCCAAGCTCGCCCAGGCCCCGTTCCTCAAGGTGGAGGCGTCCAAGTTCACCGAGGTCGGGTACGTCGGGCGCGACGTGGAATCGATGATCCGTGACATCGCGGACCTCGCCGTCAAAATGGTGAAGGACGAAGAGCAGGAGAAGGTCAAGATCCGGGCGCGAGAGCTGGCGGAGGAGCGGGTTCTCGATCTGCTGCTGCCACCGGTCCGGGCGCCGGAGCGCCGGATCCAGGCGGTGGGTGACCGGGCGAGCACCACGGAAGCTACCGCTGAGTCGACAGCCGCGACGCGTGACAAGCTGCACCGGATGCTGCGCGCGGGAAAGCTCGACGACCGCGTCGTCGAGCTGGAAGTGAGCAAATCGGCTATCCCCATGGTCGAAGTGTTCACGCCGCAAGGCATGGAGGAGATGGAATTCCACCTGAAGGACCTGTTTTCCAACATCATGCCGAAGAAGACGAAGAAACAGCGCCTGAAAATCCCTGAAGCATTGGAAATGCTGACGCAGGAAGAGGCGGGGAAGCTCGTTGATATGGACGTGGTGACCAAGGAGGCCGTGCGGCGCGTTGAACAGTCGGGCATCATCTTCATCGATGAGATCGACAAGATCGCCGGGCGCGAAGGTGTCGCCGGCCCCGACGTGTCGCGCCAAGGGGTGCAGCGGGATTTGCTCCCGATCGTCGAAGGGAGCACCGTCAACACGAAATACGGTATGGTCCGCACCGACCACATCTTATTCATCGCCTCGGGCGCGTTTAGCACGGTAAAGCCGTCAGACCTGATTCCCGAGTTCCAAGGGCGCTTTCCGATCCGCGTCGAGCTTGATCCCCTGACCCGCGAGGACTTCATCCGGATTCTCACCGAGCCGCAGAATGCCCTCGCAAAGCAGTACGTCGCGCTGATGGCCACGGAGGGCGTGCGCCTCGTGTTCCAGGAAGACGCCATCGTGGAAATCGCTGCCATTGCCGCCGAGGTGAACGAGAACACCGAGAATATCGGGGCCCGCCGGCTGCACACGGTCATCGAATGTTTGCTGGAATCATTGTCGTTCGACGCGCCGGAGATGGGTGGCAGAGAGGTGGTTATCGATGCGGCCAGCGTGCGGGACAAATTGAGCGCTATCGTCAAGAACGAAGATCTGTCGCGCTACATTCTTTGAAAGGCAGTCGGTCATTGCCACTCAAGGGTCGCAGGCGTCTGGAACGGTCGCTCGGCACCCCCGGCGCTCGACGGCCGGTGCGTGTCGCAGGCGCAGCGGCGCGTGGCCAGACGCGCATGCAGGAACTCGTGGCGAAAGCCGATATCCTCCTCGATGCCTTGCCGTACATCCGGCGTTACTCGGGGAAGACTATGGTCATCAAGTACGGTGGCCACGCGATGGCTGACCCCGAGCTGAAGGAGAGCTTCGCGCGGGATGTCGTGTTGCTGAAGTTCGTCGGGATCAATCCCGTGATCGTTCATGGCGGTGGCCCGCAGATCGGCCGCCTGCTGGGACAACTGGGAATCGAGTCGCACTTTGTGCGTGGCATGCGGGTGACCGATCAGCGAACCATGGACGTGGTGGAAATGGTCCTGGTTGGCAAGATCAACAAGGAGATCGTCAGCCTGGTCAACCAGCAGGGTGGCCGGGCGGTCGGCCTGTCCGGTAAGGATGGCGAGTTGATTCTCGCGAAGAAATTCACGGTACGAGCACAGCACGCGAACGCAGTGGACATCGGAATGGTGGGCACGGTCCGGGCCATCAATCCCGTGGTCATCGAGTCACTCGATCACAGTGATTTTATTCCCGTGATTGCCCCGATCGGCGTCGGAGAGCGTGGCGAGGCATATAATATCAATGCGGATTTGGTTGCCGGCGAGATTGCTGAAGCGTTGCAAGCCGAGAAGTTGATCCTCCTGACCGATGTCGAGGGTATCCGCGACAGACAGGGCAGGGTCCTGGCAACTCTGGACAGCGAGCGGGCTGCCAGCTTGATTCGCAACGGGGTCATCAGCGAAGGCATGATCCCCAAGGTCGAGTGCTGTATCGAAGCCTTGCGCGGTGGTGCCAAGAAGACACACATCATCGATGGCCGTGTTCGGCATGCCGTGCTGCTCGAGATCTTCACGCGCGAAGGGGTTGGAACGCAGGTGGTCCGCGTCGCACGCAAGCTACGGCGGACGCCGGCGCGGACGCGGTAGGGAGGCCCACGGTTCACTTTCGACGGCGACCTGCCGGCGGGCACGTCAATGACCAATCAGGAAATCATAGCCCTCAACGAGCGATATCTGGTCCCGGTCTACGTGCGCGCTCCGATCGCCCTCGTACGCGGCCAGGGGTGCCGCGTGTGGGATGCTGATGGGCGCGAGTACCTCGACTTCTTCGCGAGCACCGTCGTGACCTGCCTCGGGCACGCGCACCCCGCGGTCACCGCCGCGATTCGGGAACAAGCCGGCAAGATCCTCCATGTGTCCAACCTCCACCACAGTGAGCCGCAGGCGCTGCTGGCCGAGCTGCTGTGCACACACTCGTTTGCGGAGCGCGTGTTCCTCTGCAACAGCGGTGCGGAGGCGAATGAAGCGGCGATCAAGCTCGCCCGTCTCTACGGGAGCGAACGGGGCGGGGGGCGTTTCGAAATCCTAACGGCCTTGGGTTCCTTTCACGGCCGCACGCTCGCGACCATAGCCGCAACCGGGCAGGAGAAGGTCCGGCAAGGCTTCCAGCCGCTGCCGGATGGGTTCCGTTACTTTCCGTACGATGACGTCGCGGCTCTCGAAGCCGCCGTGTCGCCGCACACGGTCGCAGTGATGATCGAACCCTTGCAAGGGGAGGGCGGTATAGTGGTGCCCCACCCTGACTACTTGCGCCGACTACGGGCCGTGTGCGATCGGCACGAATTGCTCCTGATCGCCGATGAGGTACAAACCGGAATGGGTCGTACCGGCACGCTGTTCGCCTATGAGCAGAGCGGCGTCACGCCCGACATCATGACCCTGGCCAAAGGGCTCGGTGCCGGAGTGCCCGTCGGGGCGATGCTAGCGACTGCACGTGTCGCGGCCAGTTTCGGCGCTGGCGCCCACGGCTCGACGTTCGGCGGCAACGCGCTGAGCTGCGCGGCGGCGGTCGCAGGGATGCGCACGTTGATCGAGGCTGGCGTGCTGGCGAACTGCCAGAGCCAGGGCGAGTATCTGCGAAGCCGGCTGCGGCACCTGAGCCGGAGCTGCCGGCGGATTCTCGACGTGCGCGGCCACGGCCTGCTCGTGGGTGCCGAACTCGACGGCCCTGGGCAACCGGTAGTAGACGGGTGCCGGGTGAACGGGTTGTTGATCAACTGTACGGCGGACCGTGTGCTGCGTTTCGCGCCACCGTTGATCGTTTCGCGTGAGGAAATCGATCGCGCCGTCGACATCGTTGGGCAGGTGCTGGCGCCATGAAGCGCGATTTCCTCAGCCTGGCGGACCTGACGCGCGCCGAAATCGAGGAAGTCCTGCACCTGGCGGCGGCGCTCAAGCGCGACTTTAGAGCGGGAAAACTGCAGCCGTTGCTGGCCGGGAAGTCGCTGGTGATGATCTTCGAAAAGCCGAGCCTGCGTACGCGGGTGACCTTCGAGGTGGGGATGACCCAGCTGGGAGGCTACCCGGTCTATTTGACGCCGAAGGACATTCAGCTTGGCCAGCGAGAGTCGGTAGCGGACATCGCGCGCAACCTCGAGCGCTGGGTCGATCTGATCATGGCGCGCACGTTTTCGCACGGTACGCTGCTGGGGCTGGCGCGCCACGCCACGGTGCCGGTCATCAACGGCCTCTCGGATCTTCTCCATCCCTGCCAGGTGCTCACCGACTGCTTCACGCTCATAGAGAAGCGCGGCCGCCTCGATGGGCTGCGGCTGGTGTTTGTCGGTGACGCCAACAATGTAGCGAACTCGTGGATGCATGCGGCCGCCAAGTTCGGCTTCCAGTTCATTCTGGCGTGCCCGCCCGCGTACGCGCCACAGGAGACGACGTTGCAGAGCGCCCGGGCCGCTGGTGCACGCG
>JBHHYR010000006.1:0-48847 GCA_046757585.1 Binatia bacterium | reverse complement strand
TTGGTTGCCGGGCCGGTCGAAATGCGGCGTCTCAAAGAGCTGATCACCCGGCTCGACGTACCACTGCCGGTGGGCACTGGTCGGATTCACGTGTACTATTTGAAGTATGCCAATGCGTCGGAGATGGTCGGGGTGCTGGGTTCTCTCATCGGTGGTGGGGGTGGCGGTGGGCTCGGTGGCTTCGGCGGTCGCGGCGGTTTTGGGGGCCTCGGCCGAGGGGCCCGTGGGTTCGGTGGCCGCGGGGGCTTCGGTGGTCGCGGCGTGGGCGGCAGCAGCCTCAGCAGCCGGTTGGGCGGTGGGGGTTTGGGCGGTGGGGTGGGCGGTATCGGCCAGACCGGTTTTGGGGCGGCTGGCACCCTCGGAGGACGGCGCGGCGGCGCGGGCCGGATTGGTGGCGGGCTGGGGCGCGGAGGGGTTGGCGGGGTGAGTTCGGTGGGAGGGCAAGGCGGAGGCGAGTTCCAGGGGGAGGTGCGAGTCACCGCTGATCCCGCTACGAACGCTCTCATTATCAACGCCTCCCCGCAGGACTTCCAGACGCTCAGGGCTGTGATTGAAAAGCTCGATGTGCGCCGGCGCCAGGTGTACGTGGAAGCCATCATCGCCGAGGTGTCGCTCGATAAAACGCGCGAGCTGGGCATCGAATTCCAAGGCGCAACCACGGTCGGCAGCGGCGTAGGCCTGGGACGCACGAATCTCAGCGGTGATATCAACCAGCTCCTGCAACCGACAAGCTTGCAGGGCTTGATCCTGGCTGCGGCGAGCAGCCAGACGGTCACGGTCAACGGGGTCCAGGTGCCAGCGCAGCAGGCGCTGCTGCGGGCGCTCGAGCGCGAAAACAACGCGAACATTCTCTCGGCGCCCACCGTGCTGACCACGGACAATCAGGAGGCGGAAATCGTCTCGGGGCAAAATCTTCCCTTCATTGCGAGCCGCTCGACCGACGTGACCAATCTGTCGAACACGTTCGCCACCGTCGAGAGGCGCGATGTGGGCATCACCTTGCGGATTACTCCTCAGATCTCCGAAGGGGGCATCGTGCGCCTCGATATCTTCGAAGAGGTGTCCGACGTCGTGTCGACTGATCCGCAGCTCGGGCCGACCACGACGATCCGTTCCGCGACAACGACCATCGTTGCCCGGGACGGACAGACCGTTGTCATCGGCGGACTCATTTTCAACACCAAGACCAAGAACGTCAGTCAGGTGCCCTTCATTGGCGACATTCCCGTTTTCGGGCATTTGTTTCGTTTCAGCCAGGTCAGAAACCGCAAGACGAACTTGCTGATCTTCCTGACACCGCACATCATTCGCAACGAGAGAGATCAGCGGAACATTTCGGTTGCAGAGCGCGAACGCATCATTCGCGAACCCTTCGAGAAATCCGGTCGCAAGGGTCCGACCTGGGATGAGCTGTACCGGCCTTCGTGGGAGATGCGGCCGTCGTTGGAGCCCGAGCATGATGGGTCCCACCCACGCTCGGAGGGAGAGCCTCGCAAGCCGGCAGGTGGGGGGTCCGCGCGTCGGGGCGCGGCAGCCGGACATGGGGGTACGGCCACGGGTACCCGTGTGGCCGACCGCTACGTTCTGCTGGCCAATTTCTGGGAGTCGGGCACGCCCCCTCCTGGTCTTGGTGGCAGCAACGGCCTGTTGGCCTTGGCCGTGCCCGCCGATTCGGCGCTGGCCTCGCTGTTCAGGGCTGGCGAGAGTTACCGCTTTCAGGGCGACGGCTACACGGCGAATTATGCATGCCTGGACGTGTTTGCCACCCCGCAACAGGCCTTTGCGGCCTATCCGGAAGGGATGCGGGTGAGCACGTCGCCGGCGGTGTTCTTGTCGTGGCGGGAGCCCAGTCAGCCGGCGGCCTTGGACGCGCACAACTGGGTGACGGTGGACTGAGTGCACATGGCTGTTGCAGCGCGATCACTGGAAGCCTTCTTGATCGAGCAAGGTACGGTGTCGGAAGACACGTTGGAGAAGGCACGAGAGCGCCAGCGTGACGGGAAAGGCCTGGGGGATGTGCTCCAGGAGATGGGCGCAATCGACAGTGGCACCTGGGCCCAAGCGCTGGCGAATCACTTCGGCCTGCCGTTCGCGGAACGCCTGCCGGAAGATGGTGACATGCTTGAGCTGATCAACGAACTGCCGATCAACTTCGCCAAGCGTTGCCAGCTGCTTCCGGTGGCACGCGAAGGTGAGGCGGTCGTCGTTGCTACCGCGGATCCGGCGAGCTTGGGCCCGCTCGACGACGTGCGCTTGCTACTCCGCAAGCCGATCCGCGTGCTGGTGGCACCGGGGCCGGTCATTGTCGATGCCATCAACCGCGTGTATGACCTCGCGTCCGGATCCGCGTCGCAGCTGATGGACGGCCTCGACGAAGAACGGCTCGATCTCATGGCCACCGAGCTGGAAGAACCGCGTGACCTCCTCGAATCCGATGACGAGGCGCCGATCATTCGCTTGGTCAATTCGTTGCTCTTCCAAGCTGCGAAGGACCGCGCGAGCGATATTCACATCGAGCCGTTCGAACGGGATTTGATGGTCCGCTTCCGCATCGATGGGATTCTCTACGACATTATCTCTCCGCCGAAGCGCTTCCAGCCGGTGATCATCTCCCGCGTGAAGATCATGGCGGGTCTCAACATCGCAGAGAAGCGCCTGCCGCAAGATGGCCGTATCCGCATCCGGCTGGCCGGCAAGGACATCGATATCCGCGTGTCAGTGGTCCCCACGGCGTTCGGCGAGCGGGTGGTGATGCGCTTGCTCGATAAGTCAACGACCGTCTTGCAGCTCCAGGACCTCGGCCTCACGGGCGTGAAGCACGAGCTGGTGAGCCGCCTGATTAAGCAGAGCCACGGCATCATCCTGGTGACCGGGCCAACGGGGAGCGGAAAAACAACCACACTGTACGCGGCGTTGTCGAAGATCAACACCACGGACAAGAACATCATTACGATCGAGGATCCGATCGAGTATCAATTGCATGGGATCGGTCAGATTCAGGTGAATCCGAAGATCGAGCTGACCTTCGCCAACGGCTTACGCTCCATCCTCCGGCAGGATCCGGATGTCATCATGGTCGGCGAAATCCGTGATCTGGAGACGGCGGAGATTGCCATCCAGGCGGCCCTGACGGGTCACCTGGTGTTCTCGACATTGCACACCAATGACTCGTTCGGCGCGATGACGCGCCTGCTCGACATGGGGATCGAGCCGTTCCTGGTGTCGTCGTCGGTGGTGACGGTCATGGCGCAGCGCTTGGTGCGCCGGGTGTGCCCGGCGTGCCACGAGCCCTATGAGCCCAGCAGGGAGGAGTTGGAAGAGCTGTCCATGACCCCGCAGCAGCTGGCCGACCACACGATCTACAAACCCGGTGCGGGGTGCAATCAGTGCAAGCGCACAGGCTATCGCGGACGTACCGGCATCCACGAACTGTTGGTCGTTGATGACGAGATTCGAGGGTTGGTCATGAAGCACGCGGACGCCGCGACTATCCGGCGCGCGGCGACCGCCAGGGGGATGACGACGCTGCGCCAGGACGGGGCGGACAAGGTGGCGGCGGGGATTACGACCATCCAGGAAGTCCTGCGGGTAACGCAGGAAGACCTGATCTAGTCGCGCCCGTCGGGCGGGTCGAATATTCCCGACTCCAGCGTCGTCGGAAGGGTTGTGGGGTATGCCGGTATATGCGTACAAGGGACTGAGCCAGCAAGGACGGACGGTCAGTGGCATCATCGATGCCGATACGCCGAAGGGGGCTCGGCTCAAGCTGCGGCGCAGCGGGGTCTTTCCAACAGACCTCACCGAAGAACAGCGTCAGGTCCAGACGGCGGCGACCGAGCGGACGGCGCTTGACCTCACTCGGTTCAGCCAACGTATCACGCCCCAAGAGCTGGCACTGGTCACGCGCCAGCTTTCGACCCTGGTCGGCGCCGGACTGCCGCTCGTCGAATGTCTCTCGGCCCTGATCGAGCAGGTAGAGAGCTCGCGTATCAAACGCACGTTGTCACAGGTGCGCGAGCAGGTGACCGAAGGCGGATCGCTGGCGAACGCACTCAAAGGTCACCCGCGCATCTTCAGCGATCTGTATATCAACATGGTCCGTGCCGGCGAAGCGAGCGGCGCCCTCGACGTCGTGTTGCTGCGACTTGCCGACTACACCGAAAGCTACGCCACCTTGCGCGACAAAGTTCGTTCGGCGCTCACCTATCCGCTGTTGATGGGAGTCGTCGGGAGCGCCATCCTCCTCTTCCTGCTCTCCTACGTGGTCCCCAAGGTCACCAAGCTCTTCAGCGAGAACCAGGCCACTCTCCCGCTGATGACTACCGTCTTGCTCGCGGTGACGGGCTTCTTGCAGCAGTACTGGTGGTTGCTGGTTGGCACGCTGATCATCGCGGTGGTCTCGGTTCGAGTCAGTACGCGCACCCCGGCCGGTCGGCTGCGCTATGACCGCGCCGTCCTGTCCATTCCGTACGCCGGCAAGTTGCTCAAGAAAGTGGCGCTCGCCCGCTTTGCCCGTACCCTTGCCACGCTGCTCAGCAGCGGTATCGCCCTGCTGCAGTCGCTCGACATCGTGAAGAACGTGGTGAGCAATACGGTGCTCAGTGAGGCCATTGACGAGGCCCGCGCCAGCATCCGGGAAGGGCAGAGTATCGCGCCGCCGTTGAAGAAGAGCGGCCTCTTTCCGGCGATGCTCGTGCATATGATTGCGGTTGGCGAAAAGAGCGGTGCGCTCGAGGAGATGTTGGCGAAGGCCGCCGACGCCTACGACCGCGAAGTCGAGTCCTCGGTCTCGGCGTTGACCAGCATTCTGGAACCGGTGATGATTCTCGTTGGCGGCGGCGTGGTGCTCTTCATCGTCATGGCGATCCTGTTGCCGATCTTCGAGCTCAACGAGTTGGTGCGTTGAATTGCTCCAGGGTGGGTGTTAGCGTTTTGAATCGTCAGTGGGATCAGGAGGAACGGAAAATGCGACGTTTGCGCGACCGCACAGGGTTTACGCTCATCGAGATCATGGTCGTCGTGTTCATCTTGGGACTCTTGGTGACTCTGGTGGCCCCCAAGATCATCGGCCGCACCGATGAAGCCCGCCGCACCAAGGCGCTGGCGGACATCAAGGGTATTGAGGAAGCGTTGCACTTGTTCAAACTCGATAACGGCTTTTACCCATCTACCGGCCAAGGTCTGGAAGCGCTCGTGCAACGACCGGAGGCGGCGAGAAACTACAATCCCGACGGTTATCTCGATAAAGTTCCCACGGATCCGTGGGGCAACCCGTATGCCTACTTCAGTGATGGGCAAGATTTCCTCATCAAGTCCTACGGGTCTGACGGGCAGGAGGGCGGTGAAGGCAAGAATGCCGATATCGACAACCGCCAGAGCTGAGCCGTGGGGGGATGCGCGATGGCTGCGACGCCTGGGTTGCTCGGGGTTCACGCTTCTGGAGCTGGCGCTCGTCCTGCTCATCATGGCGGTGGTGCTGGGGTTGGCGCTGCCGCGCCTGCGGGACCCCGGCCGCGCCGAGCTGACCGCTCAGGCGCGGCGCTTGGTAATGACCTTCCGTCTGCTGCGCAGCGAAGCGGTGCTCAATGGGTACGCGTACCGTTTGAATTACGATCTGAACCAGCAACGGTACTGGGTGTCCGCGGAGGGGTCCACGGATCTTGCAGACGTCGCGCGTGACCTCGGACCGCTGGCGCGCGGCACCAGGCTCGAGCAGCCCGTCGGCATCGCCGACGTGGTGTTGCCCACTCTGGCGGGAAAGATTGTCCAGGGACAGATCTACACGGTTTTCTACCCTGACGGGTCCGTCGACCCCACGGTCATTCACTTGGCGACCTCACGCGATGCTTACACACTGTGGCTGAATCCGATGAGCGGGCGCCTCAAGATGAACGCCGGGTACCACGATGTCGACTACGGGGGATGAGCATCGCCGCGCCCCGCCCTTACACGGCCGGGAGGATGCCGGGTTTACCCTCCTGGAGGTGATGGTGGCGCTCGCCGTCGTCGCGTTCGCTTTCGTCGGGCTGCTCGGCCTGCAGGGACGCAACATCAAGGCGGTCGCTCGCGACCAGAGCCTGACGCGTGCGACGTTGCTGGCGCGCGAGCTGGTGAGCCAGATTCAGTACCAGGTATCGTCGGCGGGCCTAGAAGATCTCGGTGACTCGCAGGGGACGTTTGATGGCTATCCCGGGTATCGTTGGGAACGGCAAGTGATCGCAACCGATCTGGACGAGGTGCGCGAGGTGGTCGTCAGAGTCATCTGGGACGAGCGCAATCCCCATGCGTGTGAGCTGGTGTACTTCGTGCGGGATCCGGCGGTCTGAACATGGCACGTCGCGGATTTACCCTGCTGGAGATCATGGTTGCGACGGTGATCCTCGGCCTCGTGCTGCTCAGCGTCTACGGCGTGCTCTCACGTGCCCTGCTCGCCAAGGAGCATGCGGAGGAGCAGGCAGATCTCTACGCCTCCGGCCGCGAGGTCGTCTTGCGCATTGCCGACGAGATCGAGGGTGCCCTGCCGCCGACGGCGGGCCGGTACATCGGTTTCATCGGCATTCCCGGCAGTAGCCGCGTGCCGACGGACGCCGTCCAATTCGGTGTGGTCATCCACCGCCTCTTCGGCGCCTCGCGCGGACGTGGCGGGCGCGCGCTGGTGTCGTACTCGCTCGACCCATTGCAGAATGCACCGAACCTCTTTGCGCTGCGGCGGCAGGAGGAGCTGCTGACGGAGCCAGCTGCGGAAGATGGGGATCCGCAGGCTGGCGAGGAGGACGCACCTGCGGTCCCGGCGGCTGTGGCGTCATACATCGCGGATCAGGTGGCAGGCCTCCGGCTGCGGTACCTGGATCCCGAAACGGGGGAATGGGTCGACTCGTGGGACACAACGGCCGAGCGGCCCGGCCAGGGCCCGCGAGGCTTGCCAGGTGCGGTGGAAGTGACGGTGTTCCTCGCCGATGACGCCGGGGGAGTCCACGATTTCGGGACCATCGTCGACCTCCCGTTGGCCAACCTGGCTCTGTGAGCGCCGTGATCACCAACGAGCGCGGCATTGCCTTGGTCATCACCCTCCTCGTGGTGGCACTGCTGACCATCACGGTCGTCGAGTTCACGTACTCGGTGGAGGTCGACCAGCACATGGCCCGCAACGCTCTGAGCGGTTTGCAAGCCTCGTTGCTGGCCCGGTCGGGGATTAATCTGGGTGAAGCGTTCTTGCTGCACGACGATGACCCGAGGGTGGATGCGTTCACGGAAGAATGGTGCCCCCAGCCCGGCACCGATGGCTACACTTGCCAGATCGATGGGACGAACAGCTCACTGGTTGTTCCCGACAACATGCGCTTCCGCGTGCAGATCATTGACGAGGGCGGCAAGCTCAACATCAACATGGTGCGATTCCGCACGCGTGCACAGTGGGTTCGGTGGCGCGACTCCCAGGACGGCGACCCGCAGCGGCAAGTCCAGCCCTTGGAGTCGTGGAAGATGGCTCTCGCACATCTGCTCGAGGGCCGCGGAGCGGATCCGGAGATCGCGGATCTGGTTTTGGAGTACTGGGACAGCGTGTACCAAGCTCAATATCCCGGGGCTGTGGGCAACTCACCCTCGGGGTCTGGGGGCGACGCGCGTGCTGGTGCTACACCGAGTCCCCGGCCTCAGGCCGCGGAGCCGCAATTTCAACAGCTCGATTTCCCGTCCCTTGACGATGTTGGGGTTATCGCGGGGTTCACACCGAGCCTGATCCGTCGTCTCCGGCCGGTCCTGACGGCCCTGCCAGGCAACCAGCTGCGGGTGAACGCCAACACCGCGCCACGAGAGGTCCTGCAGGCGATCGTGGGTGACGAGGAGGTCGTTTCCAACATCATCTCGCAGCGCAGTGAAACGCCGTTGCGGCAAGCCGATCTGGTCGGGCTGATCCGGAACTTGAATCAGGCCAGCAGTGATACACGCAATTACGCCGGCGCCATGCTGGGGGTTACCAGCTTTTACTATCGCGTTCGTGCCAGTGCGAAGGTGAACCCGAATCCGGTGACCGGCCGGGGGGGCATTGGCCGCTCCGCGTCGATGCTGGTCCGCAGGATCCGCCGCAGCGCTCGGCGTACCGGCGCCAGCGCTGTTCCGTGGTCGCTGACACAGTTGGATTGGCAAAAGGAGGGCGGGGCGAGGCTGTTCCGGGAGCAGCGTGGGGGCGATGCGGGGGATCAGTCACAAGATCTGCGAGGGCTCGGATCGCGTGGGTAAGGGGAGGACGGTAGCGAGATGCCCCAGCGGGTGCTAGCGCTTGAAGTTGATGCGTGTGAAGTGAAGGCCGCGGTGCTCGAGACGACGTTTCGCGATTACCGCGTCGTCGGCTTTTACCGCGAGCCCTTCGTTTCCGGTGATCCCCCGTTGCCGGAGCAGTTGCAGGCGTTCCTGCAGCGCCATCAGCTCGGCGCCAGTGCGGTGTTGTCTTCGCTGGCGGGGGACCTGGTGACGTTGCGTACCTTCTTCCTCCCGTTTCGCGATCGCAAGCGGCTCGATCAAACGGTGCCATTCGAACTCGAGGCACAAGTGCCCTTTGGCCTCGACGACGTCATTGTCGATTACCAGGTCCTGCACCGTGACCGCGCTGGTTGTAATGTCCTAGCCGCCTTGGTCCAACGTTGCGATCTCGAGGCGCACCTGGCCGTGCTGAGTGCCGCGGGCCTCGACCCCAAAGTTATCGATTTTGCGCCATTGGCGACACTCAACGTGCTGGGTCTCCTCGGTGAGGAGCTACCCAACACGTTTGCTTACGTCGGCGGGAACGCGCGCCGCACGATCGTGGCACTGTACCGCAATCGCCGGTTGGTGGGCTTGCGAACACTCGTCAACGTGCCGGCAACTCCAACGGAGACCGCGGTTGCGGCGGCCGACAATGGACACCAGGACGCTGGGTCCGCGGCTTCGGTGGTCGGCGACATTCGCTGGACGCTTCTCGCGCTGAACGGTGCGCCATTGGAAGCGGGCCTGCCGTGCGTCGTCGCGGGTGATGGGGAGGAGTTCGATCTGGTCGCCCAGGCGCTCGGCGGGGCGATGGACCTTGCGGTTCGGCGGCTCGACCAGGCGGTGGTTCGGCACGTGCCGCCGGCGTTGCACACTACCCTGGGCAGCTTCGTCGCTCCGCTCGGCCTGGCGCTGCGAGAGGTCGCTCCGAACGACGCGCTGGGTCTGAACTTTCGGCGCGGTGAGTTTGCCTATCACCGTGGTGAAGACGAACTCCGGTACGCCCTGTGGCGTACGGGGGCCATCGCGGGGCTTGCACTCGCCCTGGTGGTGGCGAACACGTACATGACGTACCGGCAAGCGGCGAGCCGGTTGGAAATGATCCAGGGACAGATCCGCAGCGTGTTTACTCAGACCCTCCCGGACGTCCACCGCATTCGAGACGAGAGGGCGCAACTGCAAGCGGAGATCGACGCGGCGCAAAAAAAGCTCGACGTTCTGGGCGGCTTGGTGCCGGAAGGCGGCGTGACCGCCATCGACGTGATGCGCACCATCGCCGCGGCGATTCCCGATACGATCAAGATCGATGCGGACGAGTACCTCATGGATCCCGAGTCGGTGCGGATCCGCGCGAAAACCGACTCATTCGAGGCGGTGGATACGGTCAAGCAACAGCTGTTGAATACGCAGTACTTCGCTGACGTTCAGGTCAAGGACGTCAAGTCGACACCGGACGGTCGGGTGGATTTCCGGCTCGCGCTCACGCTCGGCAAGGCAGGTACCGGCGCGCCTTCAGCACGGTGATGAAATACGATCCGCGCCTGTTGGTCAACTATTACGCGCGGCTGGCGCCTCGCGAACGGCTCCTCCTGGGAGTGGCCGCGCTGAGCGTTGTGTTGATTTCCCTATACAACTTCGTATGGGAGCCCGCCCGGACGAACGGCGAACTAACCGCACGTCGCATCGTCGCGAAGGAAAAGGAGCTCGCTGAGATCCAGCACCAGCGTGAGGTCTATCTGGATCTGCTCCGCCGGCTCGAAGCCAGTCAAGCGGCGGTCTCGCAGGGAGATGAGAATTTTTCCCTGTTCTCGTACCTCGATAGTACGATCGCTCAGGCCGTCGGCCGTGAGCACGTCACGTCGATGAACCCCGCGACCAAGGATATCGGCACCGACTACCAAGAGGAACTCGTGAAAATCAAGCTGACTCAGATCAGTCTGCCGCAGCTCGTCGATCTGCTGTACCGGGTCGAGAAGGGTGATCGGCCCTTGCGCTTCAGCCGCCTCCAGATCAAGAAGCGCTTCAAAGACAACTTTAACTTTGACGTCACCGCGACGGTGTCGTTGCTGAAAGCAGTGCACTCCTGATGCGGTTGCCCCGTTTGCACCTGCCGCGAGTGCGCTTGCCGCTGGACTGGCTCGGTCTGCAGGGCGGGCGTACCTTGCTGCTGTACGTGGGCTACACGGCAACGCTGTTCGTCGTTTTCCTGCTGGTGACCTTTCCGCACGAAATCCTCATCCGCCGTGCGCTGAGTGGCGTGAGCCGTGGGCCGGTCGATGTCGATTTCAAGGTGGCCCGCTTCGCCTGGTTGAAGGGCTACGAGCTGTCCGGGATGCGCGTCGTCTCACCTGTTGCTGATCACCAACCCCCGTACGTTGAATGCAGCCGCCTGTGGATACGACCGTCGCTGGGCGCTCTCGTGCACGGCAATCCGTACGATTTCCTGCTGTCGGCGGAGCTGTACGGTGGTACGGCGCTGGGTGAGATTAGCATGGCGGATGGCGGCCTGATGGGGCAGGTCCAGTGGCATGACCTGGATCTGAGCCGATACAGAACGTTGACCTTCTTGCTTGAGGAAGGACAACTCGCCGGTCGCCTGTCTGGCCAATTCAGCTTCGAAGCTCGTGGCCCCGGCTTCGCCGCGGGGCAAGGCAACGGCGAGGCGAATGTGGACGGCGCAAGTCTTACGGCAGCCAAGATCGCCGGTTTCACGGTCCCTGATCTGCACCTGCGGCGCACCCAATTGCAGTTCACGCTGCGACGCGGCCGCCTGGAGGTGCGACGGTTCAAAGCGACCGGCGATGTCAATGTTGACGCCTCGGGGCAAATCGTGCTGCGGGAGCCCCTCCAGAACAGTACGCTCAACCTGCGGGTGGCGATCGTGACGAGCCTCGAAACCCCCGATGCACTCAAGACGCTCGTGGCGTTGATTCCACACCGGCGCGGGACCAAGCCCGGCACACCCGTCACCGTCACCGGAACGCTGGCACGGCCGCGCGTGCGCTGAGCGCAAGCAGACGCAGCCGCGGCATTGTGATGGATGGACTCCCGGACGCGAATACGCTTTATTCGTGGACGTTCAGCGCTCGAGAAGAGTTGAGACGAGACATGCCGAGCATTACTGGTGCCGAGGTCGCCGTCATGTCCGCGGCGGTTGTGTTGCTGTTCGTGGCGCCGGCGCTGCTGGCGTTGGCGGACGAGCGCCGGCGGCACAAGGCACCGCGGCGTGGTCCCGAGCGGACGGGGACTGCTGCCGCAGGCGCCGTGCTGGAAGCCGCGAACCCAGACGCCTCGGATGTCCGTATGTCCGCGACGCTACAGCCGGAGGTAGAAGCGGGAGGCTGCGCGATTCAGTCGCCAGTGGCTGCCGCACAGGTCGGCCCCGGCCCGCAGCCAGAATCCAAGAGTGCCGCGCCGCGGATGCCGCCAGCCGCGAGCGTCCCCGCGCCAGCCGAGCCCGGGGCGACCGGAAACACGGGGGCGCTCGTTGGGCCCGCGCCAATCGAACTGCGGCCACTCGAGGGGCCCGCGCGGCATTGCTTTCATCTGCAGGATCTTCACCCTGCACATCTCCCGAACTGGCCTCCTGCTGCCATTCGCGATGACCCTGAGCGAAGCCGGTGCTGGCGTGAGGCCGAGCGGATCTGGGAGCGCTATCACACCGCCATCCACTCGGCGGCGATCTGGTCACCGTATCCGGCGCGGTCAAGCTGTCTTGGTGCCGCGGAACTGGATGGTGCGAAAGTCTGTCTCCGCCTGTTCCTGTTTCCCGTGCTGTGGCCAGTGTCGCAGCATCAGGCAGTGGCTCAGGCCGTCTTCGAAATTGACTGTGTTCAGGGAACGGTTCGAGGGTGGGTGGATGCGCTGCGCGCGTCAGAGCTAACGGCGGACAACCGCCGCGACATTTCGGAGGCTGGCGGGAACGTCTGACACGGTTGCTCGCCGACCGGGTCCCCTGGGAGGCGGGCACACGAATCCTCTCCCTTGTATCTCCCTTCCCAATTGTGGGACCACCGCGCGCCGCCGATCGGGAGCGGGCGTTGGCGCTCGGATCCTTGGAACGTGGCAAGCTTCGTGCATCACGTCCGGTCGTTCTTGGTGTGGTGTAGGGTCAGGGGAGGAGACCTGGAAAGCGAACAGGAGTTGTGTTCGCGTGACGCTCCGCAGTCGGGTCCTCGCCACTGGCGGCAGGCATGTTGACCGTATGTCCCTCCATGCAGCAGCCTTTCGGGCAAGACACCAGCGCGCCCGCATACGCCGTCGCCAGCGCCTGCTCAGGCGTTCCTCAGGTCTCGCCCCTGCCTTGCCCCTCCACCCCCAGGTAGGCGTCACCCCGCTGTTCTGAGCCACAGTCGATCTCAGGCGGCGAAGCTCGCTCCTGCGGCGGTAACGGTACGCTTGTTGCAATCTCGGAGTGAAGTCAGAGTTATGGGCAGAATTCGGCGGGCTTTTCCCGATTGTGGTTCGGACTGCCCGGATCCGTTCTCAGAGATGCGAAACAGGGTTGCGGAGGCGCTTGAACTGCACCAGCAGGACATCGTGGATCGATGGATTGCCCGCGCTGGTCGACTGCTCGGTTCACAACCCGCTCAGCTGTCTCTCATCGGCCGGGCGTACGCAGAGGGAATGCGCGCCGTGTTCGAACAGGGCGCAGCCGATCCGCTCCGAGCCAGCCTGGAACAGGTGGGCACCGTCGGCGAGGAGCATGGGCTGAGCATGGCGCAGACCCACAACCTGCTCTTCGCCTTCAAGCAGGCGACCCTTGATGTTCTACTCGGGCAGCGCGCGTGGCAGGCAGGTGAGTTGACGCAGCTGCACGCCTGCCTGGATCAGGCCCTCGCGCTGGCTCTGTCTGGCTACGCGGCGCTTCGTGAAGAACGGATGGCCGACAGTGTACGCACGCAGTGGTTGAGCGAAATCGAGCGCGGCAGACGGACGGTGGTGGGCCTGCTCGCCAAGGCGCAGAAGGCGGAAGAACGCTTGCACGTTCAAGAGGAGCTGCTGAGCACCGTGGTGCGTGAGTGTGCCGATGCGATCATCACGCTGGATGCTGCGGGGATTATCCGGTCTTGGAATGCGGGGGCACAGCATCTGTTGCAGTACGCTCCAGAGGAGATCATCGGCCGGCCGTTCACGAACCTCGTTCCGCCAGAGTTGATTGAGCAGGGCGAATGGGATTTCCTCCACAGGGAGGTTCTCGCCCACGGTGCGGTACGAGACTTCGAAACCGAGCGGCTCGGCAAAAACGGCAAGCGGGTCCGGGTCGCGATTACATGTACTGCACTGCGAGATGGACAGGGGCAGTACATCGGATCGTCCACGGTCATTCGGGACGTTACCGAGCGCAAGGCCTTGGAGACGCAGCTGGCGCACGCCGATCGCCTCGCCACGATGGGGACGATGGCGGCGGGCTTGGCGCACGAGATTGGTAATCCGCTCGGGGCCATCTCGTCGCTGGTGCAGGTGCTGCAGCGGCGGGTCGCAGACCCGGACCTGCTCGAGCGCCTCCACGTCGTGCGCCAGCAAGTGAGCCGGATTACCACGATTCTGCGGGAAGTGGCCGACTTCAGCCGCCCGGGCGGCCACGCGGAGCCGCAGGCACAGGTTGCGAGCGTGATCCAGAACGCCGTCACCCTGGCCCGCTACACTTGCAGTACCCCCGGCGTCGAGGTGATCGTCAATCTCGAACCGGGTATGCCGGCGGTGCCCATTGAAGCCAAGCGTCTCTTGCAAGTATTCTTGAACCTGGTGCTCAATGCCTACGATGCGATGCGGGGAGATGGGCGCTTGTGGATCGATGGGAGCTGCAGGAATGGCGCCGTCGCCGTCAAGTTTTCAGACTGCGGTCCGGGTGTGCCCGTAGCAATGCGCGAGCGGATATTCGAGCCCTTCTTTACCACGAAGGCGCCTGGTCGCGGCACAGGCATGGGCCTGCCCGTGAGTCAGCGGATCGTGCAAGCTTGCGGTGGAAACATCACGATCAATCAGGCGACGACCGGCGGTGCTGCATTCACGGTCACACTTCCCATCGGAGCAACAGGGGGACGGGGACGCGCCGATCGATGACCCACGGGACACTGCTGGTTGCTGACGACGAAGCCGCTATTCGCGAAAGCCTCGGTGAGGTGCTGCGGGAGGAGGGCTACGAGGTGACCGAGGCTGTAGATGGTCTTGCAGCCATTACCGCGCTGCAGGAACGTGACTTCGACCTGGTCATCGCGGACCTTCGGATGCCCGGGGCCGGTGGGATGGAGGTGCTGCGGCGTACCCGCGAGCTGGCGCCGCAGACGCTGGTCATCCTCGTGACCGCGTACGCCAGCCTCGATACTGCGGTCGAAGCACTGCGCCAAGGCGCACACGATTACATCATCAAGCCGCTCATCTTTGAGGACGTGCTCGGTAAGGTCCGCCGCCTCATCGGGTACAAGCAACTCGCTTGGGAAGCGCAGATCCTTCGCCGCGAGGTGGAGGCGAGATTCGATATCGAGAACCTCGTCGGCAAGAGCAACGCAATGGCGGAGATCTCGACCTTGATTCGCAAGGTCGCACCAACCAACAGTACGGTGCTGATCACGGGCGAGAGCGGAGTGGGCAAGGAGGTGGTGGCGCGGGCCATCCATCACTTCAGCGAACAGTCGGGTAAGCTCTTCTTGCCCGTCAATTGCGGGGCGATTCCAGAAAATCTCCTCGAGAGTCAACTCTTCGGGCATCTCAAGGGAGCGTTTACGGGGGCCGTCGCAGCGCAGGAAGGCCTGTTCCAGCGTGCCCGCGGCGGAACGATCTTCCTCGATGAGATTGGGGACCTGCCCCTGGGCTTGCAGGTCAAGCTGCACCGCGCCATCGAACAAAAGGAAGTCCTCCCGGTCGGAAGTACCACCCCAGCACGAGTTGAGGTCCGTATTCTCGCAGCAACGAACCGCGTCCTGAAGGAGGAAGTGGCGAAGGGGAGGTTCCGCGATGATCTCTACTACCGGCTGAATGTGCTGGAAATTCACGTGCCCCCGCTGCGCGAGCGCCGCGAGGACATCCCTCTCCTCATCGAGCACTTCGTGGCCAAACACAACCGTGACCTCAAGAAAGCCTTCAAGGGCGTCGATAACGCAACGATGAAGACGCTCATGGCCTTGCCCTGGAAGGGCAACGTTCGCGAGCTGGACAATGTGATCGAACACGCCATGATTCTGGGGGAAGGGGAGTGGATCACTCTACGAGATTTGCCGCGCTCTCTCGTCGACGATGGCGTTGCGATCCCGTTTAGCGGGGACTGCCTCCGTGATGCCCTGCGCTCGTACGAAAAGACGCATATCGAAACGGTGCTGAAGCGCACCGAGTACGATAAACGCCGCGCTGCCGATTTGCTCGGCATCAGCCTTTCCTCGTTGTACCGGAAGATGGAAGAGCTCAAGGTCGCACCGCATTAGTGGCATCCTAGAGCCCCTCCGAGCAAGGCCGTTTGCCAGCCGAAAACGCGGCCGACCAAGGCTAGTTCGGCCCCTCGTGCTGAGCCCTTCGAGTTCGCTGGGAAGAGCCTCGTCGAACCGCGAGCGGGCCTTTCTCCGACACACTGCTGGCTGAGGCGTCCGCGGCAGCTGTGACCGCACCGATCAGCGCATCGATCAGGTCGGCTTTGGTGATGATGCCCAGGAGCTCACCGGCCTCGACAACCAGCAACGCCCCGACCCTGGCGACCCGTAGCAACCGCGCCGCGTCGACGATCGAAGTGCCGGGCGCGACCGTGACGGGCTGCAAGGTCATGACACCCATGACGCGCAGATGGTCCATGAGCCCCTGATCGCTCGGGTGTTCCGAGTCGGCGACCCGCGACGGACTCCGCTCCCAGATGTCCCGGTCGGTGACGATGCCGACGACTCGGTTGTTGTCAAGCACCGGAAGGCGGCGCACGTGGCCCTGCCGCATCAGCAGCTGGACCTTGTGGAGACTGTCGCCAGGCTCAACAGTCACCGGATGACGGCTCATGTGGTGGCGCACATCCATGCCAGCTGATTCGGAGTCGTAGCAGGACTCGTGCCGCTGCCGCACCTCCGCGTCCGGGGCTTGAAAATCAGGTTGGGACGCGTGTGGCTTCCAGTATGCTGTGCAACCGGACCTGGGATGTTCTCACGCTGAGCAAGCCCCTTCGCGACCTAAGAACGCCGCCGCTGCCGGGGGGTAGCCGCGGGCGACGCACATGGCGGGTCGGGCGGCCCCAGCTCCAACCTGAGCACCGACCCCCGGATACAGTGACACCGGGCCGCCCGCTGCCGGTAGGTCTACCTTCTACTGCGTGACAAAGGAATTGGTGACCACGATGTCACCCGTCGTCGGCTGCATCAACGACGTGAACGCCCCGGCAAGCACGCTTCCGGAGAGGTTGCCGCTTGCCACCTCACTACAGGCGACCGTTTTACCCGTGCTGGAGAACGGTCCTACGTCGTTGCCAGCAAACAAGTTGGCGTTCGGTATAAAAGCGGTGGCCGTGCCCGTCGTCAGCAGTTGCACCGCGGTCTGACCGCGGGGCGATGTCGGATCGTCCGGAGGCTGCGGGTCATCGTCGGTGCAGAACTCGCCGTCTGGGCCGTACACCGTGGGATCCGCCCCCGTGCACAGACCCGTGGCGACCCCGATGGCCGACGCGGAGAACAGCAGCTCCGACCCCGGCCCGCCGACAGTCGGTAGGATCTCGGTGACGACAGGACCGGCCATGCCCTCAAACCCGTCGCAGGGCCCCGACACGCAGCCATCTTGCGTGATCATAAAGTCCACGCCGGCCAAGCTTTCGCAGCCGATGGTGCCCAATCCGGAGTTGCCCGGTCCGAACACATACGTGCATGGCTTCTGGCCGTCACATTCGCTGTCGCCGTTGGTCTCGCCGGGGGTGCAGTTCGTCGATTGCTCACCATCGGCCTCGAACTGCGTACCGCCACAGGTCCGCAGTGCCGTGCCACGCACGCACGCGCAGGCGAGTGTCTGCACGGGAATGCGAGGCAGCTGGATGCCGTCCGGCTTCTGCGCGACGGCAATCTGGCCATTGCGTTCACGCCCGATGATGAACGTCTGGGTGCCGGACAGCGGCAACGGGATTGTGAGGATATCGCCGTGGACGACTGCGCCACTGGTCCCCTCGGCGATGTCAAGGCCCAGCGCTTGTCCCGCTACCAGCGTCGCGGTGACTTCCGACTCGGTGGTGCAGTTGGCTGAGCACCCATCCCCGCCGAATGTCCGGCAACGTACGCATGTGCTGGCCGGGCAGTCGGCGTCCGAGCTGCACACCGTGTTGGCCTTTGCGCCTGCGAGGCACACGCCTTCCTCGGCATCACCGCCGCAGTCCGCCTCCGACGTGCAGGGTGTCCCGGCTTTTGACCCGCCGATACAGATCCCGCCGTCGTCACAGTCTTCGTCCATGTCGGCGTTGACCGCGCCGTCGCCGCAGACGCCTGCCTCGGGTGGACAGCCGTTGAGTGCGTTATTCACCGCCGTCACAATTTCGTTGACGGTGATCCCGCCGTCGCCGTTGGCGTCGCCTGCAGTGCACGTCGACACATCGGCGTTGCCGAGCGCGATGTTCACCATCGTGATCAGTTCATTGACGGTCACCTGCCCGTCGCCATTGCAGTCGCCGACGCAGACGGCGCGTGCCACACGTGGGGCGAGTGCAACCACGAGCCCCAGTGCGGCGATCACCATGGTGCGAGATGCAAGGGGGTACCACGCTGACTGACCTGACTTCTTCATTTCGTCCCTCCTCTGGCCAGCGAACGTACCGCCCTGGCCGACGTTGGAAGATTTACGCGACGCACCGAACCGCTTTTCCAGATGCGGCATTCTCCTGCCATCTGATTTGCTACAAACCTATGTCGTTCGTCAAGACCGGCTCGTGTTTTTGCGAGTTCGCACACGAACGGTCGTTACAGGGTTGGCAGCGCGAGTCGCCCGCCACGTGGTCGGTGCTTCCCGCGGGCTGGCCAGGTTTCCGCAACGGAGAGTCGCGCAAGCAGTTCTGCGGGTTGGCCCGAAGAGCGGTGAGATCTGGGATTGGCTGGACCCGCACGCGGGCGGCGCGTCGCGACGTGCCGCCCGCGCGGCGGTCTAGTGCTTACTGCGTGACAAACGTGCTGTTCACCACGATGTCACCTATTGCCGGCTGCTCGAGGGCCGTGAACGCGCCCGCAAGTGCGAGGCCGGACAACGTGCCGCTGGCCACGTCGCTGCAGGCGACGGGGTTTCCCGTGGCGGAGAAAGGCCCGTTATCTTCACCCGCGAACAAGTTCGCGTTCGCTACGAACGCTGTGGCGGTGCCTGTCGTCAAGAGCTGCACGTTGCTCAAGCCGCGTGGCGAGGCCGCATCATCTGGAATTTGCGGGTCGTCGTCGGTGCAAAACTCCCCGTCTGGACCCACGATGCTTGCGTCTGTCCCCGTGCAGAGACCGACGCCGATGCCGATGGCGGAGGCAGTATAGAGGAGCATCGAGCCTGGTCCACCGACTCCCGGCAGACGCTCCGTAATGACCGGCCCCGACATGCCCTCCAGGCCGTCGCACGGTCCCGACTCGCAGCCGTCTTGGGTCGTGCTGAAGTTGACGTCGTTCAAACTTGCGCATCCGATGACGCCTGCGCCGGAGTTGCCCGGTCCGAAGACGTAGGTGCACGGTGCGAGGCCGGCGCACTTGCTTTCACCCGCCGTCTCGCCGGGGGTACAGTTGATCGAGGGCTGACCATCAGCATCGAGCTGGGTGCCACCACAGGTCTTGAATCCTGTCCCCCGGATGCAGGCGCAGACGAGTGCCTGGACCGGGATGCGTTCCAACTGGAGTCCTTCGGGTTTCAGAGCCACTGCGATCCTGCCGTTTCGCTCTCGCCCGACGATGAAGGTCTGAGTCCCCACGAGCGGGAGTGGCAGTGTCAAACCAATGGCGTTGACGAGCAAGCCGCTGGTCCCCGGCACGATTTCCAGTCCAGCCTGTTCACCGGAAACCAACGTCGTGGCGACTTCCGTTTCGTTCGTGCAGTTGGCCGAGCAGCCGTCACCACCGAAGGTCCGGCAACGCACGCATGTACTGCCTGGGCACTCGGAGTCCGCGCTGCACAGCCGCTGCGCGTTCGGGCCTTCGAGGCACACGCCTTTCTCGCTGTCGCCGCCACACTCCGCTTCCGACGTGCACGGGGTTCCGGCCTTCGAGCCGCCGATACAGATCCCGCCGTCGTCACAATCCTCGTCCTGATCCGTATTCACCACGCCGTCACCGCAGAAGCCTGCCTCGGGTGGGCAGCCGTTCAGCGCGTTATTCACGGCTGTCACAATTTCGTTGACGGTGATCCCGCCGTCGCCGTTGGCGTCACCCGGCGTACAAGTTGACACATCTGCGTTGCCGAGCGCGATGTTCACCATCATGATGAGTTCGTTGACGGTGACCTGTGCATCGGCATTGCAGTCGCCAACGCATGCCGCGTGGGCGGCTCGCGGGGCGAGTCCAGCCAGGAGTGTGAACGTGACAATCGCCGTGGCGCGATATGCCTGGCGGTACCATGCAGCCTCAGTGGGTTTCTTCATACCGTCCCTCCTCTGGCCAGTGAACGTAGCGCCCTGGCCGACGTTGGAAGATTCTCCGCGGGGCACCGGCCCCGGTCAGCAGTATATCGTATATTACATATGGCCCACTTGATGCAAGCCGGTGACCTGCGGCACAGTCCGCCGACGTGTGTCCCCGCCCGTGCAGGCCAACGGTCGCTGCGAGGGATGTCCGCTCGCCCGGCCGTTGCCATCGGTTGGTGCCCCGTGTAGCGTGCGCCGTGTGCTGGTCCTCGGTGAGATCCTGCGCCGTCACGCCCGGGTGCGGCCGGAGCAGACCGCCTACGTCATTGGCACGGCACGTGTCACGTATGGCCAGTTCAACGACCGGGTCAACCGTCTGGCACACGCCCTGCGCGCCTTGGGTGTGCGCCGCGGCGAGCGGGTCGCCGTTCTCGCCAACAATTGCGTCCAGTATCCCTTAGCGTACTTTGCCTGCATCAAGCTCGGCGCCATCCTCGTGCCGGTCAACGCGCGCTTCAAGGACGACGAGGTCCAGTACGTCGTCGCGCACGCCGCCGTGGTTGTGGTGTTGTATGGACCGGAATTTGGCGCAACGATTCGCCGCCTTCGCGGCTGCTGGCCATGCGTCCGGCACTACCGCTCATTGGCGGGCCGGGCGTTTCGTGCCTGGCTCGACGGGTATCCTGGGCACGAGCCGTTGGAGTTTGTGGACGAGCAAGATCCACACGTCATGCTGTACACCAGTGGGACTACGGGAAGGCCGAAGGGGGCGTTGCTGTCCCATCGCGCCTATTTCCTGCAAGCGGCACACGCGCACCAGGTGACCGGCTTGTCGGAAGACGACATTGGCCTCAGCATGTTTCCGATGTTTCACATGGGAGGGTGGGCGTTGCCCCTCGGCTTCTGGCACGACGGCGGTACGGTCATCATCATGGAGCGGGCTGACCCGCGGGCGATGCTCGAGGCGGTTCAGCGCGAGCACGTGACGTACCTCTACGCCGTGCCGACGCTGTACAATTTCATGCTTGATCTGCCCGACTTCGAGCGATTCGACTTGTCATCCCTGCGTGTGCTGGCGAGCGGCACGTCCGTCATGACACAGGAGCAAATCGGCCGCATCGTCGAGCGGTTTCGGAACCCGAACCTCTTCATCATCTTCGGATCCACGGAAGCTGGGCCGGTCGCGACCCTGCGACCGGCTGATCTGTGGCGTAAGCCTGGGTCGGTGGGGCGCCCGGCGCTCAACGTGGAACTGCGCATTGTGGATGGCCACGACGACGAGTTGCCCGCGGGAACGGTGGGTGAGATCGTCTGCCGCAGCGAGTTCGCGATGCGCGGCTACTGGCAGATGCCGGACGAAACCGCGGCCGCGCTGCGGGGCGGATGGGTGCATACCGGCGACCTGGGGGTGGTGGACGAGGACGGCTTCGTGTTCATCGCAGGCCGCAAGAAGGAAATGATCAAGAGCGGCGGCGAGAACATCTTCCCGGCGGAGGTCGAGCGTGTCTTGCTCGCGCATGCGGGGATCGCCCAAGCCGCCGTCCTCGGCGTGCCGGATCCAGACTGGGGAGAATCGGTCCTGGCGGTGGTAGTGCCCCGAGGCGGTTACCGGCTGTCGGAAGCGGAGGTGATCGCCCATGTGCGCAGCCGGCTGGCGGGCTTCAAGAAACCACGCTACGTGCGGTTCGTCGACGCGCTGCCACGGACCGCGGCGACCCGGCAGGTACAAAAGGCGGTGCTGCGCGAGCAGTTCGTGGCGGCCAGCCGCGAGCGACGGCCGGGACAACAGGCCGCACGCGGGTTCGCGTCACCAGCGCCGCAAACGCGCGAGTAACCATGGACCGCAACACGCGGGCGTGAACCGTGCGACGCGTCCTGGTCGGGCTTCTGCTGGGAACGCTGGCCGCGGTGCCGGTGGCGTACGTGGCGCGCAGGCCGCTCCTGCAAGCCATTGGCGGCTACCTGGTCGTGCGCGACGTGCCGCAACGGGCCGACGCCATTGTGGTCCTGTCGGGCTCCCTGCCCGACCGCATCCTCGAGGCCGTTGACCTGTACCAAGCGCATCTGGCGCCGCGCATCATTCTGACACGGGAACATGAGCTACCCGGCTTGCGAGCGCTGCGGGCCCGCGGCGCCACCGTGCCGGAGCACGATGAGCAGAACCGCGCGGTCGCTGCACAACTCGGTGTACCCGACAGTGCCATTGCGGTGATGCCCACACGAACGTCGAGCACCGTGGCAGAAGCCCAAGCGCTGATTGCGTATCTGCAGCAGTCTCAGATCACGTCGATCCTGCTCGTCACTTCCAAGATCCACACACGCCGCGCGGGCCTGACTTTTCGCACCTTTGCTGGCAATAGGCTCAAGATCACTGTCTGCCCGTCCCGCTACGATCCGTTTGCTGCCGATACCTGGTGGCGCCACCGCGCCTTCGTCAGGCGGGTGGTGGTCGAATACGGCAAGCTGCTGAACTTTCTCCTCATTGACCGGTGGCGGCTGCGTGAGAGACTGCCTGCGAGTTCATGATGGCCTCGCCTGCATTGCTCGCCCCTCTGTACCTGCGGGTTGCACCGGCGGACATCGCGCTGGTGAAGTTCTTGCTCGAGTCGTATGAGGGCGTTGGCATCGTCCGGACCCTGGAGCGCCATACCGCGGTCGTCGTGGTCCTCGTGACGCAGGACTTCCTGCCCACCGCGCGTGAGATCCTGCGGCAGCTGCAAGCCGAGATCGCATGCGTGGAGGTGGCGCCGCCGCTGGTCGAGGCGGATGACTGGCTACTGCGCGAAATCGACTGACCGGCTGGTCGTACTCTCAGGACGTTCGTGGCTTGCCGAAGACGTAGGCGACCGCGATGCTCAGCGCATACAGGACGAGCAGCGGCCCCGCCATCAGCAATTGGGAGGCGACATCGGGCCCCGGCGTCAGCATAGCTGCCATGATGAAGATCAGTAAGATGGCGTACCGGGCGTAGCCGAGCATCGTGCGGTGGGTCACGACGCCGAGACGGGCCAGGAAGAAGGTGATGACCGGTAGCTCGAAGGTGATCCCGAACGCCAGGAGCATACGGGCCGTGAATGACAAGTACTCGCTGATCCGAATCTCGGGGTTAACGCTGATTGTGGCGTACTGCTCGATGAAGAACCGGTAGCCGACGGGTAAGACCATGGTGTAGCAGAACCAGCCTCCCACGACGAAAAAAACTGTACCGCACACGGTGAAGGGAACGGCGTACCGCTTTTCCTGCGCGTACAGACCCGGCGCAACAAACCGCCAGAGCTGGTATAGAATCACCGGGCTCGTCAAGAAAATGGCCGCGATGAGCGAGACCTTGAGCTTGGTGAAGAACGCTTCCACCACGCCCGTGCCGATCAAGTGGACAACCTCTGCGTCGGGTCCGTTGCCGACGTTGAGCGCCAGCAGCGGCCGGGTCAGCAGCCGGAACAACCAGTCAGCAAACTTGTAGCACGCGGCGAATCCAACGGCGATCGCCAGCAACGCCTTGATGAGGCGCCAGCGCAGCTCTTCCAGATGCGCTGTGAGCGGCATCTTGACATCAGCCATCTACCGCTCCGGCGGCTCATCAGTCGTCTTCTCTGCGGCGGGACCCGCTGTCGCGTTCGCGGTTGGCGGTGTGGCGCTCGCCTGGTCAGGGGGCGTGGCCTGAGCTGGCTGTGGTGCGGTTGATTTGCGCGCCGCGGCCTGTGCTTCTTCCTCCAGCATCACTCTGGCGCTGTGGAGTTCGTCCGTCAGGCCGCTCGTGGCACGGCGGAGCTCCGCCAGCCCCTTGCCCAGCGCGCGGGCGACTTCCGGCAATCGCTTCGGTCCGAGTACGACCAGGGCCACCACAAGGATGACCAACAGCTCCGGAGTGCCGATGCCAAACATGAACCCGCCCGTCGACGCTAGTGTAATCGCTGCAGGCTGTCAAATCAGCACTGGCTGGGCGTACGCCCGGCGAGCTCGGTGGTCAGGATTTACCCCCTCGACGGTGGTTGCTAGATTGCCGGTCGATGGCAAACACCGGCGTGGTCATCGATTCCCGCTACCTGGAGCACGATACTGGTGCGGGGCATCCCGAGCGTGCGCAACGGATCGTCGTGCTGCAGGCACTCGTGGATGCTGCGGCCGATGACGTGCTGCGGGTGCCGGCGCGGCTGGCGACCCCCGACGAATTGACTCTGGTGCACGACGACGCCTACGTCGCGGAAGTGGCCGCGACCCAGCAGAAGCCGGGATTTTCCTTCGACGCCGACACACCGACATCGCGGCGCTCGTACCCCACGGCGTGCCTGGCTGCCGGTGGCGTCCTTGCCCTGCTCGACGCGGTGGTGGCCGGACGGGTGCGCAACGGTTTCGCTTTTGTGCGGCCGCCCGGCCATCACGCCGAACGCGACCGCGCCATGGGATTCTGCCTGTTCAACAATATTGCCATTGGCGCCGCATACCTGCGTCACCGTCATGGGTTGCCGCGCGTCCTCATTCTCGACTGGGACCTGCATCATGGCAACGGGACGCAGCACATGTTCGAGTCGGACCCCGGGGTCCTGTACGTCTCCACGCACCAGTATCCGTACTACCCGGGCACGGGAGCGGTCGATGAAGTGGGGTGTGGCGACGGGGAAGGATACACCGTCAATCTGCCGCTACCGGCGGGGTGCGGCGACGCCGAATACCGGCAGGCCTTCGCACGGATCGTGCTGCCCATCGCGCACCAGTACGAACCGGACTTTGTGCTGATCTCCGCCGGATTCGACGCGCATGCGCGTGATCCGCTCGGCGGCATGCAGGTAACGGAGGCGGGCTTTCGCGCCATGGCCGAAGCGCTGCTGGAGGTCGCTGGCGCACACAGCGGCGGGCGCTGCGCCGCCGTTCTGGAGGGGGGATACGACCTCCACGCCCTTCAAGCCTCGGCACGCGAGGTCCTACGGGTGTTGCAGGGAAATGAGGCACGGCGCACCGCACCGTGCACGTCTGGCCGCATCAGCCCGCTGGTTGACCGGGTGCGCGAGACCCACAGCCGTTACTGGCGGCTGTGACCCGGCACCCGCGAGTCCCCGAATTCTGCGCCAGCCCGCGGGTCATCGTGGCGCAGAAAATCGCGCAGGGGTCCGGTGTCTGCCCTGACGGGCTGGACTGCTGGGACGGCGGGTTCGGTGCCGCGCCGGAAGCACTCGAGGGTCGCTTCCGCATCGCCCGGTAGCGCCCGCTGCCCCGTATGGGGGTTGATCAACACGAAGCTGATGCCTGTGGGAACCCGAAAATCGAGAATCGGCTCGCCTTCCAGGGCGCGTTCCATGAAGCGAAGCCAGATCGGCGCAGCTACGCGCCCGCCGGTTTCGTGCTCCCCGAGGCTGCGCTTCTCGTCGAAGCCGACCCACAACCCGGCGAGCAACTGTGGCGTGTAGCCGATGAACCACGCGTCGTTCATGTCGTTCGTCGTGCCCGTCTTCCCCGCTGCCGGCCGGCCAATGGCCTTCACGCGGCGGCCGGTGCCGTGATCAATGACACTCTGCAACATGCTGGTCATCAGGTAGGCGGTTGCGCGGGAAATGACCTGGTTGGTGTGCACGCCGTACTCCTCGATGACGGTGCCTTGGCTATCGGTAATGCGGGTGATGAAGCGAGGTTCGGCCCGGCGGCCCTGATTGGCGAAGACACCGTACGCCGCCGCCAGCTCGAGGAGCGTGACCTCAGAGGAGCCAAGCGCCAACGAGAGGTTCGGTGGCAGCGGGCTCTGAATGCCAAGGTGGTGAATATATTTGATGACATACGGTAGGCCGAGCTCAGTGGCTACCTTGACGGTCACGACGTTGCGGGAGAAGGTGAGCGCTTGCCGCAGTGTGGTCGGCCCGAAATACTTTTCCTCGTAGTTGTGCGGGATCCAGATCGAGTCGTTGTCCTGGAACGCGATGGGTTCGTCGACAATGATGCTCGCCGGCGTAAAACGACGATCAAGGGCGGCGGCGTAAATGAGGGGTTTGAACGCCGAGCCCGGTTGCCGTGCGCCCTGGATGGCGCGGTTGAACTGGCTGCTGGCGAAGTCGTATCCGCCCACCATCGCTTTCACGTCGCCCGTGCGTGGATCCAAGGCAATCAGCGCCCCTTGTACCGTCGGTGCCTGGTCGCGGACGAACTGATACTTGCGGTCGATTTCCACCTCGTGTGCCAGCCGGACGCGGATCACGTCGCCGGCACGGTAGGCTTGGTGGCGGTGACCGGGTGGGAGGAGCAGTTGGGCCACGCCGCGGAAGGCCCCGATCTGCACGCGGGCGCTGCCGCCGTGTGCGTGACCAGCCCCCATCCTGGTGATGACCGCTTCATAGCTCCGGCCACGCTCCAGTCCATGGCCGCCCATCGTCCGTCGCTGCCGGCGCAGAAAGGGCCCCACCTCCCGAGGGGACAGGTGCCGCACCCGGCCGCTGTAGTGCTCCCGTGCGGTGAGCTGGCGCAGGCCGGCCCGCAGGGCCGCTTCGGCAGCTCGTTGCATGACGAGGTTGACGGTGGTGTGGACCCGCAATCCCAAGGCATAGAGCGCTGTGCCACCGTACTTGGCCTGCAGCAGCCGGCGGACATGTTCCACGTAGTACGGCGCCGCGATGAAGCTCCCCTTGCGTGAGGCCAGTGCTAGCGGCTCGCGCGCGGCCGCCGCCGCCTGTGCGCGGGTAACGAAGCGGGCCGCGATCATCCGGTCGAGCACATAGCGCTGGCGACTCTTGGCACGCCGCCAATGTTGGAAGGGGGAGTAACGGCTCGGCGCTTGCGGCAGGCCGGCGAGCAACGCCGCCTCGGCCAACGTGAGGTCTTCGATGTCCTTGCCGAAATATTCCCGCGCGGCGGCGGCCACCCCGTAGGTGCCGCTGCCAAGGTAAATGTGGTTGAGGTAAAGAGACAGGATCTGATTCTTGCTCAGCCGGCGCTCCAGGCGCCTGGCCAGCACCATCTCCTTGAGCTTGCGTTCGTAGCTCTTCCGGGGCGACAGCAACAGTAGCTTCACAACCTGCTGGGTGATCGTGCTCCCACCCTGCACTTTCCCCCCGGCAATGAAATTGTTGATGAGCGCACGGATGACACTGAGCGGCTCAACACCGCTGTGACGGTAAAATCCATCATCTTCCGCCGCGATGAACGCGTTGCGGACCACCACCGGAATGCGGTCGATGGGAACGAGGTAGCGCTTCTCGAAGTAGAACTCGCCGATGACGCTGCCGTCGTCTGCCAGCACCTGCGTGGCAACCGGCGGTCGATACTGCGCCAGCTTCTCAACCGGGGGCAGGTTGCTCGTGATGTCCCAGTAGACCAGCCCCACTGCGGTAGCTCCGGCAACGAGCAACAGCAGAAGCAAGAAGATCAGGAGGTGCCGCATCGTGCGCCCGAGCCCGGCAGCACGGCGCGGGCGAGGTCGTGCACCGGCCATGATGACTGGCCGCTACGATAACGGGGTCCATCCGCCCGGTCAACACAGGGCCCAGGCGGTGCGCGCGTCTGCACGCCGCAGTACGCGCATCTCGCAGATCGCGGCGCCGCCGTTGCCAGAGTTGAGGCAGTGTCGGACTTGCGCTCCATATCACTATCTATATAACTGTACTGTATAGAGTATGTCTCAGCATACTATCTTGGTTGTTGATGATGAACCCGCTAGTGTGCGGGCCGTCGCCCGGACCCTCGGCGAAGACTATCGTGTCATCACGGCCAGCAGCGGCGCACAGGCCCTCGCCCTGCTCGCGCATGAGTCCATCGCTCTGATGATCGTGGACCAACGCATGCCGGAGATGAGTGGGACGGAGGTGCTCGCGCGCAGTGCCCTGCGGCAGCCCGAAGTCATTCGCGTGCTCCTGACCGGGTACACGGACGTCGAGACCCTGGTTGACGCGATCAACGCCGGCCACGTCTACTACTACGTGACCAAGCCGTGGGAGCCGCCCGAGTTGCGGCTCGTGGTGCGCCGCGGCTTGGAACGTTACGACGTCGAGGCGGACCGGCGGCGGCTGATGCGAGCGCTCGAGCAGGCGTATAGCCGCACACGGCGGGCCGCCGAACGCAAGGGACGCTTGCTCGCCCTGGCGGCGCATGAATTGGGGACGCCGCTGCATGTGCTGTCGAACGCGCTTGCGCTGGTGGCCGATGCCCAGCCCGCGCCTGGCCCCCGCCTCTGGCTTGAAACGGCGCAACGGAGCACGGAGCGGCTGGCCCGGGTGCTGGCGCAGATGGTGCGCGCCGGCCGCTGGGGTGGCCGGCGCTTTGCCCTGCACCGCCGCCCAGTTGACGTTCCGTCACTGTTGGCCGGACTCCAGGCGACCTTCCAACCGATCGTCGCGGCGCGCCATCTGGCGCTGCGCGTGGACATCGCAAGCGGACTGCCGGCCCTCTGTGCGGACCGGGTCTGGTTGGACCGGGCGCTGTCGAACCTGGTATCAAATGCTGTGCGCTTCACGCCTGATGGCGGTCAGATCACGATCACGGCGACGGCGACGCACCAGGGGCTCACCCTGACGGTGACCGATACCGGTGTCGGCATCGACGCGAATCTGCTCGATGAAGTGTTTGAACCCTTCTCTGCGGCGTGCGGTGACGTGTCCTTGCACACGTCGGGTCGCTTCGAGTTCGGGTCCCAGGGTCTGGGTCTGGGGCTGGCGGTTACCAAGGCAATCGTCGACCGCCATGGAGGGACGGTCTCCGTACGCAGCCAGCGCGGAATTGGCAGCGAGTTCACGATCCACTTGCCGTTCCAACCGGCGACGGCGGGGACGTCGCCGTAGGCGTCGGCCAACAGATTGCTGCGGCCGTTGGCGCCGCGGCAATGTGGTTGCACCCCGCTGGTGTCCTGGCCGGCCGAATTGGGCTAAGATGACCCGGTGCCATGTCCGCCCGTGAAGGCTATAGCGCATCACTGCGCTGCCACCATTGCGGCCGCGAGGTCGCTGAAACCATGCACACCCGTTCGTCATATCGGGTGGACTACTACGCGCTGCATACCGGAGAAGTGGAGGCGGCGACGATGGTCCGTGGTGACGACGCGCAGGCCGTGAGCGTGCTCAAGCTCCTGCGGGTCACGGATTTCGTGACCTGCGCCGACTGCTATCGCCGCCCGGAGATCCGCAGCGAGCGGGAACTTCTCTTCCGGCCCGAGCGCGTCTTGGGTGCCGAGCGCGCGGCAACCTCGTGAGGACCCGCCTGCACGTCGACGAAGCCAGCATGGCTCGCACCAAGCCGTCGCATTTGGCAGGAACCTGGTATCCGGGTGACCCACAGCGCCTGCGCCGCGAGGTCGACGGATTACTCGGGGCTGCCCAACAGACCGGCACACAGAGCGGGCCGCTGGCCGGTGTGATCGTGCCCCACGCCGGCTACGAGTACTCGGGGCGCGCGGCCGCCGCGGGATACGCGGCACTCCAGGCCGGATCCTACCAGCGGGCAGTGATCTTGGCGCCCAGCCATTTTGCGGCCTTTCGCGGTGTGGCGCTGCTCGACGTCGACTTCTTGGAAACCCCCCTGGGTGTCGTGACGGTAGACCGCGATGGTCTCGCTTCCCTCGCCGGCCAGCCCTTATTTCACACCGATCCGCAGCCCTATCGTGAAGAGCATTCCCTCGAAATTCAATTGCCGTTCCTGCAACGCGCCTTGCCGGGGCTCGCGGTGGTGCCCGCCCTTGTGGGGAGCCTGGCCGGTGACGACCATGCCACGGTTGCTCGCGCTCTGCGCCAGCTCATCGACGAACGCACAACGTTCATCATCAGCTCCGACTTCGTTCACTACGGGTGGCGTTTCGGGTATATGCCGTTCCCCGCTGAGGGGGCGGCGCAGGTGCGCACGGGCCTGCGGGAGCTCGACATGGGAGCCATTGCCCGGATCTGTGCGGCGGACGCGGCCGGGTTTCAACACTACGTTGCCAAGACAGGGGCGACGATCTGCGGGCGTGTGCCGATCGCGGTGTTCCTCACCTTGCACGCCCGGCGGACGCCTGGTCAGTTGCTTGCCTACTACACGTCCCTGGACGTCACCGGCGACTATCAGCACTGTGTCAGCTACGCGAGCATCGCCTTCCCACGGCCTTCCTGAGCGCTGGAGCTGCACGTGTCTCGTCACTGCTCCCCGCGAAGCAGCCTGGTCAACTGGAGAATTGCTGCGTAGGTCGGGCTGGTATATAAACCCGCCAGACTCGCTGGTGCCTTAGATGGCTGAAGCCGCAAGACAACGCTCCGCGGCGCGGCCGCAGCCGCGTCGGCGCCACGGACTGCGCCTGCTGGAGGATATTGGCGCTATTATCACGCACGCGCCAGACCTGCGGACGAGCGTACAGGGCATCGTCGAGACTGTGGCCGAGCACCTGTCGATGGAAGTGTGCTCGCTGTACGTGTACGAGCCGGCGCGCCGGGCCCTGACGCTGTGGGCCACGACAGGCCTCGACCCCAGCTCGGTCGGCAAAGTCAGCATGGGCATCAATGAGGGTGTGACCGGCATCGCGATCCAGAAAATGGAACCGGTGATGGCCGTCGACGCCATGGCGCACCCGCGCTACAAGTACTTCCCGGAAACCGGCGAAGAACGCTACCACTCTTTCCTCGGTGTGCCGGTGGTTGACCAAGGCCGCCCGCGCGGGGTGCTGGTCATCCAGACGTCGCGCCGGCGCCGCTTCACGCGCGAGGAAGTTCGCTTATTGAAAGCCATCGCTGTCCCGGTCGCCGGCATTCTCGCGCAGACACGGTTGCGGGCTCGCCTGGAGACCAAGGAAGAGGAACGCCGCTCGTACCAGGAGCGCATGGCCGAGGCGGTCGACCGGCTCAAGGATTACGAGGGCCAGACGGCGCCGCGACCCGCTGGCCAGATCCGCTTGGCGGGCTTGGGAGCATCACCGGGGTTCGGCGTCGGGCGAGCGTATCTCTTGAAGTCGGAGCTCCGCATCGACGAGGCGCCCAAGAGCCGCCGGGGCCCGGCCAAGCGCGAGATCAGTCGGTTGCACACCGCTATCCGCCGATCGATCGAGGAGCTGGCGCACACGAGGGATCGCATCGTGGCCACCGTTCCGGAAATCGACGCCGCGATCTTCGACGCACAGCAACTCATGCTGCAAGACCGCAGCTTCGTGGAGCGGATGGAGGTCTTGATCCGCGACGGACTGCGTGCGGAGGCGGCGCTCCAGCAAACCGTGGCCGACCTTGCCGGCCAGTTTGCCGCGTTGGACGATGCCTACATGAAGGACCGCTCTTCGGATGCGAAAGATATCGGGCAGCGGGTCTTACGGCAGCTTCTGGGCGTCCCGCAGCGGCGCGGGCCGTTTGCCGGTGGGGCCGTGCTCGTGGCCTCGGACGTGGCGTTGTCTGACCTGGCGATTGAAGAGCAGGAGGGCCTGAAGGCCGTCGTCTTGGCAAGCGGCGGCGTGACCTCACATGCGTCCATCCTCGCCAAGTCGCTGGAGATTCCCACCGTGGTCGGTGTGGAACGGGCGAGTACGGTGATCCGGGACGGCGATCAGTTGGTGGTGGACGGCAACGCGGGCATCGTGTTCGTCAATCCCACGGCGGAGATCCTACGCGAATATGAACGACTGGAGCGCGAATACCGTGCGTTTAATCGCGATCTCGAAACGCTGCGGGACCTACCCGCTGAAACGTTGGACGGCCACCGTGTTTCGTTGTCTGCCAATATCGGCTTGCTGGGTGATATGAATCTGGCCCGCCTGCATGGGGCCGAAGCCATCGGCCTGTACCGCACGGAAGTCCCGTTCTTGTCGCACAGGGATTTCCTCACCGAAGACGAACAGGTTGATCTGTACCGCCGGGTGGTTGACGGCATGGGCGGCCAGCCGGTCACCATCCGCACCCTGGACCTCGGCGCGGATAAGTACCCGCGCTACCTGAAAGTCCCGCGGGAGGCGAATCCGTTTTTGGGCTGGCGATCCATTCGCATCTCGCTGGAACTGCCGGACGTTTTCAAGGTGCAGCTACGGGCCATCCTCCGCGTGAGTGCCAGCGGTCCAGTGCGCATCATGTTTCCCATGATCTCCAGCCTTGAGGAGATCCGGCGGGTGAAGGAGCTGGTCGTCGAGGTGCAAGAGGCACTGCGGGCAGAGGGGTACGCCTTCGACCCCCACCTTCCCATCGGCATGATGCTCGAAGTGCCGTCGGCCGTGTGCCTGGCACCCCACTTGATCCAGGAAGTGGATTTCTTCAGCATCGGCACCAATGACTTGATCCAGTACGTGCTCGCCGTCGACCGCAACAACCGCAAGGTCGCGTCGCTGTACGAGCCCCTGCACCCGGCCGTTATCGGGTGCTTGGCGCAAGCCGTGCAAGCTGCCAAGCAGGCCGGCAAGAGCGTGTCCATTTGCGGCGAGATGGCTTCAGATCCCGTTTGCACGTTGCTGTTAGTGGGCCTCGGATTCGATGATCTGAGCATGGGGCCCTTCTTTATCCCGGTGATCAAGCGCTTGATCCGCGCCGTACGCTTCGAGACAGCACGCAGCTTGGCGACAGAGTTGGTCAGGCTTCCCACGGTCCGAGAGATCAAGAGCCGCGTCTTCGAGGTCATGCGCAGCATGGGCGTGATCGACATCATGGACATGTACCACTGATCGCTGGATCAGTGCTGCAGTGCTGCCGATCCGTCCCGGCCACGGCTGCGCCCGGCTGTCTGGACAAGCGGGGCCGCTTTGCATACAAGGCCGCGGTGCCAGCAGAGCTGAATTGGCTGGCAGGAGGGAGTCGGGTGGCACGATACGGGCGGCGCAGATTCCGGCTGAGCCTTGTCGCATCACTGGTGTTGGCGGTGGCGATTGGAGGGCCGGCGCCGGCCACGGCGAGCGCCGCTGGACACCCACGGGTCAGAGGCGTGACGTCCAAGGCGAAGAAAGTTGCACCGGCTGCGTTGCCCCGCATCCTCGATGCCGTGGCGGAAGCGCAACGCCAGCTCACCGCTGATCTCGCGCAATTGCGTGACCAGCTCAGCGAATTGCACGGCAGCGTAGCTGACACGCGCGGTGACGTGCGCCAGACCCGTGATGCCGTGCAGCTTGCGATGAAGCAGATCAAGGGGATGCGCGAGGAGGTGCGCGGTCTGTACGTCGAAAGCAGCGGCCTCAAGGGCGATATCGCCGAGACCGGCAAGCAGGTGGACGAGTTGGGCGCTCGCCTCGGTAGTTTTCGCGTGAGCACTGGAATCGTCATGGCTGTCGTGCTCGTGCTCCAAGTCGTGCTGGTGGGCTTGATGTTTCGGGGCCGTCGGGTATCAGACGATTAGAAGGGAGTGGACACGGATGCGGCAACGGATGGTGCACACTGCGGGGATCGCGGGCTTGTTGTGCTTGATCGGCGCGACAGGGGGCGGGCCCGCTGCAGCCGAACGGACCCCTCAAGCAAGCCTGACGCCGGAGCAGACGGTGACCCGTTACCTTGAGGCCTTGAAAGCGGGGAAGTTCGCGCAGGCGTACGACTACATCTCCAAGGATATGGCGTTGCATAAGGATCGTGACGCGTGGGCCAAGGAGCAGCAGTGGACGATGCAGATGTCCGACGCGAAGATCTTCGACTTTCACGTCTATCCTGGCAAGGTGGAGGGGAATAAGGCCCACGTTCCCGACCTCCTGCACTCCCAGGACAAGTTCCTGAACCAGCTCGGCGTGCCGGAGCACGAACTTTATACCCTGGTCCGCGAAGATGGCCGTTGGAAGATCGACCAACAACAGCTCCTGGACAAGGCCGACCAGAAAGTGTGGTTTCCGGCGGCGACGCGTGAGAAATAGGGAAGCGGTGCCGGGGGCGGCGGATCCTGCTTGACAGCGCGGGGTAAGAGTTTGTACAGCGCTGTGTGCTCCGCGAGAGAAAGGCCAAGAGCGAAACCCTGAGGGGAGGGATCATGCGGGCTCCGCGTTGTCTGCGCCTATTGCTAGGGCTTGTCGCCGTTGCGGCCGGGACCGGTTGCCATGGCAAGGTGGAGGAAGTGCCGTTCGTCTCGCGCCTGATCAATATTTCCGACAAGTTCTATGACGTCCAGGCGATTGACGCCGATCACGCCGTCGTGGTGGGCTATGCGGGGAAAATCCTGCTCACGGCAGACGGTGGTTTCACGTGGTCGCGGGCCGACTCGGGGACCGACCGCGCGCTGTACCGGGTCCGTTTCGTCGATGCCCAGACCGGCTGGGTCTCGGGCCAGGACGGGGTGATCCTGCACACCGTGGATGGGGGTCAGACCTGGCAGCGGCAGCACACGGGCACCACCGTGTACCTCTTTTCCGAGTACTTTCTCGATCGCAACCACGGGTGGGCCGTCGGGGATAAATCGATCTACCTGGAAACCCGCGATGGTGGCGCCACGTGGAGCCTCCATAAGATTACCACCGCAGCCGAGAGAGCACTGAGCCCCGAGCAGGCGATCGCGTCACAAGACCCCGTGCTGTACGACGTTCAGTTCCTTGACGCCCGCACCGGCTGGGTGGTGGGCGAATTCGGCAAGATCTTCCATACCAGTGACGGGGGGCACATCTGGTCCGAACAAGAGCAGAGCTTGCTCGGGACCGAGGTGGTGGACATTCTCGACCTGCCGACGCTCTTCGGCCTGCACTTCGTTGACCGGCAGACTGGGATTGCTGCCGGCCTCGACGGGCGGATCGTCCGCACGGAAGACGGCGGCGCAAGCTGGCGGTTCGAAAAGATGAAGCTGCGCTACCCCATTATCGATCCGCTCTTCTACCCTGTCCTGTTTCCTGATGGGACCGGCTGGGCAATCGGGGCTGCGGGGGAAGTGGTCCATCTTGCCACAGCCGGCGGGCAGTGGCAGCGGGCCGACTTGGGCATGGAGGTGGTCACGTGGTTGCGCGGCATGTCTTGGTTGAATGAGCAGAACGGGTGGATGGTCGGCGGCTTCGGCCTGATCCTGCACACCAAGGATGGCGGGAAGATCTGGATCCCCTCACTCGGGTAGCAGCGTGCAGCACACGAGCAGCGGGTGTAAGCGTACCAGGGCCGGCCGGTTCGGGGGCCGACGAAGGAGGACACTCGCATGGGTCCACTGAAGCTACTGGGCGAACTGCTGATCCGGTTTCGCTTTTTCGTGCTCGCGGTCGTGGGCCTGCTTACGGTGTTCTTTGCCTACCACACAAGCCAGTTGAAGATGGTCACCAGCTTCGGCGACCTCCTGCCCCAAGGCCATCCGTACATTAAGATCCACAACAAATACTCGGGCACCTTCGGCGGGGCCAACAACGTGATGATCATGCTCCAAGTGAAGGAGGGGTCGATCTTCACGGTCGAGACGCTCAACAAGATCTGGCGGATGACCGAAGGCCTCGACAAGGTCTACGGGGTCAACCACAACCAGATCGATTCGATTGCACATCGTACCGTGCGCTATCTGAAGGTCGCCGCGGGCGGCACCATGCGCGCGCAGCCTGTGATGCTAGGGCTCGTCAAGACGCCCCAAGGAGCGGCGGCGATCCGGCGCATCGTACACAATGCGGAGAACATTTATGGCCTGCTGGTGTCGCTCGATGACAAAGCCGCCCTGATTCGCGCCAACTTCATCGAAGGCAGGCTCGACTACAAGCGCATCTTCAAGGAAGTGAATGAAAACGTCGTGGACCCGTACCGCGACGCGAACACCGAGATCTACGTGGCCGGTGAGCCCCGCTTGTACGGGTGGGTGTACGACTACGCGGGGGAAACGACGTACATCTTCGGGGCCACGATCCTGTTGTTGTGGATCTTGCTGTACATCTACTTCAAGGATTGGCGCGGCGCCCTGCGGCCCACGATTTCCGGCGTTTTCGCTGCCATCTGGGGTCTCGGCTTCATTCATCTGATCGGCCTGGCGCTCGACCCGCTTGCCCTGGTGATCCCCTTCTTCATTACGGCGCGGGCCGTGAGTCATTCCGTGCAGATGCACGACCGCTACTATGAGACCTACGGACGCACGGGGGACAAGAACGAGGCGATCATCGACGCGTTTGCCGAACTCTTCGTCCCCACCTTGTCGGGCATCCTGACCGACGCGTTCGGGGTGCTGGTCATCCTGCTCGTGCCGATTCTGATGCTCCAGAAGCTGGCGGTCAGCGCCTCCTTCTGGATCGCCACCATCGTGGTTAGTGAGCTGCTACTCAACCCGATCGTGTACTACTACCTCGACCCACCGAAAAAACACATCATCGCTGTGCGCGACCGCGGCGTATTCAAACGTCTGATCGACGCCTGCGTGGGCGGGCTGCTGTCGCGTACGGGCGTGGTGCTGACGTACACCACCATGGTGCTCGCCATCGTGGTGTCTGGTTACTTCTGGCGGGACCTGATCATTGGAGATCCCACCTCCGCGTCCCCCATTCTGTTCCCGGATGCGCCGTACAACGTCTCGCACAAGAAGATTCAGGACAAGTTCGGCGGCGTGGAGCCACTGATCGTGGTGAACGAAGGCTATGATAAGGATGCGATGAAGGATCCCGGTACGCTCCACCATATGGAGGGGTTCCAGCGCTACCTGGAACGTGATCCATCCGTCGGCTACAGCTTCTCGCTGGCCGACATCATTCGCGCGGTCAACATGGTTTTCCACGAGTTGGAGCCGAAGTGGGGGGTGATCCCGGATAACTGGGTGGACGTCGGCGGGCTGTTCTTCATCTACTTTTCCGGCTCGCCGCCGACCGAAACCGCGAAGTACGTCGATCCGAGCTATACCACCGCCCACGTGACCTTCTTCTGCAAGGATCACAAGGGTGAGAACATTCGACGGATTATCAAGGAGTGCAAGCAGTTCATCTCCGGGATCGAAATAGATGATCTCGGTATCACGCTGAAGGGTACGGACGACCAGCCGCCCGTGATCGCCGCCCTGCGTCCCGAGCCGGTGTGGGAGAAGGCGGGGCCCTCGTGGGTCGTGGGGAGTGTGGCCAGCGGCCAGGGACCCTTCCAGGTCGGAGACCGCGTTCTCGCAGTGGGCAAGCGCCCGGTCAGCACGGCCGCCGAGTTCCGAACCGCCCTGATGCAGGCAGCGAATACCTCTGTGCTGCTCGACCTGAAACTGCAACGCAACGGACACAACGTCGACACCACTGTCAGCGCACCCTGGAAGGCGGTGTTCAAACTCGCCGGGGGCCTGATCGGTGTGCTGGCGGCGGCGAACGAGGAACTCTTGCGCAATGACGTCCTGATGAACGTGCTGGGGTTCGGCACCATCTACCTGATCCTCATTTTCACTTACCGCTCGTTTGTCGCCGGCCTCTTCATGCTCACACCGCTGCTGGTCGCAAATGGCATCGTGAACGCGTACATGGGCGCACGGGGCATCGGCATCAACATCAACACCCTGCCGATCGTGACCGTCGGTGTCGGCTTCGGGATCGATTACGGGCTGTATATCGTCAGCCGGACGATCGAGGAGTATCGCACGCTGGGCGACCTGGAGGCTGCCGTGCACCGAGCCATGACGACGTCGGGTAAGGCGGTGACGTTCACGGCTGGCAGCATGATCGCCGGCACGCTCTTTTGGACGTTCTCGAATATCCGGTTTGATTCGGAGATGGGCTTGCTCCTGGCTCTGTGGATGGCCGTGAGCTTCCTCAGCTCCATGACGCTCTTACCGGTGTCAATCATGACCTTCAAGCCGCGTTTCATCGTCCGGGAAGCGCGACGCATAGCTGCTGCCGAGGCCGCGCGGCTGGCCCGCGTGCGGCGGCGTTCCACAGGTACGGCATGACTCCTTCGGAGCACGAAACGGGCACAGCGTTGTAGCCAGCCGGCCCCTGAGGCCGGCGCTGAACCGGCAGCCGCACCCGGGTCTCCAGTCCGACGCAGGCTGGTGGCTCGCGCGCCGCTCTGCCAGCAGGCTTGTGAAGCGGCCGTACACACCATAGCCTGGGCAGCGGAGGTCGTGGCCTATGGAACAACTCGCGACGGTGTTCGTGTACCTGCGTGCGCACCCTGCCGTTGCCGTCGCGGCGGCAATCGCCCTCGTCGGCGTCCGCTACGTGTTGAACCGCAAGAGCAGGCTCTCTCGCGAGGCCGATCAACGACTCGCGGAACTGCGCCGGGAACGTGCCGACTACTACAACAAGCTGCGCCCTCCCCGCTGACTCGGCAGCGGACAGTTGCTTGCGTTTCACGTAGTCGGTACGTAGGAGGAACACCATACCGCACGATCGGGACACAGAGAGCAACTGCAAGAAGGAGGAAGGACGATGTCGTCTCGCCGCATGATTTCCGCTGATTCGCACGTTGTTGAGCCGCCAGATCTCTGGAAAAAGTGGTTGCCGCAGAAATACCTAGCGCGGGCGCCACAGCTGGTGAAAGACGCCGAGGGGGGCGACGCCTGGCAGTATCGTCCCGGCACGCCACCCGTTCCTTTGGGATTGGTCACCACCTACCGGGGCCGGACCTACGAGCAATTCAGGTGGACAGGGGCCCGCTACGACCGTGTCAATCAAGGCGCCTTCTGCGGGCCAGAACGCCTCAAAGAGCAGGACGCGGACGGCATCGACGCTGAAGTGCTCTACCCGTCGCAGCGGACCATGCGTCATTTCATGCTCGATGACGACAAGGAGTTCCATCAGGCAGGCATCCGAGCCTACAATGACTGGATGGCACGCGAGTTCATGGCGGCGAATCCCGGCCGCCTCATCGGCTTGGCACAGATGCCCAACCTTGGCGTGGAGGAGATGGTCGCTGAAATGCGGCGCGGCAAGTCGATGGGGCTGCGCGGCGTCATCCTGTCAAGCTGGCCGAGCGGTGCGCCCTCGCCGTCGATCGAGGACATGCCTTTCTGGGCGGAAGCAGAGAAGCTGGAGATGCCCGTGAGCATCCATCTGGGCGTCGCGTCCCGGCAAGCGGCTGCCCCGGCAGGCCATAAGGGGGGCGTGACCACGGGTATGGCGGAGGCCACCGGCCTGCTCACCGCGGGGGCGAAGAGCCTGGTGGGGTACTCGTGCGCCGGAATCGACAGTATGCCGTTCATCATCGCCGAGACGATCTTGTCCGGCCTCTTTGATCGTTTTCCCCGTCTGCGCTTGATCTCGGTGGAGGCGGGCGCCGGCTGGGTCCCGTACTTTCTGGAACAACTCGACGACCGCTACTGGCGCAACCGCGCCTGGGCGAAGGTCGAGCTCCAAATGCTGCCTAGCGCTTACTTCCACCGGAACTGGCTGGTGACTTTTGTCCAAGATTTTTACGGCATCCGCAACCGTCACGCGGTTGGCATTGCAAACATGATGTGGTCGACGGACTACCCACACCATATTTCCGACTGGCCGTACTCTCGGAAGATTGCCAACGAAATGTTCGCGGGTGTGCCGGAGGGTGAACGACAGCAGATTTGCGCCGAAAACGCAGCCGCACTGTATGCGCTGCAATGATCTTGGCGCGGGCTGGTGTCGCAGTGATGGCTGCCACAGTCGGCTGGACACGGATCCAACCCGATGACTGATCTCATCGAAACCTTTGGCGGTCACTTCATGAGCGGGGTGCCGGACCCGTACCCGGCGTATGCGCGGCTCCGCCAGCGGGAGCCGGTCAAGTACTTCGATCTGCCCTTCGTTCCTGGATATCTGGTTGCCCGTTACGCTGACGTGCTCAGCGTTTTGAAGGACGCGACACTGTACTCGTCGCGGGCGAATGCCAAGGGAGCCGGGCTCGTGATGGGACGAACCATTCTCGAGATGGATGGAACTGAGCATATGCGGCACCGCAACATCATCTCGCCCGCGTTCGTCCCGAAAGCGCTCCGGGGCGAACTCCCCGAGACCGTTGCCCGCATCGCGCACGAGATGATCGATCGTTTCGCGCCCGATGGACACGCCGAACTGGTGGCCCAGTTTACCAGAACATTTCCCCTGCGCGTTATTGCGCACATCATCGGTGTGCCGATCCGCGATTATGATACCTTCAAGCGCTGGTCGCTGGATCTGATCGGCTTTGCCGACGACCCGCCCAAGGGGTTGGCGGCGGCGGCCAAGCTCGTCGAGTACCTGCGCCCAATCGTCGAGCGGCGCAAAGCGGAGCCGGGCGACGACCTGCTGAGCACCCTGACCCATGCTGAGGTGGATGGCCATCGGTTGACCGACGAAGAGATCTACAGCTTTCTGCGCTTGCTGCTTCCAGCCGGGTCGGATACCACGTACCGCCTGATCGGGAGTGCGCTCTTTGCGTTGCTCACGCATGCGGAACAACTGGAAGAGGTCCGCGCGGATCGTTCCCAGGTGCGGTGGGTGATCGAAGAAACGTTGCGGTGGGAAGCACCGGTGCAGTTCGCGGCGCGTGAAACGACGGCGGCAACAACCCTCGCCGGCGTGGAGATTCCTGCAGGCACCCCGATTCTAGCGGCCATTGGTTCGGCGAATCGGGACGAACGACACTTCGAGAATCCCGAACGCTTCGACATGCACCGCCACGGCGAGGACCACGTGGCGTTCGGCTTTGGCCGGCACTTTTGCCTGGGCTCCCACCTGGCACGCCTGGAAGCGACGATTGCGCTGAACGCACTGCTTGATCGGCTCCCCCACCTGCGTCTCGACCCTTCACAGGGATCACAGGTCGTCGGCCTCGCGTTCCGGTCGCCGAACCACCTGCCGGTGTCTTTCGACGCGTGAGAGGCGAGGGTTGGAGTCAGGGAGATTGTGTCAAGGAGATCCGTGATGGCCGAGTATCAGACCCTGTTGTATGAGGAACAGGACGGTGTGGCGTGGGTCACGCTGAACCGCCCCGAGGTGCACAATGCCTTCAACGTGCAGATGCAACGTGAGCTGCACGACCTGTGGCGTGGGCTGCGCCGCAACGACGACGTCCGCGTGGCCGTGCTCACGGGGGCGGGGGCGAAGGCGTTCTGCACGGGTATTGACCGGACCGAGACGATGGGGGCGCAGCCCGCAGGCGGCAAGCGCGTGGTCGGCGCAGCGTCGACGCCGTTCATGTTCGACGACCCCGGCAGCAACGTCGGTCCCAAGAGTTGCGACCTGTGGAAGCCTGTCATCGCAGCGGTGAACGGCATGGCGTGTGGCGGCGCCTTCTACATGCTCGGGGAGGTGGAGTTTATCATCGCAGCCGAGCATGCCACGTTTTTCGACCCGCACGTGACGTACGGCATGACCGCTGCCTTCGAACCAATGCACATGCTCCAGAAAATGCCCTTCCATGAAATCATGCGCCTTAGCTTGCTCGGCAACCACGAACGCCTGTCAGCGCGGCGTGCGTGTGAGATTGGGCTCGTCTCCGAAGTGGTGCCGGCGGAAAAGTTACACGAAGCAGCCGCCTGGTGCGCCTGTGCCATTGCCTCGGCGCCGTCCCTGGCAATCCAGGGAACCGTCCGGGCAATCTGGGCGGCCCGAGAGCTCTCACGGGCGCAGGCCCTGGCGCTCGGGTATGCCTTCGTCGGCTTGGGCACGAGCCAGGAATCCATCCGCCAAGGGCAGGCAGCGTTCGCATCGGGCGAGCGCGTGCAGTGGAAGCTGCGCTGACTGCCCCCCGGCGGCTGCCCCCACGCGGCCCGCACGGCCCGACGGCACGGACGCAAACCGCGCCCGGATCGACGGACTCCGGTGTGGGGCGGCGGCGCCTGTTTTTCAACGGACTGCTAGGTGGAAAACTGGAACCCGGTGAACGGCTGCGCCGCGCGTGACTGCATAATGCCCTGTTGCTCGCGGAGCTCTGTCATGCTCACGAGCTGTCCCGTGTACCCCGGCGGCTGACGCAGCAGCCACAGTACCCCCTCGGCTGGAACGGCGGTGGGTTCCCAGGACGAGCGGTCGACGTCAGGCAGGTTCGCAACGAAGCCTTCGGAAGCCACGGGGACGTCGATGCGGAACGTATTCACCGCGATCCGGTGTGGCCGCAGCTGCTGCGCCGCGTCGATGCTGAGACGCTCGAGCGCAGCCTTCGACATGCCGTAGACCATCAGGCCGGGGAAGACGTACAACCCGGCGGCGGATGAGATGTTCACGATCTGTCCGCCGCCCTGTGCGATCATGTGCGGGGTCACCGCGCGTATGGCGAGCAACGGTGCCCGCACGTTGACGTGCATCATCAGCTCGTACCGTTTCATCGGTACGTCGAGGTCGCCGGGGAAGGTAATGGCGGCGTTGTTGATCAAGATGTCAATGCGCCCAAAGTGCTCGCGTGTGGTTTGCACCATCCGGTCGACTGCTCCCGGATCTACAAGATTGGTCGGAACAGCGAGTCCTCGGCGCCCCTGGCTTTCGACCTCCCGCACCGTCCCATCGATCGTGCCCGGCAATTTCAACGGTGCCGCGTCAGTGGCCCGGGCCGCACAAGCGACGTCGGCTCCCGCTTGCGCCAACGCGATCGCAATCGCTCGTCCAACCCCACGGCTCGCGCCGGTTACGAGTGCAACTCTGTCTTTCATGTCCATGGCTGCCTTGTAGCGCGAGCACGGCGCAAACCAAAGGGGCGTGGGGGAGGTCTGCCCGGAGGACCCAGAGAACAAAGATGAACTTGTGAAGGTGCGAGCTGGTTGGTAGGCTGCCTGTGATGTTGCGTGCCGATCTCCATCATCACATCGACGCTGACCCGATGGACGGGCATTTCGTGCGCCACTCCGCGGGCGAGCTGATCGACCGCGCCGCCGCACTCGGGCTGAACGTTTTGGCGATCACATGCCATGAATCTGTGCCCTACGACGGCGATGCGACACGTTACGCAGCAGCGCGCGGAGTGTTGCTGCTGCGCGGCATGGAGGCGACGGTCGATGGGTACCATCTGCTGTTGCTGAACTTCCCCGAGTTTCCGCCCGGGGTCTGCACGATGGCCGACGTCGTGAGGCGAAAGACGTCCGACGCACTGGTCGTGGCGCCCCATCCTTTATACCCAGTCGGCATGGGCATCGGCCCACGGTTCCTCCAGCAGCACGCAGGCATCGACGCCGTGGAGTTTTCCGGGCTGTACACCAAGCAGACCCCGCAGTTCAATCGCCGCGCGGCCGCGCATGCACGGCGGGCCAACCTGCCCGTGGTCGGCAATTCCGATACGCATTTCCTCTGGCAGCTCGGCCACACGTTCACACTCATCGATGCACCGGCGGATCGGACCGCCGTGGTGGACGCGATCAGACGAGGCCATGTCGAGGTGGTCACGCAGCCCCTGAGCTGGATACAGGTGGTACGGTTCGTCGTTCAATCGCGCGCCACGCGCTACATGCTGCGCGAGAGTGTCGCTTACATGGCGCAGATCCTCCGCCGTACCGGGCGGCGCAACCGCTGAGAGCCTGCTCCGAAGATCGAGTCCGCGGCTGCAGGCGGTTCCTGGAGTCCCGACTCGTCATGTCCGCCCGCTGCGGCGGGAACTCGGGGGGCTGCTAGGACTGGACCGCCGGCTCTCACCGATTGTAGAGCGCGGCGACGTACTCACCATAGCCGTTGTAGAGCTGCGTTGGCCGCCGCTCGTTGGTACCAAGGATTCGTTCGGTCGCTTGCGACCAGCGAGGATGCGGAACTCGCGGGTTGACGTTGGATTCGAAGCCGTACTCCTGCGGTGCCAGCTGATTCCAAAATGTCGCCGGCTGGGACTCGACGAACTCGATCTTGACAATCGATTTTGGGCTCTTGTAGCCGTACTTCCACGGAATGGCGAGACGCAAAGGTGCACCGTGTTGCACGGGCAAGGGGTGCCCGTAGATTCCCGTCACCACGAACGCCAGCTCGTTGGTCGCTTCGGCCATGGTCAGGGCTTCGAAGTAGGGCCAGGGAAAGCGAATATTGCGCTGGCCGGGCGCCTGCGCCGGCCGGAGAAAGCTGACGAAGCGAGCGAACTTCGCCGACGACAACGGCTTTGCCCGTTCGATCAGGGCTTTCAGAGGAAACCCGGTCCACGGTACGGCCATGGCCCAAGCCTCGACACAGCGGTGGCGGTAGAGCCGTTCTTCCAGGGGCATCGTACGAACGAGCTGCTCCACGTCCCACTTTTGTGGTTTCGTGACGAGTCCGTCCGTTACGATGGTCCACGGCCAGGGCCGAAACCTTCCAACGTATCTCCAGACGTCCTTATTGCTCGTGAATTCGTAGAAGTTGTTGTAGCGGTTGGCGACCGCCTCCTCGGTGAGCGGCCGATCGAGCCTGAAGGCGGCGTTGCGCTTGGCGGGATACGCGCCGGTGAAAGCCGGCGCGCTCAGCGCTGTTGCTTCGGCGTCCGCCCGAGCTGCACGGCTGGCTCCAGGTTCGGCGCGGTCCCGGCAACCAGTGGCCCATGCGATCGTGCCGAGCGCCGCGGTTTGCAGAAAGCGCCGGCGACTGAGAAACACGCTTTCGGGCGTGGCGAGGCGCTCAGCGAGCTCCCAGCCTCGACGGAGACGGATCAACGGCATTTGGCTCCTCCCGTGATGCCCCGATACCTGCCAACACGTGCGCTGGGCGTGAAGTTCCCGGCGCCCAGGAGCCGGTGGGGCCGGGACTCGCGCTACTGGATTTCATAGGTGACCTGCAGGGTGGCCGACACGGAAATTGTGCCGGGCTCCACCTGCGTAGGCGGCCGCGCTTTCATCGCAGCCGCCATGCCGCGTCCCTGGAAGTAACGCGGCTGCACGATCGGCCCGGTCGAGGTGGTGGCTGAGGTGACACTCCCGAGGGTGACACCGAGCGCATGCGCCACGCTTTCCGCTTGGGCCCGTGCCTCTGCCCCGGCCTGCTTCAGGGCTGCACGTAATGGTTTGTTACGGTTGGACAGTGTGAACTGGAGGCCGCTGACGCGGTTCGCACCTGCGGTGGTTGCGGCGTCGATGAACGCACCAACCGCCTCGATCTTACGGCTTCGCACTTCGACCGCGTTGCGGGCGACGTAGCCGATGATGTGCGGCGGAGTCTGCCCGCCGCGCTTGGCAGGTTCGTAGCGGGGTTCCAGGGAGTATCGCGTCGTCGTGATCGTGTCCTGGTCTCCGACCAACCCCTTCAGGGCACGGACAACCTTGACGCTGCGGCTGGCGTTGTCGCGCACGGCGTCGGCGGCTCTGGGCGCTGTCGTTTCCACGGTGACGGTCAGTACCGCGATATCCGGCGCAGCAGTCACTTCTCCATGCCCGGTGACCGAGATCGTCCGCCGGCTGGCGGCGGTGGGATTGCCGGTAGCGACGGCGCCGCTGGCGATGAAGACGGCAGCGACGCCTGCGCTGACGAGAAGCGACGAGAACGTGGGGGGGCGCATCACACTCTCCGTTCGACGCAAGGGCCGCGGCCGGACGTACAGGGGTGCCCTGGTCGCGTACCCCTGAAGCCGCCTCTCGATTGAAAGCACCGCCGAAATCTGCAATCTCGCATATGCACCTCAAGACTTTGTGAGGTGCTTACGACGACGCGCGGGGTTTCGCAATGTCTCGCAGTTCACTTCGGCTCACCCTCGTGTGGCCAATGCTGTGCCTAGGCATCGCAGGGGCCTGTGCGCGCCCGACGGCTTCGGCGCAAGGCGTTGCACGCGCATTTGTTGACCACTTCTTCGTCCAGGTGGATCATGAGGGCACGTTGCCCCTGACCACAGGTCTCGCACGGGCAAAAGTTGAGGAAGAAATGCGCCTCCTCGGCCAACAGCCTCCGGGTACGGCCGCAGAGCGGCCCCGGATCTATTATCGGCAGGTGGACGAGCAGATTCAGGATGACGCCCGCACGTTCTCCTTTCGGCTGACTGTGGTCGTGCCGGGCGATCAGCCGGTCGAACCTTCGCTGATGGTGCATGTCCGCCGCAACGGGGGTATATGGCGTGTCAGCAACTACAAGGTCTGGCAACCGGGGACACAGCCAGCAACAGCGCGACAATGAGGCATCGGGCGTAGGAGAACAGCGCATCATGAACGGAGCAGACGCCGAGTGGCGTCGGGCGTTGGTCACGTACGGAGCGTGCGTGGTGCTGCTCGCCGCGGTCTTGCGCCCCGCCGCAGCCGAGCCAGTGGCCGGCGGGTGGACCCCGCGGTGGCGGGTGCTGGCGGTGTCCGCTGATGCGCTGACGTGGTGCGCACCGGGGCTGGGCGGCCGCATTCACCGCATGATCACGCGCGCCGAGCATTCGGCGGGCCGCCTGGCCGGCACAACGGAACGCGTAGCTGTGCTCTGGCTCTGGCTGTTGTGGTCAGCTGCCGTGTTTCTGCTCGTTGCAGCGGTGACGTCCGTCATTGATCTGCGCATGTTCGACTTCCGGCGCAACAGTTTGGAAGCCGTGTCGCGCGATCTGGGATACGGCACGCGGACGTTCTTTCGCATTGTCCTGGACCGCCGGACTCCGTACAGGGCCCGGCTCATCCTCGCGGCGGCACTGCTGTACTGGCTGTTGCCGATGGATTTCGTCCGAGACAGCCCCGTTCTGCCGGGATTTGTCGACGATCTGTTGGTTGCAGTGCTGGCCGCAAAGGCCTTCATGTACTTTTGTCCCGACTCGCTGGTTGCGCTGCACGCCACGGCCGTCGAAACACGCGCCTAACCGATGCACTGGCGGTACCTGCGTTGCGAGCACAACCCGACCTCCGCCTCGGGCCTCCTCGCGTGATGTCCAGGCGCCGCGGCTGTGCCCGTCGAATCGATACGCCCACGCTACGCGGCGAGGGCGCGGGAGGGAAGGTTCTGAACTTGGATGAGTGTGATTTCCCGCGGCGTACAGAGCCGGACGCGCTGTCCCGTCACGCCGAGGCCGCAGTTGACATATAGGTAGCGCCCGTCACGTTCGAACAGCCCACGGTCGAACCGCGTGACGAACTCGGCCAGATTGCGTACTCGGCCGTTGAACCACGGCACGCCAATCTGTCCCCCGTGGGTGTGACCCGACAAGGTCAGGGCTACGCCGGCTGCCGCCGCCTGCGCGAAGATATCCGGGCGGTGGGAAAGCAACAGCACGGGTTCGCACGGGGCAATTGCCGCCAGCGTGGCGGTCAGGTGCCGAGTCCCTTTCACCCCCCGGGCCCAGTCGCGGCCCCGGTCGTCGAGGCCCACTATGTGGAGCCGGTGCCCTCGGATAGTGATCGCCGTTCTCTGATCACGCAGAACGGTGAACCCGGTGCACCGCCGCAGCAGGGCCTCGACACGGGCTGCCCCCGCGTAGTGGTCGTGATTCCCGAGGATGGCGAACACGCCGTACGGTGCGTGCAATTGCGCGAGGACTTGCAGGGAACTCTCGATGCGTGCCGACGGGGAGTCGATGATGTCGCCCGTAATGCAGATCAAGTCTGGTCGTAATTCATTGACCCGCGCGACGAAACCCGCCAGCTGTTTCCGGGTGAGATTCTGTCCGATGTGGATATCGCTGACCTGGACGATGCGCAGGCCGTTGAGTGCCGGCGGACAGTGGCGCAACGGTAGCCGGAGACGCGTGATGCGCAGCCGCCACTGGCCGATCGTGTAGCCATAGGCAAAGGCGATGCTGATAACCGCCATTCCGGCGTTGGCCAGCCACCGAAAGCTCGTATCGAGGTTCGAGTCCACGAGCAAACCGGCACCCGCAGTCCGCGCTTGAGCAATCGCGCCGAGGGAGCCTTTCGCGGCCATCCAGAGCACGCCCGTCACAGCCAAAAAGCTGGCGCAGAACAAGGAGGTGAAGGCGAAGGCATAGTAGCAGCGGCGCGCCGGACCGAGCCAGACACGGTGGCGCCGCAAAGGCTGGGAACTGACTGCCAGCGCCTGATTGATGATGTAGAACAGCAGCGGTCCCGTTACTTGCCCGGCCGCCGGCAACGACTCGACGAAGTCCGGGAAAAGCCACCAGATCACGCACCATTCCGAGAGGCTGACGGCAACCACGAGGAAGCGAAAAAATCCCCCGAAGAACAGCCGTGCCAGGCGCCCGCGGAGGCGCCGCAGCGCGATGGTGGGGCTGTGAAGTGACGGCACGCCGGCAGGGTAACCGAATCCCCGAGCGTTTGCTACCGGCTCAGGCAAGGCCGGCGCGGGTCATTCGAAAGTACCGCTGCACGTCTGGACGCGCTCCTACCAGGGGCGCTAGAGTGTGGGAGATGATTCGTAGCCGACGAGCAGGCGGGCGGCGGATGCTTGCATTGGTTTGCGCCGTTGGCCTGCCGGCTGCGGTGGCGGGAGGTGCAACGATGGCATTCACTTTATCAAGCTCGGCGTTTCAACCTGGCGCACCCATTCCCAAGCAGCACACCTGCGACGGAGTGGACCAGTCGCCCGCGCTCCATTGGAGCGACGCACCGGCGGGAACGAAAAGTTTCGCGCTCATTGCCGACGACCCGGATGCCCCGATGGGAACATGGGTCCATTGGGTCTTGTACGACATGCCAGCGGAGGTCACGCAGTTGCCCCAGGGCGTCGCCCCGGATGAGACGCTTGCCAGCGGCGGCAAGCACGGTGTGAACGACTTCCGGAAAATCGGTTACGGGGGCCCGTGTCCGCCCCCGGGCAAGCCACACCGCTACTTCTTCAAGCTGTACGCGCTCGACGCGCCGACCGATCTCAAGCCGCGGGCCACCAAAGCGGATGTGCTGCGGGCGATCGAGGGGCACGTGCTGGGCGAGGTGCAGCTCATGGGTACGTACAAGCGCTAGCCGGCCGGGGAGCCCGCCGTCTGGTCTGCGCCTGTCCCGGGGCGTTGGAGTTCAAGTTGCGCCAGGACCCACTTTGCAAGCGCACGGACGGGACAACGTGCACAATTTACCAAGGCGCGATGCGAGCTTGACATGAAATGTGCATGAAACTATGCAGTCGTCATGTCAACCGTGATTCAGATTCGTAATGTCCCCGAGCAGGTTCACCGCCGCCTCAAGGTTCGCGCCGCCAGCGAAGGCATTTCGATGTCCGAGTATGTACTGCGGCAGATCAAACGCTCCCTGGACCGACCGAACCGCGATGAGTTGCTGCGCCGGGTTGCTGAGCTACCGCCGCTGAAGGTTCGTCCGCCGGCAGCGAGAGCACTACGCGAGGAACGAGAAGCCCGGTGATCGTGCTCGACGCGTCAGCGGCCCTTGAGCTTCTTCTGAACACCAAGGCGGGCACGGAGGTTGCGGCGCGTATCGGCGATCCGGATCTGACGATCGGCGCGCCGCACCTCATCGATGTGGAGGTGGCGCAGGTGCTCCGCCGATACGTCCGAGCCGGCCAGATCGAAGCGGACCGCGCCGCCCTAGCAGTCCGTTGAAAAACAGGCACCGTAGCGAGGGTAAGCGATTTTGCGT